>NZ_JBQQCD010000007.1:0-315864 GCF_052245555.1 Streptomyces sp. KR80
CGAAGGGGCATGGGCGCCGCAGCATCACTTTCGCCGCAGGTCAGCGGCCTGTTAATCGTCCATCGCCAGGGGTCTGTAAATCTGTCGGCTTACGCCTACGCAGGTTCGAACCCTGCACCCGCCACACCGAGGGAACAGCCCCTGACCTACTGCTTGGTCGGGGGCATTTCTCGTTCCTGACGGCGCCCAGGGGCGCCTCGCTCGCACGTGCCGTGGGTGGCACTCATCGGCACGTTCCGGGAGGCCGCCAGGCCGGCGACGGCCCTGACCGGCGGGGGCCTCACAAGTGGTGTTGGCCGGTCCTGGTGATGTGGGTGATCTCGCCTGTGCCGCCCAACTTCGGGGGCTCGATGACGATGTAGTCCAGACGCTCCAGTGAGCGCACGGCCTCTGTCACGTCCGCCTCGGGCAGGCCCGTGGCCCGTACGAGATCGGCCGTGTGGGGAAAGACGGGCGGCTTGGTGTCCAGGAAGTCGGAGATCGCGCGGAGGACCGTACGTTCGTCCCGGGTGATGGGGGCTTCCTTGGGCTCCATGGCTAGACCTGTTCCTCGGGCCAGTCGGCGGGCCCGCCGCCGCGCCATTCGATCAGGTCCGGGTCATCGGCCCGGACGACGTTCTCGTCCAGCCCGGCCACGCGCAGGAACTCGATCACATCCCGCAGCGAGTGCGCCTCGCCGACCGATTGCCCGCGGATCGTCACGCGGCGCGCGCCTTCGAGCTGGGGGCACGCCCCCTGGCTTCGCCGGGGGGACCCCCACCCAGCGGTAGTCCCCCTGGGCCTAACGGCCCGGGAGGTGCCCCCTGGGGGAGGGTGCACGACCACGGGCGGGTCCTGTCCGTCCATGTCCCTAGCCTGGGGCCCGCTCCCGCCGGACGCATCCCGGCTGGAGCGGGCCCGGGCTCAGTGCTTGGCTGCCGCCCGGACCGCTTCCTCCACCGGGACCGTGCCGCCGATCAGCTCCAGCGTGCGCCCGATCGTGGCGGGCTCCTGCAGCAGAGCGGCGATCACGGCCGCGACGTCCTCGCGCGGCACCGGGCCTCTCCCGGTGCGCTCGGCGAGCTGAACCAGGCCCGTGCCGGGTTCGTCCGTCAGCACGCCCGGCCGCAGAATCGTCCAGTCCAGGCCTTCCCGCGACCGTACGTCCTGGTCGGCCGCGCCCTTGGCCCGCAGATAGGCCGCGAAGACCGGATCGGTGTCCGGCGGCGGCTCGCTGTCGGCGCCCATCGTGGAGACCACGATGTAGCGCCGCACACCGGTTCGCTCCGCGGCATCCGCGAAGAGCACGGCGGCGGCCCGGTCCACTGTGTCCTTGCGCGCGGCGCCGCTCCCCGGCCCCGCGCCCGCCGCGAAGACCGCCGCGTCCGCGCCCTGCAGATGGGCCGCCACCTCTTCCACCGAGGCCTGCTCCAGATCGCACAGAACGGGTTCGGCGTCCACCTCACGCAGGTCGGCCGCCTGCTCATGACGGCGAATCAGTCCCGCGACCTCATGCCCGCGCCCGGCGAGCAACCGCTCGAGCCGCAGCGCGATCTGACCGTGACCACCAGCGATGACAATGCGCATGTCTCCGACCGTACGCCGTACGGCCGGGGCGCACCCCGGGAACCACGCCGCACCCCCCGGAACCACGCCTCGTTACGAACCCTCGTCACGAACCGCCCTGCGCCTGCCGGGGAAGATCCAGCGCCGCCACCACCGCCGAGTCGCAGTACTCCCGCACCGCGCTCGTCCGCGCCACCACGCGCCCCTGGTGCACCACGATCCGGCTGTACGCGAGGGACAGCACCCCGGCAAGTCCCTCGCCCCGCACCGCGAGCAGCTCCGCGGGAAAGCCGGCCTCCACCCGTACCTCCGGCAGCCCCATCGCGGCCCGGGCCTGCCCGCTCACCGCCTCGTACGCCACCGACGGTCGATCCCCGCCCAGGGCGGCCAGCAGATACGCCGCCTCCAGCGGATCACCGCGCCCCACCGGATTCGCCGTGTCCCGCAGCGCCCCGCTCCCGGCGGCGACCCGTACCCCCGCTGCCCGCAACAGCCGCACCGGAGCCGTGCCGGGCCCCTGGCTCTCCTCCATCGCACCGCAGTCCCCCTGCGGTAGGCAGACGACCGTGATTCCAGCGGCCGCCAGCTGGTCGGCCGCCCGCCCCGCCACGTCCTGCGGCAGCCGAGCGAGGCCCGCACAGGGTCCGAGGACGACCCCCGGCCGGAGCCTGCCGGCCATGGCCGCGAGCCTGGCGAGCCGCGCCGGGTCGTCACCCTCCGTGTGCAGATCGACGGCGCAGCCGTGCTCGGCGGCGACATCCAGGACCGTCTCGGCGTACCCCGTCGGATCCGGGTCGAGGTCCGGGCAGCCGCCGATGACCGTCGCGCCCATCTTCACCGCGTCCCGCAGCATCGCGAGCCCGTCCGCGCCGGCTGCCCCCGTGAGGATCCGGGGCACCGCGACCGCCGTGAGCTCGGTCAGCCCGCGCAGTGCGCGCCGCGCCTGCAGTACGGCCTCCAGCGCGCTGAGCCCCGGCACGTCTCCGATCCGGACATGGGTGCGCAGCGCGGTCGCCCCGTGGCCGAGCTGCAGCAGCGCGGCCTCGGTGGTACGTCGCTGAACATCCTCGGGTTCGTGCAGGACCGGGCCGCAGGTGTCGGCGGTCAGCGCAGTGTCGCTGTGCGCGTGCGGCTCGGCGGGCGCCGGCAGCAGCAGATAGCCGCTGAGGTCGACGCGCGCGCGTGGCTCGGCGGCAGCCGGGCCGCCCCGGGCGAGGCTCCCGGCCGTACCGACGGCCTCGATGCGCCCGGCACACAGCCGAACGTCCACGGTGCGTCCGTCCGCGAGCCGCGCACCGCACAGGACCAGGGCGCCGGGGTCCGGGACCGCACCGCTACGCCTGGGGGGTTGCTGCGGGTGGCTTTCGGGCATCGCGCTCCTGCAGGGTTTCGGGTCACCGCCGGGCGGTCGCGCCGCCAAGATCACACAGTGCGGAACGAGCCTATGGCGAGGCGGGGACGGCTTCGAGGAGGAGGCGAATAGTCGTACCGGTGTGGTGGGCAACGGGCGGACAAGGGGGGACCGATACGGATTTCACCTTCGGAGGCCGAGCGTGTAATGTCTTCATCGCTCGCCCCAATAGCTCAGTCGGCAGAGCGTCTCCATGGTAAGGAGAAGGTCTACGGTTCGATTCCGTATTGGGGCTCTGATGTGCGAGTGTCCCGTCCGCGGGCGGGGTACGCACACATCGAAGCGGTGTAGCTCAGTCGGTAGAGCAAGCGGCTCATAATCGCTGTGTCACCGGTTCAAGTCCGGTCACCGCTACTGCAAGTAGCCGATTGTGGGGTCGGTCCTTCGATCGGCTACTCTTTCCTGCGTTCATCCACCCATCCCTCGGGCTGGTGCCCTGGGGAGGCCCCACGGTCAAGGAGCACTCACGTGGCTGCCACCGACGTCCGCCCGAAGATCACGCTGGCCTGCGTGGAGTGCAAGGAGCGGAACTACATCACCAAGAAGAACCGGCGCAACGACCCGGACCGTCTTGAGATGAAGAAGCACTGCCCGCGCTGCAACGCGCACACCGCGCACCGCGAGACGCGATAGATCAGGCTGATACGCGAGGCCGCCCCCCACAGCGGGGGCGGCCTCGCGTTGTTCGCCGCCCTCCCCCAGCTAACGCTGGGTGGGGGTACCCCCGGCGTTTGCTGGGGGAGTGCCCCCACCGACCACCACCCCGCATCGAGGCCCTTTGGGCCGCTGCATGTTCCAGGAGAGCAGCCATGGCGCTCGACCCGTCCTTCGTCGGGCGGTCCTACCCGCCCACCCCGCCGTACGAGGTCGGCCGGGAGAAGATCCGCGAGTTCGCAGAGTCGATCGGTGATACCAACCCGGTCTACACCGATCCGGACGCGGCCAGAGGCTACGGTCACCCCGATGTGATCGCGCCGCCCACGTTCGCCTTCGCGATCACCTTCAAGGCCGCCGGCCAGGTCATCGAGGACCCCGCGCTCGGGCTGGACTACAGCCGAGTCGTCCACGGCGACCAGCGGTTCGTCTATTCACGCCCGGTCCATGCCGGCGACCGGCTGTCGGTCACCTCGACCATCGAGTCGATCAAATCAATGGCCGGGAACGATGTGCTGTCCGTCCGGGGCGACGTCCACGACGACAAGGGTGAACACGTGGTCACCGCGCACACGATGCTGGTGGCGCGCCCCGCCGAGGCGGACGCGTCCCCGACGGAGACAAGGGGAGGCTGATCCCGGTGGCAGCGAAGATTTCCTACGACGACGTCGAGGTCGGCACGCACCTGCCGGCCCGGACGTTCCCGGTGACCCGCGCCACCCTCGTTCGCTACGCGGGGGCGTCCGGCGACTTCAACCCCATTCACTGGAACGAGAAGTTCGCCAAGGAGGTCGGTCTCCCCGACGTCATCGCGCACGGCATGTTCACGATGGCCGAGGCGATCCGCGTGGTCACCGACTGGGTCGGCGACCCCGGAGCGGTCGTCGAGTACGGGGTGCGCTTCACCAAGCCGGTCGTGGTCCCCGACGACGAGCGGGGAGCGACCATCGAGGTGAGCGGCAAGATCGCCGCCAAGCTGGACGACCGTACGGTCCGGGTCGACCTCACGGCCGTCAGCGCGGGCCAGAAGGTCCTGGGCATGTCCCGCGCGCTGGTCCGCCTCGCCTGACCGTCACCCGGCTCCAGCGCAGCCCCACCGGCACCCCGCGGAGCGACCGACGCGTCGGACGCCCGTACCCTTGCTCCGTGCAGGAACTCCTCGACGCCCCCCTCGCCCCGCTGACCACCTTCCGCCTGGGCGGCCCCGCGACCCGCCTCGTCACCGCCACCACGGACGACGAGGTGATCGCCGCCGTGCGCGAAGCCGACGCGGCCGACGTCCCGCTTCTGATCATCAGCGGCGGCAGCAACCTCGTCATCGGGGACAAGGGCTTCGACGGCACCGCCCTGCGCATCGCCACCACCGGCTTCGAGCTGGGGTCTGCCACGCAGCGCGCCGAGGGACGGACCCACCTCGAGCTCGCCGCGGGCGAGAACTGGTCAGACGCCGTGGCGCGCACCGTCGAGGCGGGACTCGCGGGCGTCGAATGCCTCGCCGGAATCCCTGGCTCCGCGGGTGCGACCCCCATCCAGAACGTGGGGGCGTACGGCCAGGAAGTCGCCTCGACCGTCACCGAGGTGATCGCCTACGACCGCCGGGTCGGCGAGACCGTCACCATCCCGGGTGCCGACTGCGGCTTCTCCTACCGCCACAGCCGTTTCAAAGCCGACCCCACGCGCTTCGTCGTCCTGCGCGTCCGCTTCGTCCTCGAGGACGCCGGCGGCCTCTCGAGCCCCGTCAAGTACGCCGAGCTGGCCCGCACACTCGGCGTCACGCCGGGCGACCGGGTCCCCGCCGCCGCCGCCCGTGACGCGGTGCTGCGGCTCCGCGCCGGGAAGGGGATGGTCCTGGATCCGGAGGACCACGACACCTGGTCCGCGGGCTCCTTCTTCACCAACCCGATCCTGAACGCGGCCGAGCACGAGGCCTTCCTCGCCCGCGTCGCCGACCGCCTGGGCGCCGATGTGACGCCGCCCGCCTATCCCGCGGGCGACGGTCTGACGAAGACCTCCGCCGCCTGGCTGATCGACAAGGCCGGCTTCACCAAGGGCTACGGCACGGGTCCGGCCCGTATCTCCACCAAGCACACCCTGGCGCTCACCAACCGGGGGACCGCCACCACCGAGGACCTCCTCGCCCTCGCCCGCGAGGTCCGCGACGGCGTGCACGAGGCCTTCGGCGTCACCCTCGTCAACGAGCCGGTGACCGTCGGCGTCAGCCTCTGAGCGGCTGCCGTTCCGGCCGCCGGCCGAGCGCCGATCAGCCGGCCAGCCAGGCGTCGATCCCACCGAGCAGTCGCTCCCGTACGTCCGCGGGCGCCCGGGAGGCACGGACCGACTGACGTGCCAGCTCCGCCAGTTCGGGATCGGCGAAGGCGTGCGCATCCCGGGCGATCTCGTACTGGGCGACCAGGCGGGAGCCGAAGAGCAGCGGGTCGTCCGCACCCAGCGCCATCGGCACCCCGGCCTCGAACAGGGTCCGCAGTGGCACGTCCTCGGGCTTCTCGTAGACCCCCAGCGCCACGTTCGAGGTCGGGCACACCTCGCAGGTCACCCCGCGGTCGGCGAGCATGCGCAGCAGCCGCGGGTCCTCCGCGGCCCGCACCCCGTGGCCGATCCGGCCCGCCGCCAGGTCGTCCAGACAGTCCCGCACACTGCTCGGCCCGGCCAGCTCCCCGCCGTGTGGCGCCGCCAGCAGACCGGCCTCCCGGGCGATCGCGAAGGCCCGGTCGAAGTCGCGGGCGAGGCCGCGCCGCTCGTCGTTCGAGAGCCCGAATCCCACCACGCCCCGGTCCGCGTACCGCACCGCCAGCCGCGCCAACGTCCGCGCGTCCAGCGGATGCTTCGTCCGGTTCGCGGCGACCAGCACGCGCATCCCGAGGCCGGTGTCCCGGGATGCGCTCTCCACCGCGTCGAGGATGATCTCCAGGGCCGGGATCAGCCCGCCGAGACGTGGCGCGTACGAGGTGGGGTCGACCTGGATCTCCAGCCATCCGGATCCGTCCCGCACATCCTCCTCGGCCGCCTCGCGGACCAGCCGCTGGATGTCCTCCGGGGTCCGCAGGCAGGACCGGGCGATGTCGTACAGCCGCTGGAAGCGGAACCAGCCGCGCTCGTCGGTCGCCCGTAGTCTCGGGGGCTCGCCGCCGCTCAGCGCCTCGGGCAGATGGACGCCGTACTTGTCGGCGAGCTCGAGCAGGGTCGTGGCCCGCATGGAACCGGTGAAGTGCAGATGCAGATGGGCCTTCGGCAGCAACCGGACGTCACGAACGCTTTCCATCCCAAGATCTTGCCGTATGCGCCTGCTGCCCCGATAGGCACTTTCCACGATCGGAGGCGTGCCGGAACACGCAAGCGGGCGCCCGGAAACACCGGGCACCCGCTTACGTACAGCAACCATCAATTGAGGAACCCCTACGGCGACCAACCAGCTCCGCGAAAGCGGCGGCGGTTCAGCCGCAAAGTCAGTCCCGCGCCTCGCCGAGCAGCTTCTGGAGCCGCGACACGCCCTCGACCAGGTCCTCGTCGCCCAGCGCGTACGACAGCCGCAGGTAGCCGGGCGTACCGAAGGCCTCGCCGGGCACGACCGCGACCTCGGCGGCCTCCAGGATGACCTCGGCCAGCTCCACACTCGTCTGCGCCCGCTTGCCCCGGATCTCCTTGCCGAGCAGCGCCTTCACGGACGGGTACGCATAGAACGCGCCCTCCGGCTCCGGGCACTCCACGCCGTCGATCTCATTGAGCATCCGTACGATCGTTCGCCGCCGCCGGTCGAACGCCTCGCGCATCTTCGCGACCGCCTCCAGGTCGCCGGAGACGGCGGCGAGCGCGGCGACCTGGGCCACGTTGGAGACATTGGAGGTGGCGTGCGACTGGAGGTTGGTCGCGGCCTTGACCACGTCCTTCGGACCGATGACCCACCCGACGCGCCAGCCGGTCATCGCGTATGTCTTGGCGACGCCGTTGACGACGATGCACTTGTCGCGCAGCTCCGGCACCACGACCGGCAGCGAGGAGAACTCGGCGTCGCCGTAGACCAGGTGTTCGTAGATCTCGTCGGTCAGCACCCACAGGCCGTGCTCGGCGGCCCACCGGCCGATCTCCTCGACCTGGGCGCGCGAGTAGACCGCGCCCGTCGGGTTCGACGGCGACACGAAGAGCAGCACCTTGGTGCGGTCCGTACGGGCCGCCTCCAGCTGTTCGACGGACACCCGGTAGCCGGTCGTCTCGTCGGCGACGACCTCGACGGGGACGCCGCCGGCCAGCCGGATCGACTCCGGGTAGGTGGTCCAGTACGGGGCCGGGACGATGACCTCGTCGCCCGGGTCGAGGATCGCGGCGAAGGCCTCGTAGATCGCCTGCTTGCCGCCGTTGGTCACCAGGACCTGGGCGGGCTCGACCTCGTAGCCGGAGTCGCGCCGGGTCTTCTCGGCGATGGCGGCCTTCAGCTCGGGGAGGCCGCCGGCGGGCGTGTAGCGGTGGTACTTCGGGTTGCGGCAGGCCTCCGCGGCCGCCTCGACGATGTAGTCGGGCGTCGGGAAGTCAGGCTCGCCGGCGCCGAAGCCGATCACGGGCCGGCCGGCCGCCTTAAGCGCCTTGGCCTTGGCGTCCACGGCGAGAGTCGCGGACTCGGAGATCGCGCCGATACGGGCCGATACCCGTCGGTCGGTCGGGGACGTTGCGGGTGGAGTAGCAGCGGTCATGACTGCATCGTCCCAGACCCGGCAGGCGCGGGGCACACAGGTATCGCGGGGTGGGCGAACGCGCCCCGGGCGGCCGCGAAAAGGGGAACCGCAGGTACGTGTTCGACGCCCGGCCGCAGAGCACGTACACTCATGCGTCGTTGGCCCTGACCGGTCGCTCCGCCCTGCGCACTCCGTGCACCCGGGCGGATGCGGTACGTTGGGGGAAACAAAGGGTCGTAGCTCAATTGGTAGAGCACTGGTCTCCAAAACCAGCGGTTGGGGGTTCAAGTCCCTCCGGCCCTGCTCCACACATTCTTCGACGGAATGTGTGCGCAAAGTACGTACAGACATGCACCGCCGTGCGGCTCCACCGGGCGCGGCACGGCCACGACCCGGGATTCAGGTGAGGACGAGTGACGGCAGCCCCTGGCTCCACCGCAACGCCTGAAAGCGGTCGTCCCGACGACGATGACGAGCGCGAGGCGAGGAAGCGCCGTCGCGGCGGCAAGCGCGGCAAGAAGGGCCCGCTGGGCCGACTGGCGCTGTTCTACCGGCAGATCGTGGCCGAGCTGCGGAAGGTCGTCTGGCCGACGCGCAGCCAGTTGTCGACGTACACCACTGTGGTGATTGTCTTCGTTGTGATCATGATCGGTCTTGTGACCGTGATTGACTGGGGATTCACCGAGGCCGTCAAGTACGTCTTCGGCTGATCCCGCGGAGGGCGTCCGCGAGGGTCCCTCCGCCAGTTCCACCCCTTGAAGTCAGGAAGAAGCAGCCACCGTGTCTGACGACCCGAACCTGAACGATGCCACTGAACCCGTCGAGGGCGACGAGGCCGCGGCCGACATCGTCGAGGCGGCCGACGAGGTTGACCAGGCCGAGGCTGCGGACGCCGCCGCGGGCGAGCCGGCAGAGGAAGCCGCCATGCACGTGGAGGACGAGGCCACGGCGGTCACCGAGGTCGCCGAGGACGTGGCTCCCGAGGCGCAGGAACCCGCTGTCGACCCGGTCGAGGCGCTGCGCGCGGAGCTGCGCACCCTCCCCGGTGAGTGGTACGTGATCCACACCTACGCGGGTTACGAGAAGCGCGTGAAGGCCAACCTGGAGCAGCGCGCCGTTTCGCTCAATGTCGAGGACTTCATCTACCAGGCCGAGGTGCCCGAGGAAGAGATCGTCCAGATCAAGAACGGCGAGCGGAAGAACGTACGCCAGAACAAGCTGCCCGGCTATGTGCTGGTGCGCATGGATCTGACGAACGAGTCGTGGGGCGTCGTCCGGAACACCCCGGGTGTCACCGGCTTCGTGGGCAACGCCTACGACCCGTATCCGCTGACGCTCGACGAGATCGTCAAGATGCTCGCCCCGGAGGCCGAGGAGGCCGCCGCGAAGAAGGCCGCGGAGGAGGCCGGTGTTCCGACACCGAGCCGCAAGGTCGAGGTCCAGGTGCTGGACTTCGAGGTCGGCGACTCGGTCACGGTGACCGACGGCCCGTTCGCGACCCTCCAGGCGACGATCAACGAGATCAACGCCGACTCGAAGAAGGTCAAGGGCCTGGTCGAGATCTTCGGCCGCGAGACGCCGGTCGAGTTGAGCTTCGACCAGATCCAGAAGAACTGACGGGTTCTTCGCCCACCATCTCCGACCAGGTCGGACCAGTTCCCCGGGTCCTGCGGGACGTCAGGGGCCGGTCTGACCTGCTCGGTTTTCGGCCGCACAGCCATACCCGTTATCGTTGTGCGGTATGCCTCCATCCGGATGATCCGGATCGGAGGCGAATCACCTCTCACTAGGACCCGGAGAGAGCATGCCTCCCAAGAAGAAGAAGGTCACGGGGCTGATCAAGCTCCAGATCCAGGCCGGTGCGGCCAACCCGGCTCCGCCGGTCGGCCCGGCGCTGGGTCAGCACGGCGTCAACATCATGGAGTTCTGCAAGGCCTACAACGCCGCGACCGAGGCGCAGCGTGGCATGGTCGTGCCGGTGGAGATCACGGTCTACGAGGACCGTTCCTTCACCTTCATCACCAAGACTCCGCCGGCCGCCAAGCTGATCCTCAAGGCCGCGGGCGTGGAGAAGGGCTCCGGCGAGCCGCACAAGACCAAGGTCGCCAAGATCACCCGCGACCAGGTCCGCGAGATCGCCACCACGAAGATGCCCGACCTGAACGCCAACGACCTGGACGCCGCCGAGAAGATCATCGCCGGCACCGCCCGTTCCATGGGCGTCACGGTCGAAGGCTGATCACTTCCCCACCTCCCTCTGTGGCAGGGCCAGGCGCTGGCCCGCACCACGACTCCGATACTCCATAGGAGCAGCAGTGAAGCGCAGCAAGACTTTCCGCGCTGCGGACGCCAAGATCGACCGGGAGCGCCTGTACGCCCCGCTCGAGGCCGTCCGTCTCGCCAAGGACACCTCCTCGACCAAGTTCGACGGCACCGTCGAGGTCGCCTTCCGCCTGGGCGTCGATCCGCGCAAGGCCGACCAGATGGTCCGCGGCACCGTCAACCTTCCGCACGGCACCGGTAAGACCGCCCGGGTCCTGGTCTTCGCGACCGGTGACCGTGCCGAGGCCGCGCGTGCAGCGGGCGCCGACATCGTCGGCGCGGACGAGCTCATCGACGAGGTGTCGAAGGGCCGGCTGGACTTCGACGCCGTCGTCGCCACCCCCGACCTCATGGGCAAGGTCGGCCGCCTGGGCCGGGTGCTCGGCCCCCGTGGTCTGATGCCGAACCCGAAGACCGGTACCGTGACGCCGGACGTGGCCAAGGCCGTGACCGAGATCAAGGGCGGCAAGATCGAGTTCCGCGTCGACAAGCACGCGAACCTCCACTTCATCATCGGCAAGACCTCGTTCGACGAGAGGTCGCTGGTGGAGAACTACGGCGCGGCCCTGGACGAGATCCTCCGTCTGAAGCCGTCCGCCGCCAAGGGCCGGTACATCAAGAAGGCCACCATCACGACCACGATGGGTCCCGGCATCCCGGTGGACGCCAACCGCACCCGCAACCTCCTCGTCGAGGAGGACGCCGCCGCCGTCTGATCCCGACGTCGGTCGCACGTTCACGCGCAAGCCAACCGGTCCCCGCACCTCCGCCAAGGTGCGGGGACCGGTCTTGTACGCCGTCTCATGGACTGTCACAGCCCTGCTACGGCGTCACTGACTGTCACAGGCCTGCGCTACCGTTCGATCGCACTCACACGCGAAGAAGAAACGGGGTGGAGCATGAGCATGTCCGCATGGAAGCGCGTGGGCGTCTCGCTGACGGCCGCGGCCGTCGTGGCCGGTCTGGCCGGCTGTCAGGGCGACGACAAGAACGGTGACGAGAAGGCCGGGGGGCAGCCGAAGGCCCGGACGGTCACGCAGGTCATCACAGCGGCGTACCAGAAGACCGCGGCGGCCAAGTCGGCCAAGGTCCGGATGACCATGTCGATGCCGACGGCGACGAAGGGCGGCGGCGACATGAACATGTCCGGCGTCCTGGGGTGGGATCCGACGGTCATGGATATGACCATGAGCGGCGGCGCGTTCGCGAGCGACCCGGACGCTCCGGAGAAGCTCCGCATGGTCTGGCGCGACAACGTGATGTACATGGACCTGGGCGCGACGGCGTCCAAGGACATGGGCGGCAAGCGGTGGATGAAGCTGGATTTCGCGGAGATCGCCGAGAAGTCCGGGAACGAGCAGCTCATGACGCAGATGACCGCGGGCATGGAGAACATGAATCAGGACCCGGCCCAGCAGCTGGCGATGCTGCTCGACTCGCCCAACCTCAAGCACGTGGGCTCGGAGAAGGTCGAGGGCGTGCAGGCCGAGCACTACAAGGGCACCCTCACCGTCGAAGAGATGCTGGCGTCCAACAAGTCCCTCGACGTGCTCGACGAGAAGCAGCGTAAGGACCTCCTCGCCAACATGAAGAAGTCGGGCATCAAGGCGTACGACACCGAGGTCTGGGTCAACGAGGATGACTACCCCGTGAAGATGGACATCGGCATCGACAGCCCGGAGGGCACGATCAAGATCTCGGCTTCCTACTCGGACTACGGAGCCAAGGCCGACGTACGGGCCCCGTCGGCTGCCGAGACCTTCGACTTCCTCGAGATGTTCAAGGAGCTCGAGCGGCAGGGTGCCGGCAGCGGTCTCTGATCGCGGGATTTGCTCGACGTCGACACGTTCCCGTACTCTTCCACAGAAGCCAAAGACCGCCGGTCGTCGCTGTGCCTCAGCAAAGGGGTGCGGCTGCCGAAGGATCCGCTGACTGCGGACGGCCCGCGTAGGTGACTGTGGAAGAGCTCCCGGAGCGCTGCTGTTCCGGTTGAGTTCCGCCCCGTGCGCCTGCGCCCGGGGCGTTTCGTCGTGTGAGCCCCTTCCGAGCGGTCCGAATCACCCGGAAGGAGGCCGAGGCTCATGGCGAGGCCCGACAAGGTCGCAGCCGTCGAGGAGATGCGGGACAAGTTCCGTAACTCCAACGCCGCTGTCGTGACCGCTTACACCGGTCTCACCGTCGCACAGCTCAAGGAGCTGCGCCGTTCGCTCGGTGAGAACGCTCAGTACCGTGTGGTGAAGAACACGCTGACCAAGATCGCGGCCAACGAGGCCGGGATCACCACGCTCGACGATCTGTTCGCGGGTTCGTCGGCGGTCGCCTTCGTGACCGGTGACCCGGTCGAGGCGGCGAAGGGGCTCCGTGACTTCGCGAAGGAGAACCCCGCTCTCGTCATCAAGGGGGGCGTCCTTGAGGGCAAGGCGCTGTCCGCCGACGAGATCAAGAGGCTCGCGGACCTTGAGTCCCGTGAGGTGCTGCTCGCCAAGCTGGCCGGTGGCATGAAGGCGTCCATGGCCAAGGCCGCGGCGACCTTCCAGGCCCCGCTCTCGAAGTTCGTCCGCACCGCGGACGCGCTGCGCAGCAAGGTCGAGCAGGGCGGTGCCGGCACGCCGGCTCCCGCCGAGGCCGAGTCCGCGGAGTAACCACCATCCATGCCCCTCCCGGGGCGTGGCCGCACGCTCGGTCGCAGCGGGCCCGACGCCCGCCCAACAACAAGCTGTACATCCGGCACCAGCCGACTTAGTGGAAGGACCGCCATCATGGCGAAGCTCAGCCAGGACGAGCTGCTCGCGCAGTTCAGCGAGATGACCCTCATCGAGCTCTCCGAGTTCGTGAAGGCCTTCGAGGAGAAGTTCGACGTCGAGGCTGCCGCCCCGGTCGCCGTGGCCGGCGTCGCGGGCCCGGGCGTCCCGGCCGAGGCCGCCGCCGCGGAGGAGAAAGACGAGTTCGACGTCATCCTCACCGGTGCGGGCGAAAAGAAGATCCAGGTCATCAAGGTCGTGCGCGAGCTGACCTCGCTGGGCCTGAAGGAGGCCAAGGACCTGGTCGACGGCACCCCGAAGCCGGTCCTCGAGAAGGTCAACAAGGAGCAGGCCGACAAGGCCGCCGAGTCCCTCAAGGGCGCCGGCGCCTCCGTCGAGGTCAAGTAAGACCTCTCCTGACGCGTTGAGCCGAGGGCGATCACTCGTACGGGTGATCGCCCTCGGGTGTTCCCGCATGAGGTCCCTGGCCCGGCGCCCGGCGGCAGGTATGGTGATCTTCGTTGCCCGGCCTGCGGGGCCTGGGAAGCCACGCGCCGTCAGGGGCATATCGGCAGGGCTCGAGGGGGTGGGGGCCTTGACGAACGGCACGCAGCGCGCAATTCTCAGGACGCGTCGTCACACCGATCCAGGATCCGAGGCATGGATCGCAGACGAAGAGGGCAGTATCGATATGCGCTTGGCAGCGCGCGGCTTGCCGCAGGCGTTGAAGAACAATGAGGGGATCACCCCTCCAGATGGAGCGGCCTTCCGGGGGATGCCCCTTCTGGAGGGCGAGATCGGAACTGCTGTGCAGTGGCACCCAGCTGTTCCAGGAATGCGCTCTGGACATCAGTGGGCCTTGTGGCTACACTGACCCTTTGCGCTGCCTGTTAGCTGCTCCCTGCCCGTCACCAGGGGCACGCCCACGTTCGATCATTACTGAATGAACTCCCTGACCTGGGATTTCCCTAGGTGTGTGTCGAACTGGACCGGTACGCGCGTAGTGAGTCCGAGCCCTCGGAAGGACCCCCTCTTGGCCGCCTCGCGCAACGCCTCGACTGCCAATACGAACAACGGCGCCAGCACCGCCCCGCTGCGCATCTCTTTTGCGAAGATCAAGGAGCCCCTCGAGGTTCCGAACCTCCTTGCGCTGCAAACCGAGAGCTTCGACTGGCTGCTCGGCAATGTCGCCTGGAAGGCTCGCGTCGAGTCGGCCCTGGAGAGTGGACAGGACGTCCCCACCAAGTCCGGTCTGGAAGAGATCTTCGAAGAGATCTCCCCGATCGAGGACTTCTCCGGGTCGATGTCGCTCACCTTCCGCGACCACCGCTTCGAGCCGCCGAAGAACTCGATCGACGAGTGCAAGGAGCGCGACTTCACGTACGCGGCTCCGCTGTTCGTCACCGCGGAATTCACCAACAACGAGACCGGTGAGATCAAGTCTCAGACCGTCTTCATGGGTGACTTCCCCCTCATGACACCCAAGGGCACCTTCTGCATCAATGGCACCGAGCGTGTCGTGGTGTCGCAGCTGGTCCGCTCGCCCGGTGTCTACTTCGACAGCTCCATCGACAAGACGTCCGACAAGGACATCTTCTCCGCGAAGATCATCCCGTCCCGAGGCGCCTGGCTCGAGATGGAGATCGACAAGCGCGACATGGTCGGTGTCCGCATCGACCGCAAGCGCAAGCAGTCCGTGACCGTTCTCCTCAAGGCGCTCGGCTGGACCACCGAGCAGATCCTCGAGGAGTTCGGCGACTACGAGTCCATGCGCGCCACCCTGGAGAAGGACCACACCCAGGGCCAGGACGACGCGCTGCTCGACATCTACCGCAAGCTGCGTCCGGGCGAGCCGCCGACCCGCGAGGCCGCACAGACGCTGCTCGAGAACCTGTACTTCAACCCGAAGCGCTACGACCTCGCCAAGGTCGGCCGCTACAAGCTCAACAAGAAGCTCGGCGGGGAGCAGCCGCTCGACGCCGGTGTGCTCACCACCGATGACGTCATCGCGACCATCAAGTACCTGGTCAAGCTGCATGCCGGGGAGACCGAGACGGTCGGCGAGAACGACAGCCAGATTGTCGTCGAGACCGACGACATCGACCACTTCGGCAACCGCCGGCTGCGTAACGTCGGCGAGCTGATCCAGAACCAGGTCCGTACCGGCCTGGCCCGGATGGAGCGCGTCGTCCGTGAGCGGATGACCACCCAGGACGTCGAGGCGATCACGCCGCAGACGCTGATCAACATCCGGCCGGTCGTCGCCTCCATCAAGGAGTTCTTCGGCACCAGCCAGCTGTCCCAGTTCATGGACCAGACGAACCCGCTGTCGGGTCTGACCCACAAGCGTCGGCTTTCGGCGCTGGGCCCGGGTGGTCTGTCCCGTGAGCGGGCCGGCTTCGAGGTCCGTGACGTGCACCCGTCGCACTACGGCCGCATGTGCCCGATCGAGACCCCTGAGGGTCCGAACATCGGTCTGATCGGCTCGCTCGCGTCGTACGGCCGGGTCAACGCGTTCGGCTTCGTCGAGACGCCGTACCGCAAGGTCGACGAGAACGGTCTGGTGACCGACCAGGTGGACTTCCTCACCGCCGATGAGGAGGACCGCTTCGTCATCGCGCAGGCCAACGCGCCGCTGACCGACGACAACCACTTCGCCGAGTCCCGGGTGCTGGTCCGCCGCCGTGGCGGCGAGATCGACTACGTCCCGGGCACGGACGTGGACTACATGGACGTCTCGCCGCGCCAGATGGTGTCGGTGGCGACCGCCATGATCCCGTTCCTCGAGCACGACGACGCCAACCGCGCGCTCATGGGATCGAACATGATGCGCCAGGCCGTGCCGCTCATCAGGGCCGAGTCCCCGCTGGTCGGCACCGGCATGGAGTACCGCTGCGCGGTCGACGCCGGTGACGTCATCAAGGCCGAGAAGGCGGGTGTGGTCCAGGAGGTCTCCGCGGACTACGTCACCGTCGCCAACGACGACGGCACGTACACCACGTACCGGGTGGCGAAGTTCTCCCGCTCCAACCAGGGCACGTCCTTCAACCAGAAGGTCGTCGTTGACGAGGGCTCCCGGGTCATCGAGGGCCAGGTCCTCGCCGACGGTCCGTCCACCCAGAAGGGCGAGATGGCGCTCGGCAAGAACCTGCTGGTCGCCTTTATGCCGTGGGAGGGCCACAACTACGAGGACGCGATCATCCTCAGCCAGCGCCTGGTGCAGGACGACGTCCTCTCCTCGATCCACATCGAGGAGCACGAGGTCGACGCCCGTGACACCAAGCTCGGCCCCGAGGAGATCACCCGGGACATCCCGAACGTCTCCGAGGAGGTCCTCGCCGACCTCGACGAGCGCGGCATCATCCGTATCGGTGCCGAGGTCGTTGCCGGCGACATCCTGGTCGGCAAGGTCACCCCGAAGGGTGAGACCGAGCTGACCCCGGAGGAGCGCCTGCTCCGCGCGATCTTCGGTGAGAAAGCCCGTGAGGTCCGTGACACCTCGCTGAAGGTGCCGCACGGCGAGACCGGCAAGGTCATCGGCGTACGCGTCTTCGACCGCGAGGAGGGCGACGAGCTGCCGCCGGGCGTGAACCAGCTGGTCCGCGTCTACGTCGCGCAGAAGCGCAAGATCACCGACGGTGACAAGCTCGCAGGCCGGCACGGCAACAAGGGCGTCATCTCCAAGATCCTGCCGGTTGAGGACATGCCGTTCCTGGAGGACGGCACCCCGGTCGACATCATCCTCAACCCGCTGGGTGTCCCGTCCCGCATGAACCCGGGACAGGTCCTGGAGATCCACCTCGGCTGGCTCGCCAGCCAGGGCTGGAAGGTCGACGGTGACACGGACTGGATGAAGCGTCTCAAGGCCATCGGCGCCGACGAGGTCGCCCCGGGCACCAACGTCGCCACCCCGGTGTTCGACGGCGCCCGTGAGGACGAGATCGCCGGTCTCTTCGAGGCCACGGTCCCGAACCGCGACGGCGACCGGCTCGTCCTGCCCTCCGGCAAGGCGCGCCTGTTCGACGGCCGCTCCGGTGAGCCGTTCCCGGACCCGATCTCGGTCGGGTACATGTACATCCTCAAGCTGCACCACCTGGTCGACGACAAGCTGCACGCCCGGTCGACCGGTCCGTACTCGATGATCACCCAGCAGCCGCTGGGTGGTAAGGCCCAGTTCGGTGGCCAGCGCTTCGGCGAGATGGAGGTGTGGGCCCTCGAGGCCTACGGCGCCGCCTACGCCCTTCAGGAGCTGCTGACCATCAAGTCCGACGACGTCACCGGCCGCGTGAAGGTCTACGAGGCCATCGTCAAGGGCGAGAACATCCCTGAGCCCGGCATCCCCGAGTCCTTCAAGGTGCTCATCAAGGAGATGCAGTCCCTGTGCCTCAACGTGGAGGTGCTGTCCTCGGACGGCATGTCCATCGAGATGCGCGACACCGACGAGGACGTCTTCCGCGCTGCGGAGGAGCTCGGTATCGACCTGTCCAGGCGCGAGCCGAGCAGCGTCGAAGAGGTCTGACGGGTCTGGCCGGGGCTCTCACGCAGAGCCCCGGCTAACCCCGGACCCGCCCCCTACGCCCTGCGGGCGTGGTGGGACCCCCAAGTCAGACCCGAAGACACGACCCCGAAAGAGGGATTGACGACAAGTGCTCGACGTCAACTTCTTCGACGAGCTGCGGATCGGCCTGGCCACTGCTGACGACATCCGTCAGTGGTCCCACGGCGAGGTCAAGAAGCCGGAGACCATCAACTACCGCACCCTCAAGCCCGAAAAGGACGGACTCTTCTGCGAGAAGATCTTCGGTCCGACCCGGGACTGGGAGTGCTACTGCGGAAAGTACAAGCGCGTCCGCTTCAAGGGCATCATCTGTGAGCGGTGCGGCGTCGAGGTCACTCGCGCCAAGGTGCGCCGTGAGCGGATGGGCCACATTGAACTGGCCGCTCCCGTCACCCACATCTGGTACTTCAAGGGCGTTCCGTCGCGCCTGGGCTACCTGCTCGACCTCGCCCCGAAGGACCTCGAGAAGGTCATCTACTTCGCCGCCTACATGATCACGTGGGTGGATGAGGAGCGCCGTACGCGCGACCTGCCCTCCCTGGAGGCCCATGTCTCCGTGGAGCGCCAGCAGGTCGAGCAGCGCCGCGACGCCGACCTCGAGGCCCGTGCCAAGAAGCTCGAGACCGACCTGGCCGAGCTCGAGGCCGAGGGCGCCAAGGCCGATGTGCGCCGCAAGGTGCGCGAGGGCGCCGAGCGCGAGATGAAGCAGCTGCGCGACCGTGCCCAGCGCGAGATCGACCGTCTCGACGAGGTGTGGAACCGCTTCAAGAACCTCAAGGTCCAGGACCTGGAGGGCGACGAGCTGCTCTACCGCGAGCTGCGGGATCGCTTCGGCACGTACTTCGACGGCTCCATGGGTGCCGCCGCCCTGCAGAAGCGCCTGGAGACCTTCAACCTCGAGGAGGAGGCCGAGCGCCTCCGCGAGATCATCCGGACCGGCAAGGGTCAGAAGAAGACCCGTGCGCTCAAGCGCCTCAAGGTCGTCTCCGCCTTCCTGCAGACCAGCAACAGCCCCAAGGGCATGGTGCTGGACTGCGTCCCGGTGATCCCGCCGGACCTGCGTCCGATGGTGCAGCTGGACGGTGGCCGGTTCGCGACCTCCGACCTGAACGACCTGTACCGCCGGGTCATCAACCGGAACAACCGACTGAAGCGTCTGCTCGACCTCGGCGCCCCCGAGATCATCGTGAACAACGAGAAGCGGATGCTGCAGGAGGCCGTCGACGCGCTGTTCGACAACGGCCGCCGCGGCCGGCCGGTGACCGGCCCGGGCAACCGCCCGCTGAAGTCGCTGTCCGACATGCTCAAGGGCAAGCAGGGCCGGTTCCGTCAGAACCTCCTCGGCAAGCGCGTCGACTACTCGGCCCGCTCGGTGATCGTCGTCGGCCCGCAGCTCAAGCTGCACCAGTGCGGTCTGCCGAAGGCCATGGCGCTGGAGCTCTTCAAGCCGTTCGTGATGAAGCGCCTGGTGGACCTCAACCACGCGCAGAACATCAAGTCGGCGAAGCGCATGGTCGAGCGCGGCCGTACGGTCGTGTACGACGTGCTGGAAGAGGTCATCGCCGAGCACCCGGTGCTGCTGAACCGTGCGCCGACCCTGCACCGTCTGGGCATCCAGGCCTTCGAGCCGCAGCTGGTCGAAGGCAAGGCCATTCAGATCCACCCGCTCGTCTGCACCGCGTTCAACGCGGACTTCGACGGTGACCAGATGGCCGTGCACCTGCCGCTCTCCGCGGAGGCCCAGGCCGAGGCCCGCATCCTGATGCTGTCCTCGAACAACATCCTCAAGCCGGCCGACGGCCGTCCGGTCACCATGCCGACCCAGGACATGGTGCTGGGCCTGTTCTTCCTCACCACGGACGAGGCGGAGCGCGAGGTACGTGGCGCGGGCCGCGCCTTCAACTCCACCGCCGAGGCGATCATGGCCTTCGACGCCCGCGAGCTCTCGCTCCAGGCGAAGGTCGACATCCGCTTCCCGATCGGCACCGTCCCGCCCCGCGGCTGGACCCCGCCGGCCGCCGAAGCGGGTGAGCCCGAGTGGCAGCCTGGTGACAGCTTCCGGCTGCGGACCACCCTGGGCCGTGCGCTCTTCAACGAGCTGCTGCCCGAGGACTACCCGTTCGTCGACTACTCGGTGGGCAAGAAGCAGCTCTCCGAGATCGTCAACGACCTCGCCGAGCGCTACCCGAAGGTCATCGTGGCGGCGACGCTCGACAACCTGAAGGCGGCGGGCTTCTACTGGGCCACCCGCTCCGGCGTCACCGTCGCGATCTCCGACGTCGTCGTCCCCGAAGCCAAGAAGAGCATCATCGAGGGCTACGAGGCGCAGGACGAGAAGGTCCAGAAGCAGTACGAGCGCGGTCTGATCACCAAGGACGAGCGCACGCAGGAGCTCATCGCGATCTGGACCAAGGCGACCAACGAGGTCGCCGAGGCCATGTCCGAGAACTTCCCGAAGACCAACCCGATCTTCATGATGGTCAACTCGGGTTCTCGCGGAAACATGATGCAGATGCGTCAGATCGCGGGCATGCGCGGCCTGGTGTCCAACGCGAAGAACGAGACCATCCCGCGGCCCATCAAGGCGTCGTTCCGTGAGGGTCTCTCCGTGCTGGAGTACTTCATCTCCACCCACGGTGCCCGTAAGGGTCTCGCGGACACCGCCCTGCGTACCGCCGACTCCGGTTACCTGACCCGACGTCTGGTGGACGTCTCGCAGGACGTGATCATCCGCGAGGAGGACTGCGGCACCGAGCGCGGCCTCAAGCTGTCGATCGCGCTCAAGGGCGCCGACGGCACCCTGCGCAAGGCGGACGACGTCGAGACCAGCGTGTACGCGCGCTGCCTCGCGGAGGACATCGTCGTCGACGGCAAGGTGCTGGCCCCGGCCGGCACCGACCTGGGCGACGTCCTCATCGAGGAGCTCGTGCGCCACGGCGTCGAGGCGGTCAAGACCCGGTCGGTCCTGACCTGCGAGTCGGCGGTCGGCACCTGCGCGATGTGCTACGGCCGTTCGCTGGCCACCGGCAAGCTGGTCGACATCGGTGAGGCGGTCGGCATCATCGCCGCCCAGTCGATCGGTGAGCCCGGCACTCAGCTGACGATGCGTACCTTCCACACCGGTGGTGTGGCGGGTGACGACATCACCCAGGGTCTGCCGCGTGTCGTCGAGCTCTTCGAGGCCCGTACGCCCAAGGGCGTCGCGCCGATCTCGGAGGCCGCCGGCCGTGTGCGGATCGAGGAGACCGAGAAGACCAAGAAGCTTGTCGTCACTCCGGACGACGGCTCCGACGAGACCTCGTACGGCGTCTCGAAGCGAGCCCGGCTCCTGGTGGGCGAGGGCGACCACGTCGAGGTCGGCCAGCCGCTGACCGTCGGTGCGGTCAACCCGCACGACGTGCTGCGCATCCTCGGCCAGCGGGCCGTCCAGGTCCACCTGGTCGGCGAGGTCCAGAAGGTCTACAACTCGCAGGGTGTGTCGATCCACGACAAGCACATCGAGATCATCATCCGGCAGATGCTGCGCCGCGTGACGATCATCGAGTCCGGCGACGCGGAGCTGCTGCCGGGCGAGCTCGTGGAGCGCACGCGCTTCGAGGGTGAGAACCGTCGTGTGGTCCAGGAAGGCGGCCACCCGGCCTCCGGCCGTCCGCAGCTGATGGGCATCACCAAGGCCTCGCTGGCGACCGAGTCCTGGCTGTCGGCGGCGTCCTTCCAGGAGACGACCAGGGTCCTGACCGACGCGGCGATCAACGCCAAGTCGGACTCCCTGATCGGCCTCAAGGAGAACGTGATCATCGGTAAGCTCATCCCGGCCGGTACGGGCCTGTCCCGCTACCGCAACATCCGGGTCGAGCCGACCGAGGAGGCGAAGGCCGCGATGTACTCGGCCGTCGGTTACGACGACATCGACTACTCGCCCTTCGGCACGGGCTCCGGCCAGGCGGTCCCGCTGGAGGACTACGACTACGGCCCGTACAACCAGTAAGTCCGGCCCACGTGAACAGGGCGGTCACCCTCGGGTGGCCGCCCTGTCGCGCTCCCCGCTCCGCGGGGCCGAGCGAACTGCGCCCCGGTGTGTCCTGCCCAGGTGCTTTTGTTTTGACCGGAGCCGGTGCTATAGGTACGCTCTGACCTTGTGCCTGGGGTGTGCCCGGGTCCTTGTGCGTGCACTCCCCTGGGGTACCTCCCGGACCGTAAGGCCCAGGAGGACTTCGGCGGGGAGATGCCCTGAGCACGGGATGCCGAGGCCGAGACGCCGACCAAATATGCACTTTCCGTTTCGCGGAAAACGTATGGGGTCTGCGACACACCCGACCGCGTGGGTCGGGGGAACCCCAGGTTAGTTTTACTGAGACTGGCACACAGAAACCGGAGAAGTAGTGCCTACGATCCAGCAGCTGGTCCGGAAGGGCCGGCAGGACAAGGTCGAAAAGAACAAGACACCCGCACTCGAGGGCTCCCCTCAGCGCCGTGGTGTCTGCACGCGCGTGTTCACGACCACCCCGAAGAAGCCGAACTCGGCCCTGCGTAAGGTCGCGCGTGTGCGTCTGACCAGCGGGATCGAGGTCACGGCGTACATTCCGGGTGAGGGACACAACCTGCAGGAGCACTCCATCGTGCTCGTGCGCGGTGGCCGTGTGAAGGACCTGCCGGGTGTTCGCTACAAGATCATCCGTGGTTCGCTCGACACCCAAGGTGTCAAGAACCGCAAGCAGGCCCGCAGCCGTTACGGCGCCAAGAAGGAGAAGTAAGCATGCCTCGTAAGGGCCCCGCCCCGAAGCGCCCGGTCATCATCGACCCGGTCTACGGCTCTCCTCTGGTCACCTCGCTCATCAACAAGGTTCTGCTGCACGGCAAGCGCTCCACCGCCGAGCGCATCGTGTACGGCGCCATGGAGGGCCTGCGCGACAAGACCGGCAACGACCCGGTCATCACGCTCAAGCGCGCCCTGGAGAACGTGAAGCCGACCCTCGAGGTCCGCTCCCGTCGTGTCGGTGGCGCCACCTACCAGGTGCCGGTCGAGGTTCGCCCCGGCCGCTCCTCCACCCTCGCACTGCGCTGGCTCGTGGGTTACTCGCGTGCCCGTCGCGAGAAGACCATGACCGAGCGCCTGATGAACGAACTGCTGGACGCCAGCAACGGTCTGGGCGCCTCCGTCAAGCGTCGCGAGGACACCCACAAGATGGCCGAGTCCAACAAGGCCTTCGCGCACTACCGCTGGTAGTCGCTACCCCCATCGAGATCCGAGAGAAGACTGAGCCAAATGGCCACCACTTCGCTTGACCTGGCCAGGGTCCGCAACATTGGGATCATGGCCCACATCGACGCGGGCAAGACGACCACCACCGAGCGGATCCTGTTCTACACCGGCGTGAGCTACAAGATCGGTGAAGTCCACGACGGCGCTGCCACGATGGACTGGATGGAGCAGGAGCAGGAGCGCGGCATCACGATCACATCGGCCGCGACGACCTGTCACTGGTCGCTGGACAACGTCGACCACACCATCAACATCATCGACACCCCGGGCCACGTCGACTTCACCGTCGAGGTGGAGCGTTCGCTGCGCGTGCTCGACGGTGCCGTGACGGTGTTCGACGGCGTCGCCGGCGTTGAGCCGCAGTCCGAGACCGTGTGGCGTCAGGCGGACCGCTACGGCGTTCCGCGCATCTGCTTCGTCAACAAGCTCGACCGCACCGGTGCCGAGTTCCACCGCTGCGTCGACATGATCGTGGACCGCCTCGGTGCGGTGCCGCTGGTCATGCAGCTGCCGATCGGCACCGAAGCCGACTTCAAGGGCGTGGTCGACCTCGTCCAGATGAAGGCTCTGGTCTGGTCAGCCGAGGCGACCAAGGGCGAGATGTACGACACCGTCGACATCCCGAACACCCACATCGAGGCCGCCGAGGAGTGGCGCGGCAAGTTGCTCGAGGCCGTCGCCGAGAACGACGAGGAGATGATGGAGCTGTACCTGGAGGGCCAGGAGCCCACCCAGGAGCAGCTGGTCGCGGCCATCCGCCGGATCACCATCGCCTCCACCGGCCGCGGCACCACCACGGTCACCCCGGTGTTCTGCGGTACCGCGTTCAAGAACAAGGGCGTCCAGCCCCTGCTCGACGCGGTCGTGCGCTACCTTCCGTCGCCGCTGGACGTCGAGGCCGTCGAGGGCCACTCGGTGAAGGACCCCGAAGAGGTCCTGAAGCGCAAGCCGTCCGACGACGAGCCGTTCGCGGGCCTCGCCTTCAAGATCATGAGCGACCCGCACCTCGGCAAGCTCACCTTCGTCCGGGTCTACTCGGGCCGCATGGAGACCGGCACCCAGGTGCAGAACTCCGTGAAGGGCAAGAAGGAGCGGATCGGCAAGATCTACCGGATGCACGCGAACAAGCGTGAGGAGATCGACAGCGTGGGTGCCGGCGACATCGTCGCCGTCATGGGTCTCAAGCAGACCACCACGGGCGAGACCCTCTGCGACGCGTCGAACCCGGTGATCCTCGAGTCCATGGAGTTCCCGGCCCCGGTGATCGAGGTCGCCATCGAGCCGAAGTCCAAGGGCGACCAGGAGAAGCTGGGTGTGGCCATCCAGCGGCTGGCCGAGGAGGACCCGTCCTTCCAGGTCAAGACCGACGAGGAGACCGGCCAGACCATCATCGCGGGTATGGGCGAGCTGCACCTCGACGTGCTGGTCGACCGTATGAAGCGTGAGTTCAGGGTCGAGGCCAACGTCGGCAAGCCGCAGGTCGCTTACCGCGAGACGCTGCGCAAGCCGGTCGAGCGGGTCGATTACACGCACAAGAAGCAGACTGGTGGTTCCGGCCAGTTCGCGAAGGTGCAGATCGCGATCGAGCCCCTCGAGGGCGACGGCTACGAGTTCGAGAACAAGGTCACCGGTGGCCGTATCCCGCGGGAGTACATCCCGTCCGTGGACGCGGGCTGCCAGGAGGCCATGGAGTTCGGCGTGCTGGCCGGCTACCCGCTGACCGGCGTGAAGGTGACGCTGCTCGACGGCGCCTACCACGACGTCGACTCCTCCGAGCTCGCGTTCAAGATCGCCGGTTCCATGGCCTTCAAGGAGGCGGCGCGCAAGGCCAGCCCGGCCCTGCTCGAGCCGATGATGAAGGTCGAGGTCACCACGCCCGAGGACTACATGGGCGATGTGATCGGCGACATCAACTCCCGCCGTGGACAGATCCAGTCCATGGAGGACCGGTCCGGTGCCAAGTTGGTCACCGGCCTGGTTCCGCTGTCGGAGATGTTCGGTTACGTCGGCGACCTGCGCAGCAAGACGTCCGGCCGTGCCAGCTACTCCATGCAGTTCGACTCCTACGCCGAGGTTCCGAAGAACGTGGCGGAGGAGATCATCGCGAAGGCCAAGGGCGAGTAGCAGCTCGTTGCTCACCGATTAGGCTGGAGCAAAGGCATCGGGGCTTTTCCGTCGCAGACCGCAGAAGCGCGGTCTGCGACGGGCCCCGCAGCCGGCCCCCAAGCGAATACGGCCAAGGGCATCCCCTCGGGGTCCTGGTCGATTCGGTAAGACCACCTGAACCCATTCGCAAAGCGCGGATGGAGTACAGCACCAGTCCACAGGAGGACCCCAGTGGCGAAGGCGAAGTTCGAGCGGACTAAGCCGCACGTCAACATCGGCACCATCGGTCACATCGACCACGGTAAGACCACCCTTACCGCGGCGATTACGAAGGTGCTGCACGACGCGTACCCGGACCTGAACGAGGCGTCGGCCTTCGAGCAGATCGACAAGGCTCCCGAGGAGCGTCAGCGCGGTATCACCATCTCCATCGCGCACGTCGAGTACCAGACCGAGTCGCGTCACTACGCCCACGTTGACTGCCCGGGTCACGCGGACTACATCAAGAACATGATCACCGGTGCGGCGCAGATGGACGGCGCCATCCTCGTGGTCGCCGCCACCGACGGCCCGATGCCGCAGACCAAGGAGCACGTGCTCCTGGCCCGCCAGGTCGGCGTTCCGTACATCGTGGTCGCCCTGAACAAGGCCGACATGGTGGACGACGAGGAGATCCTGGAGCTCGTCGAGCTCGAGGTCCGTGAGCTGCTCTCCGAGTACGAGTTCCCGGGCGACGACGTTCCGGTCGTCAAGGTCTCCGCTCTGAAGGCCCTCGAGGGCGACAAGGAGTGGGGCGAGTCCGTCCTCAACCTGATGAAGGCTGTGGACGAGTCCATCCCGGAGCCCGAGCGTGACGTCGACAAGCCGTTCCTGATGCCGATCGAGGACGTCTTCACCATCACCGGTCGCGGTACGGTCGTCACCGGCCGTATCGAGCGCGGTGTGCTCAAGGTGAACGAGGAAGTCGAGATCATCGGCATCAAGGAAGAGAAGACCAAGACCACGGTCACCGGCATCGAGATGTTCCGCAAGCTGCTCGACGAGGGCCGGGCCGGTGAGAACGTCGGTCTGCTCCTCCGTGGCATCAAGCGCGAGGACGTCGAGCGCGGCCAGGTCATCATCAAGCCGGGCACGGTGACCCCGCACACCGAGTTCGAGGCCCAGGCCTACATCCTGTCGAAGGACGAGGGCGGCCGCCACACCCCGTTCTTCAACAACTACCGTCCGCAGTTCTACTTCCGTACCACGGACGTGACGGGTGTGGTGACCCTCCCCGAGGGCACCGAGATGGTCATGCCGGGCGACAACACTCAGATGTCGGTCCAGCTGATCCAGCCGGTCGCCATGGAAGAGGGCCTGAAGTTCGCCATCCGCGAGGGTGGCCGGACCGTCGGCGCCGGCCAGGTCACCAAGATCGTCAAGTGACCCGCCGCGCCTAGGCGCGCCTGCGCGAGGGCCCCGTACGCCTGCCGTACGGGGCCCTCGCCATTGCGGAACGGACGCATGCGGGGATCGGCTCCCCGCAGCGCCCTTAAGCGGGGGCTCCGCCTGCACCCCATGGGACTGCGCCCTGGGCGGGCATCGCCCCGGGTCCACTGTGACCCGGGCTCCGGCGGCACCGGGTCGTCTGAGGTGACGTCCCTGCCTGCGGCGGGGCTCATGCTGGGCTGCCGGTCGGGTCGGTCCCGACGGGCTTGCGGCCGGGGTCGTCCGGGGCCGCCTCTCACCGGAGCGTCAGAGGATGACGGTTCGGTGGTCCCGTCGGGCGGTCGGCTTCACGGCCTTTGGGGAGCCGGGCCCCGGAACTCGGTCGAGCCCGATGACGAGCGGCCGTGGTGCCGGGGTGAATGTGCGCGGTGGGGTTTCGGCGGCCGCGGGTCCGGGGGCGGCGGTCCCCGCGCCGGGTCGCCGGGTCAATGGGGCACGGAGGCATCCCCGGGCGTGGAAGGGACTCTTCGGAGGCCGCCAGCGGTACGTACCGGGGGCCGGTCGACGGCCGACCGCGGTTTCTCGCGGCGGCGCGGACCTGCGGTTGGCTCGGCCATCGCGGCGCCGCGCCCGGTGGGACGGGGCCCGTGATGGCGAGGGCAAAACGGTGATTGACCCCGATTGGCGCGAGCCAATCGGGGTGTGGCACACTAGCCAGGTTGCTCGGTTGAGTGCCGATGCTGCACGTCTCCCGCCGGGAGGACTGGAAGCGAGTCCCGCAGTACTCGTCGCCCCTCATCAGGGACGGAAGTACGGGAATCTTCCGGGAAGTGTCAGCGGGGCACCGGCCAGGCGCCCGGTGGGTCTCCTTCCCCCGGACCCGCGGTTCGCGCCGCACCCCTTGGCAGGGAATCCCTCGTGGGACATCTGTCTGGTGGGACTGCGACACGCCCGACCGCGTGGGTCGAGGAAAAGGGCCTCCGGGTCCCAGAGCGTTACGAGAGACAGGACTACGAAGTAGCCATGGCGGGACAGAAGATCCGCATCCGGCTCAAGGCCTACGACCACGAGGTCATCGACTCCTCGGCGAAGAAGATCGTCGAGACGGTGACCCGCACTGGTGCGTCGGTCGCGGGCCCGGTGCCGCTGCCCACTGAGAAGAACGTGTACTGCGTCATCAAGTCGCCGCACAAGTACAAGGACTCGCGCGAGCACTTCGAGATGCGTACGCACAAGCGCCTCATCGACATCCTCGACCCCACGCCGAAGACCGTCGACTCGCTGATGCGTCTCGACCTGCCGGCCGGCGTCGACATCGAGATCAAGCTCTGAGGTGACGCGCGAGATGGTTAAGCAGATCAAGGGCGTCCTGGGCGAGAAGCTCGGCATGACGCAGGTGTGGGACGAGAACAACCGCGTCGTCCCGGTCACCGTCGTCAAGGCCGGTCCCTGCGTCGTGACCCAGGTCCGCACCAATGACGTGGACGGCTACGACGCCGTCCAGATCGCCTTCGGCGAGATCGACCCGCGCAAGGTGAACAAGCCCCTCAAGGGCCACTTCGCCAAGGCCGACGTCACCCCGCGCCGCCACCTGGTGGAGCTGCGTACCGTCGACGCCGGCGAGTACACGCTCGGCCAGGAGATCACCGCCGAGGTGTTCGAGGCGGGCGTCAAGGTCGACGTGACCGGCAAGAGCAAGGGCAAGGGCACCGCCGGTGTCATGAAGCGTCACGGCTTCCACGGCCTCGGCGCCGGACACGGCACCCAGCGCAAGCACCGCTCGCCCGGCTCCATCGGTGGCTGCGCCACCCCGGGCCGCGTGTTCAAGGGCCTGCGCATGGCCGGCCGCATGGGCAACGAGCGGGTCACCACCCAGAACCTGACCGTCCACGCCGTTGATGCGGAGAAGGGCCTGCTGCTCATCAAGGGCGCGGTTCCTGGTCCGAACGGCGGCCTCGTCCTGGTCCGTACCGCGGCCAAGGGGGCCTGAGGTAAATGAGCACCATTGACATCCTTTCGCCGGCAGGCGACAAGGCCGGGACCGTCGAGCTCCCCGCGGAGATCTTCGACACGCAGGTCAGCGTTCCGCTGATCCACCAGGTCGTCGTCGCCCAGCTGGCCGCTGCCCGTCAGGGCACGCACAAGACGAAGACCCGCGGCGAGGTCCGCGGCGGTGGCAGGAAGCCGTACCGCCAGAAGGGCACCGGTCGGGCGCGCCAGGGTTCGACTCGCGCTCCGCAGTTCGCCGGCGGTGGCGTCGTGCACGGTCCCGTGCCCCGCGACTACTCGCAGCGCACCCCGAAGAAGATGAAGGCCGCCGCGCTGCGCGGTGCCCTCTCCGACCGGGCGCGCCACAACCGAATCCACGTCGTGTCCGGCGTGGTCGAGGGCGAGATCTCGACCAAGGCCGCCAAGAACCTGCTCGGCAAGATCAGCGAGCGCAAGAACCTGCTCCTGGTCGTCGAGCGGTCCGACGAGGTCGCGTGGCTGTCCGCCCGCAACCTGCCCCAGGTGCACATCCTGGAGCCGGGCCAGCTGAACACGTACGACGTGCTCGTCTCCGACGACGTGGTCTTCACCAAGGCCGCCTTCGACAGCTTCGTGGCTGGTCCCAAGGCCGCCCAGCTCGAAGGGAGCAACGCCTGATGGCTGAGACCGCTGTCACCAGCAAGACCTTCACGGACCCGCGGGACATTCTGTTCAAGCCGGTGGTCTCCGAGAAGAGCTACGCGCTGCTGGACGAGAACAAGTACACCTTCATCGTCGACCCGCGCGCCAACAAGACCCAGATCAAGCAGGCCGTCGAGGCGGTCTTCTCGGTCAAGGTCACCGGGGTCAACACGATCAACCGGCAGGGCAAGCGCAAGCGCACTCGCACCGGCTACGGCAAGCGCGCCGACACCAAGCGCGCCATCGTGACCCTCGCCGAGGGCGACCGTATCGACATCTTCGGCGGCCCGGTCTCCTAACGGAGTCCGAGTCGTCCGATATCGGACGAGGACTGAGAAATGGGTATCCGCAAGTACAAGCCGACGACCCCGGGCCGTCGTGGCTCCAGCGTCGCCGACTTCGTCGAGGTCACGCGGTCCACGCCGGAGAAGTCGCTGGTCCGCCCTCTGCACAGCAAGGGCGGCCGTAACAACGCCGGTCGTGTGACCGTTCGCCACCAGGGCGGTGGCCACAAGCGCGCCTACCGCGTGATCGACTTCCGTCGTCACGACAAGGACGGCGTGCCGGCCAAGGTCGCGCACATCGAGTACGACCCGAACCGCACCGCACGCATCGCGCTGCTGCACTACGCGGACGGCGAGAAGCGCTACATCCTCGCCCCGGCTCGGCTGAGCCAGGGCGACCGGGTTGAGAACGGCCCCGGGGCCGACATCAAGCCGGGCAACAACCTCCCGCTGCGCAACATCCCGGTGGGTACGGTCCTCCACGCCATCGAGCTGCGGCCCGGTGGCGGCGCGAAGATCGCCCGCTCCGCCGGTTCCTCCGTGCAGCTGATGGCGAAGGAGGGCACCTACGCCCACCTGCGCATGCCCTCGGGCGAGGTCCGGCTGGTCGACATCCGCTGCCGCGCCACCGTCGGTGAGGTCGGCAATGCCGAGCAGTCGAACATCAACTGGGGCAAGGCCGGCCGTATGCGCTGGAAGGGCGTCCGCCCGACCGTCCGCGGTGTCGCCATGAACCCCGTCGACCACCCGCACGGTGGTGGTGAGGGCAAGACCTCCGGTGGTCGCCACCCGGTCTCGCCCTGGGGTCAGAAGGAAGGACGTACGCGCCGGCCGAAGAAGGCCAGCAACAAGCTCATCGTCCGCCGCCGCAAGACCACCAAGAAGCGCTAGGAGCAGGTCAGATGCCGCGCAGTCTCAAGAAGGGGCCCTTCGTCGACGACCACCTCACCAAGAAGGTGGATGCACAGAACGACGCGGGAACCAAGAACGTCATCAAGACCTGGTCCCGCCGCTCGATGATCGTGCCGGCCATGCTCGGCCACACGATCGCGGTGCACGACGGCCGCAAGCACGTCCCGGTGTTCGTCACCGAGTCGATGGTCGGCCACAAGCTCGGCGAGTTCGCTCCGACCCGTACGTTCCGCGGCCACGAGAAGGACGACCGCAAGTCGCGTCGTCGCTGATCGGCGGAGTGCGAAGACTATGACTGACACCGAAGGGACAACCATGGAAGCCAGGGCTCAGGCGCGGTACATCCGCGTCACGCCCATGAAGGCCCGCCGCGTGGTGGACCTCATCCGTGGCATGGATGCCGCGGAGGCCCAGGCGGTCCTGCGTTTCGCCCCGCAGGCCGCGAGCGTGCCGGTCGGCAAGGTGCTCGACAGCGCCATTGCCAACGCCGCGCATAACTACGACCACACCGACGTCGACAGCCTCTTCATCTCCGAGGCGTACGTCGACGAGGGCCCGACCCTGAAGCGGTTCCGTCCGCGTGCCCAGGGCCGTGCCTACCGGATCCGCAAGCGGACCAGCCACATCACCGTGGTCGTCAGCAGCAAGGAAGGAACCCGGTAATGGGCCAGAAGGTAAACCCGCACGGGTTCCGGCTCGGCATCACCACGGACTTCAAGTCCCGCTGGTACGCCGACAAGCTGTACAAGGACTACGTCAAGGAAGACGTCGCCATCCGCCGGATGATGACGAAGGGCATGGAGCGCGCCGGTATCTCCAAGGTGGAGATCGAGCGCACCCGTGACCGCGTCCGCGTCGACATCCACACCGCCCGGCCGGGCATCGTCATCGGCCGCCGCGGCGCGGAGGCCGACCGTATCCGCGGCGAGCTGGAGAAGCTCACCGGCAAGCAGGTCCAGCTGAACATCCTCGAGGTCAAGAACCCCGAGACCGACGCTCAGCTGGTCGCCCAGGCCGTCGCCGAGCAGCTGTCCTCCCGCGTCTCCTTCCGCCGTGCGATGCGCAAGAGCATGCAGAGCACGATGAAGGCCGGCGCCAAGGGCATCAAGATCCAGTGTGGTGGCCGTCTCGGCGGTGCCGAGATGTCGCGCTCGGAGTTCTACCGCGAGGGCCGGGTGCCCCTGCACACGCTCCGCGCCAACGTCGACTACGGCTTCTTCGAGGCCAAGACCACCTTCGGCCGCATCGGCGTGAAGGTCTGGATCTACAAGGGCGACGTTAAGAACATCGCCGAGGTGCGCGCCGAGAACGCCGCCGCCCGTGCCGGGTCCCGCCCGTCGCGTGGTGCCGGTGAGCGCCCGGCCCGTGGTGGCCGTGGTGGCGAGCGGGGCCGCGGCCGCAAGCCGCAGCAGCAGTCGGCTCCGGCTTCCGAGGCCCCCAAGGCCGAGGCTCCGGCCGCTGCCGCTCCGGCTGAGACCACCGGAACGGAGGCCTGACCGACATGCTGATCCCCCGCAGGGTCAAGCACCGCAAGCAGCACCACCCGAAGCGCAGTGGTATGGCCAAGGGCGGCACCGAGCTTGCGTTCGGCGAGTACGGCATCCAGGCGGTGACCCCGGCGTATGTGACGAACCGGCAGATCGAAGCGGCTCGTATCGCCATGACCCGCCACATCAAGCGTGGCGGCAAGGTCTGGATCAACATCTACCCGGACCGTCCGCTCACGAAGAAGCCGGCCGAGACCCGGATGGGTTCCGGTAAGGGCTCTCCGGAGTGGTGGGTCGCGAACGTCAAGCCCGGTCGGGTGATGTTCGAGCTGTCCTACCCGAACGAGAAGACTGCTCGCGAGGCGCTCACCCGCGCCGCGCACAAGCTTCCGATGAAGTGCCGGATCGTTCGGCGCGAGGCAGGTGAGTCGTGATGGCGGCCGGAACCACGGCGTCCGAGCTGCGCGAGCTGAACAACGAGGATCTCGTTGCCAAGCTGCGTGAGGCCAAGGAGGAGCTGTTCAACCTCCGCTTCCAGGCGGCGACCGGACAGCTCGAGAATCACGGCCGGCTGAAGGCCGTCCGCAAGGACATCGCCCGGATCTACACCCTGATGCGCGAGCGCGAGCTCGGCATCGAGACGGTGGAGAGCGCCTGATGAGCGAGAAGAATGTGACTGAAACGAAGCAGGAGCGCGGTTTCCGCAAGACCCGTGAGGGTCTGGTCGTCAGCGACAAGATGGACAAGACCGTCGTCGTCGCCGTCGAGGACCGCGTCAAGCACGCGCTGTACGGCAAGGTCATCCGCCGTACGAACAAGCTCAAGGCGCACGACGAGCAGAACGCCGCGGGTATCGGCGACCGCGTCCTCCTCATGGAGACCCGGCCGCTGTCCGCGACCAAGCGCTGGCGCGTCGTCGAGATCCTCGAGAAGGCCAAGTAGGCAATTCCCGCAAGGGGATTCCAGAGAAAACAGCCTGAAGGCATTCGCCTTCTGGACAGTTCCGCCAGGCTCGGCGGGGGACCTCCCCGGAGGCCCCCCGCCGGGAACCGGCAGACGATCAGGAGATAGACGTGATCCAGCAGGAGTCGCGACTGCGCGTCGCCGACAACACGGGGGCGAAGGAAATCCTTTGCATCCGTGTTCTCGGCGGTTCCGGTCGCCGCTACGCGGGCATCGGTGACGTCATCGTCGCCACCGTCAAGGACGCGATCCCCGGTGGCAACGTGAAGAAGGGTGACGTCGTCAAGGCGGTCATCGTGCGAACCGTGAAGGAGCGCCGCCGCCCGGACGGCTCGTACATCCGCTTCGATGAGAACGCGGCCGTCATCCTCAAGAGCGATGGCGACCCCCGCGGCACCCGCATCTTCGGCCCCGTGGGCCGTGAGCTGCGCGAGAAGAGGTTTATGAAGATCATCTCGCTCGCGCCGGAGGTGCTGTAACCGATGAAGATCAAGAAGGGCGACCTGGTCCAGGTCATCACCGGTAAGGACAAGGGCAAGCAGGGCAAGGTCATCCAGGCCTACCCGCGCGAGGACCGCGTCCTGGTCGAGGGTGTCAACCGGGTCAAGAAGCACACGAAGGCCGGCCAGACCGCTCGTGGTTCGAAGACCGGCGGCATCGTGACGACCGAGGCCCCGATCCATGTGAGCAACGTTCAGCTCGTCGTGGAGAAGGACGGCAAGAAGGTCGTCACCCGCGTCGGGTACCGCCGCGACGACGAGGGCAACAAGATCCGCGTTGCCAAGCGGACCGGTGAGGACATCTGATGACTGCCACCACCACCACCATCGCACCGCGCCTCAAGACGCGGTACCGCGAAGAGATCCAGGCCAAGCTGCGTGACGAGTTCGGCTACCAGAACGTCATGCAGATCCCGGGCCTGACCAAGATCGTGGTCAACATGGGTGTGGGCGACGCCGCCCGCGACTCCAAGCTGATCGAGGGCGCCATCCGCGACCTCGCCACGATCACCGGCCAGAAGCCGGCCGTCACCAAGGCCCGTAAGTCCATCGCGCAGTTCAAGCTGCGCGAGGGCCAGCCCATCGGCGCCCACGTCACCCTCCGGGGTGACCGCATGTGGGAGTTCCTGGACCGCCTGCTGTCGCTCGCGCTGCCGCGCATCCGCGACTTCCGGGGTCTGTCGCCGAAGCAGTTCGACGGTCGCGGCAACTACACCTTCGGTCTCACGGAGCAGGTCATGTTCCACGAGATCGACCAGGACAAGATCGACCGGGTCCGAGGCATGGACATCACCGTGGTCACCACGGCGTCCAACGACGAGGAGGGCCGCGCCCTGCTGCGCCACCTCGGCTTCCCGTTCAAGGAGAACTGACCGTGGCGAAGAAGGCTCTGATCGCTAAGGCCGCCCGCAAGCCGAAGTTCGGTGTGCGCGCGTACACCCGCTGCCAGCGCTGCGGCCGGCCGCACTCCGTCTACCGCAAGTTCGGCCTCTGCCGCGTGTGCCTTCGTGAGATGGCTCACCGTGGCGAGCTGCCGGGCGTGACCAAGAGCTCCTGGTGACCAGCCCGTCCGTCGCCCGCCAGTGCCCCGCGCGGGCGCCCCGGCGGGCGACAGGACGGATGCTGGTACCGGGTGCTCGGTAAGCACATGGATGGCGGGCGCCCGCTCCGTACGGCCCTGACGCTCACGTAGAGTGGAGGGGTTGGGCACCCGCCGCCCATGGTCGCCTGCGGGCGAAGCCCGCTGTTGATACCGACTACGCCGTAGGTCCCCGCGCCGCACCTGTCCCGACACCGATCGGGGAGAAGGATGGCGCAGATAGGAAACCCCGGCGAGAGAGGCCGAAGGCCATCATGACCATGACCGATCCGATCGCAGACATGCTGACCCGTCTGCGAAACGCGAATTCGGCGTACCACGACACCGTGTCGATGCCGCACAGCAAGATCAAGTCGCATATCGCGGAGATCCTCCAGCAGGAGGGTTTCATCACCGGCTGGAAGACCGAGGACGCCGAGGTCGGCAAGAACCTCGTCCTCGAGCTTAAGTACGGCCCCAACCGCGAGCGCTCGATCGCCGGCATCAAGCGGATTTCGAAGCCGGGTCTGCGGGTCTACGCAAAGTCCACCAACCTGCCGAAGGTGCTCGGCGGCCTGGGCGTGGCGATCATCTCCACGTCTCACGGACTGCTCACCGACAAGCAGGCCAGCAAGAAGGGTGTGGGCGGGGAAGTCCTCGCCTACGTCTGGTAATCGGGAACGGAGGAAAAGCAATGTCGCGCATCGGCAAGCTCCCCATCCCGGTTCCCACCGGCGTGGACGTCACCATCGATGGCCGGACGGTCTCGGTGAAGGGCCCCAAGGGTTCCCTCTCCCACACCGTCGCCGCGCCGATCGAGATCGCCAAGGGCGAGGACGGCACCATCAAGGTGACCCGCCCGAACGACGAGCGTCAGAACAAGGCCCTGCACGGCCTGTCCCGCACGCTGGTGGCGAACATGGTCACCGGTGTGACCCAGGGATACGTCAAGAAGCTCGAGATCAGCGGTGTCGGTTACCGCGTCGCGGCGAAGGGCTCCAATCTGGAGTTCTCGCTGGGCTTCAGCCACCCGATCCTTGTCGAGGCCCCCGAGGGCATCTCCTTCAAGGTGGAGTCCCCGACCAAGTTCAGCGTCGAGGGCATCGACAAGCAGAAGGTCGGCGAGGTCGCCGCGAACATCCGCAAGCTGCGCAAGCCCGACCCGTACAAGGCCAAGGGCGTCAAGTACGAGGGCGAAGTCATCCGCCGCAAGGTCGGAAAGGCTGGTAAGTAAGCCATGGCATACGGTGTGAAGATCGCCAAGGGCAAGGCCTACAAGGGCGCTGCTCTCAAGCGTCGCCACATCCGCGTCCGCAAGCGGGTTTCCGGTACGCCGGAGCGTCCGCGCCTGGTCGTGACGCGGTCCAACCGCCACATGGTCGCCCAGGTGATCGACGACATCGCGGGCCACACGCTGGCCTCGGCGTCGACCCTGGACGCGTCCATCCGCGGCGGCGAGGGTGACAAGAGTGCCCAGGCCCAGAGGGTGGGCGCTCTGGTCGCCGAGCGCGCCAAGGCCGCCGGCATCGAGGCCGTCGTGTTCGACCGCGGTGGCAACAAGTACGCCGGGCGGATCGCCGCTCTGGCCGACGCCGCCCGCGAAGCCGGGCTCAAGTTCTGAGCCGGTTCCGTAGCTAGCGGACAAACGAGAGAGGTAAATCCAATGGCTGGACCCCAGCGCCGCGGTGGCGGCGCCGGTGGCGGCGAGCGGCGGGACCGGAAGGACCGGCGGGACGGCGGCGCTGCCGCCGAGAAGACCGCTTACGTCGAGCGTGTCGTCCACATCAATCGCGTCGCCAAGGTTGTGAAGGGTGGTCGTCGCTTCAGCTTCACCGCGCTGGTCGTGGTGGGTGACGGTGACGGCACCGTGGGTGTCGGATACGGCAAGGCCAAGGAGGTGCCGGCCGCCATCGCCAAGGGTGTGGAGGAGGCCAAGAAGCACTTCTTCAAGGTCCCCCGGATCCAGGGCACCATCCCGCACCCGATCCAGGGCGAGAAGGCTGCGGGCGTCGTCCTGCTCAAGCCGGCTTCCCCCGGTACCGGTGTGATCGCCGGTGGCCCGGTGCGCGCCGTTCTGGAGTGCGCCGGTATCCACGACGTGCTCAGCAAGTCGCTCGGCTCGTCGAACCCGATCAACATCGTGCATGCCACGGTGGAGGCGCTCCAGGGGCTGCAGCGTCCCGAGGAGATCGCCGCCCGTCGTGGCCTGCCGCTGGAGGACGTCGCCCCCGCCGCTCTGCTGCGGGCGCGTGCCGGAGTGGGTGCGTAATGGCCCGCCTCAAGATCACGCAGAAGAAGTCCTACATCGGCAGCAAGCAGAACCACCGCGAGACCCTTCGTTCGCTCGGCCTGAAGCGCGTGAACGACGTGGTTGTCAAGGAGGACCGTCCGGAGATCCGCGGCATGGCGAACACCGTGCGGCACCTCGTGACGGTTGAGGAGGTCGACTGACATGGCGGAGCAGAACCCGCTGAAGGTCCACAACCTCCGGCCCGCCCCTGGCGCCAAGACCGCGAAGACCCGGGTCGGTCGTGGTGAGGCGTCCAAGGGCAAGACCGCTGGTCGTGGCACCAAGGGCACCAAGGCCCGCTACCAGGTTCCGGAGCGCTTCGAGGGTGGGCAGATGCCCCTCCACATGCGCCTTCCGAAGCTGCGGGGCTTCAAGAACCCGTTCCGCACCGAGTACCAGGTCGTGAACCTGGACAAGCTGGCCGCGCTCTACCCGCAGGGTGGCGAGGTCACAGTGGCCGACCTGGTCGCCAAGGGTGCGGTGCGCAAGAACCAGCTCGTCAAGGTGCTGGGCAACGGCGAGATCTCCGTGGCGCTGCAGGTGACGGTCGACGCCGTCTCCGCCTCCGCCAAGGAGAAGATCACTGCCGCTGGCGGCACCGTCACCGAGCTTGTTTGAGCCCGATGACTGCATCGGCCGGGGATGTCCTTACCAGGGGCATCCCCGGTCGGTCGTTCCAAGGGGGGCACGTCCGCCGGTATGGTGGCGTGCATTGTTGCTGTAATTACCTGGGACCGTGACAGCTGCGGCTGTCGCCGCGGGCCCCGGGGGACCCGGCCGCGCGGTCTGCCGCGGGGCTTTTGCTTGACCTGACCTGTAAACGCCGATTTCTCGACCGTCACCTCTCGCGCAGATACGCGGGGGTCGCAGGAGGCACCGTGCTCACCGCGTTCGCCCGGGCGTTCAAGACGCCCGACCTGCGCAAGAAGCTGCTGTTCACGCTGGGCATCATCGTGCTCTTCCGCTTCGGAGCGCACATTCCGATCCCCGGGGTCGACTATCAGACCGTCAACTTCTGTGTGGACCAGACCAAGGGACAGGCGGGTGATCTCTTCGGGCTGGTCAACATGTTCAGCGGTGGAGCCCTGCTGCAGCTGACGATCTTCGCGCTGGGGATCATGCCGTACATCACGGCGAGCATCATCCTGCAGCTGCTCACCGTGGTGATTCCGCGTCTTGAGGCCCTCAAGAAGGAAGGCCAGGCCGGCCAGGCCAAGATCACGCAGTACACCCGATACCTGACCGTCGCGCTCGCCGTCCTGCAGGGCACCGGTCTGGTGGCCACGGCCCGCAGCGGCTCGTTGTTCCCGAACTGCGAGAAGGCCGGGGAGATCATTCCCGACCAGTCGATCTTCGTCACCGTCACCATGGTCATCTGCATGACTGCGGGCACGGCGCTGATCATGTGGCTCGGTGAGCTGATCACCGACCGCGGCATCGGCAACGGTATGTCGATCCTGATGTTCATCTCGATCGCCGCCGGCTTCCCCGGTGCGCTCTGGGCGATCAAGCAGCAGGGCAAGATCATGAACGGCTGGCTCGAGTTCGGCGTGGTCATGCTGGTCGGCTTCGCGATGGTGGGCCTGGTCGTCTTCGTCGAGCAGGCGCAGCGCCGCATCCCGGTGCAGTACGCGAAGCGCATGATCGGCCGCAGGTCCTACGGAGGTACGTCCACGTACATCCCCTTGAAGGTGAATCAGGCAGGTGTGATTCCTGTCATCTTCGCCTCGTCGCTGCTCTACATTCCGGCCTTGATCGTTCAGTTCAGTGGATCGAAGGCGGGATGGGCCACCTGGATCGACCGGCATCTCGTCCGGGGCGACCACCCGTACTACATGGTCACGTACTTCGTGCTCATCGTTTTCTTCGCCTTCTTCTACGTGGCCATCTCGTTCAACCCCGAGGAAGTCGCCGACAACATGAAGAAGTATGGTGGCTTCATCCCGGGCATCCGGGCTGGTCGACCCACTGCTGAGTACCTGAGCTACGTGCTCAACCGGATCACCTGGCCGGGGTCGCTGTATCTGGGCTTGATCGCGCTTGTGCCAACGACGGCGTTGGCAGGCTTCGGAGCGAATCAGAACTTCCCGTTCGGCGGGACGAGCATCCTGATCATCGTGGGTGTGGGTCTGGAGACCGTTAAGCAGATCGAGAGCCAGCTTCAGCAGCGTAACTACGAAGGGTTCCTCCGCTGATGCGAATCGTCCTCGTCGGGCCGCCTGGGGCCGGCAAGGGTACGCAGGCTGCGTACCTCGCCAAGAACCTCTCGATCCCGCACATCTCCACGGGCGACCTCTTCCGCGCGAACATCAGCCAGGGGACGCCCCTGGGTAAGCAGGCGCAGGAGTACATGAACGCCGGCGAGCTGGTACCGGATGAGGTCACCATCGGGATGGCGAAGGAGCGGCTCGAGAAGCCCGACGCCGCGGACGGTTTCCTGCTGGACGGCTTTCCGCGGAACCTCGCCCAGGCGGAGGCGCTCGACGAGATCCTCGTCGAGAAGGGCATCGCCCTCGACGGCGTGCTCGACCTGGAGGTTCCGGAGGCCGAGGTCGTGAAGCGGATCGCGGGGCGTCGCACCTGTCGCAGCGACAGTGCGCACACCTTTCACGTCGAGTACAAGAAGCCCAGGGTCGAGGGCGTCTGCGACGAATGCGGCGGCGAGCTGTACCAGCGCGGGGACGACAGCGAGGAGACCGTCCGCAAGCGGCTCGAGGTCTACCACCGCGAGACCGAGCCGATCATCGACTACTACAAGGCTCAGGGCCTGGTCGTGACGATCTCGGCGCTCGGCAAGGTCGCCGAGGTCACGCAGCGGGCGATGGAAGCGCTCCGGCAGAAGGCCGCCTAGCGCTGCCTTGCGGCTAAACCGCCGCAGCTCTCGCGGGGGTAGTTGCTCGCTGTCGGGGTTCCTCAATTGATGGTTGCAGTCAAGACGGCCGCGGTGCCCGCTGAGGCATCGCGGCCGTACGGTTGTGACCAGACATGTCATAGAAGTGCGGAAGGCAAGTGATGGTGGAGATCAAGACCCCGGAGCAGATCGCGAAGATGCGTGCCGCGGGGCTGGTCGTGGCGAAGATCCACGAGGCGTGCCGCGCGGTCGCCGTCCCGGGGGCATCCACCAAGGATCTCGACGACGCGGCCAGGAAGGTGCTCGCCGAGCACGGCGCCAAGTCGAACTTCCTCGGCTACGGCGGTTTCCCCGCGACCATCTGCACGTCGGTGAACGACGTCGTGGTACACGGCATCCCGGACACCGAGACCGTCCTCCAGGACGGCGACATCATCTCCATCGACGCCGGTGCCATCGTTGACGGCTGGCACGGCGACGCGGCCTTCACCGCGTTCGTGGGCGGCGGTCACGCTCCGCAGCTGCACGAGCTCAGCCGGGTCACGGAGGAGTCGATGTGGGCCGGTATCGCCGCCGTGAAGAACGGCAACCGACTGATCGACATCTCCCGGGCGATCGAGGGGTACATCCGCCGACAGCCGCGCCCGGCGTCCGGCAAGTACGGAATCATCGAGGACTACGGCGGCCACGGCATCGGCTCCCAGATGCACATGGACCCGCACCTGCTGAACTACGTCGAACGCAAGCGCGGCCGCGGACCCCGCCTGGTGCCCGGCTTCTGCATCGCGATCGAGCCGATGGTGAGCCTGGGCACCCCGAAGACCCACGTCCTCGAGGACGACTGGACGGTCAAGACCGACGACGGGACCTGGTCCTCGCACTGGGAGCACTCGGTCGCGCTGACGGAGAAAGGCCCCCTGGTCCTCACCGCCGTCGACGGTGGCAAGGCGAAACTCGCCGAGCTCGGTGTTACAGCTGCCCCAGACCCCATGGGTTAACGATCTCGCCTCGTGGGCACCCTTACTCGATTCGTCTTTCCGGATGCGCTGACGTAGACTGATGCGTCGGCTCTCGTGCACTCGTATGTCCGCATGCCTGCATGAGCGCTGATCAAGGTAGCCGATTCGAAGGGCGAAGCGTGGCCAAGAAGCAAGGTGCCATCGAAATTGAGGGCACCGTGATCGAGTCTCTCCCGAACGCCATGTTCAAGGTGGAGCTCCAGAACGGTCACAAGGTCCTCGCGCACATCAGCGGCAAGATGCGGATGCACTACATCCGTATCCTCCCCGATGACCGGGTCGTGGTGGAGCTTTCCCCGTACGACCTGACGCGCGGCCGGATCGTCTACCGCTACAAGTAGATCTTGCCTTCGCCCCGCTCCCGTGGGGTGACGGCACTGACCCGGAGAACCTCACATCCCATGAAGGTCAAGCCGAGCGTCAAGAAGATCTGCGACAAGTGCAAGGTGATCCGCCGCCACGGCCGGGTCATGGTCATCTGCGACAACCTGCGCCACAAGCAGCGCCAGGGCTGACGCACGACCCGCACCTCGCAGTTCTTCGCGCGACGCACAGCACTACGTACATTCGCAGTCACCCGACCCCCAGCAGCTGGGGGCCGACACCCTCGGTCGGAGGCCGGGGACCCGGAATCGCTCCTCGTAGAGGCAGGCGGTCCGGGAGCGGTGCTGCGGAAGACCTCCGCTAGCCAACAGGAGCCACATCAATGGCACGCCTCGCAGGCGTTGACCTTCCGCGCGAGAAGCGCGTGGAGGTCGCCCTCACCTACGTCTTCGGCATTGGTCGCACCCGTGCCCAGGAGACCCTGAAGAACACCGGTGTGAACCCGGACACCCGCGTACGCGACCTGGCCGAAGAGGACCTGGTCAAGCTCAACAAGTACGTGGACGCCAACTACAAGACCGAGGGTGACCTCCGTCGCGAGGTTCAGGCCGACATCCGCCGCAAGGTCGAGATCGGCTGCTACCAGGGCCTGCGCCACCGCCGTGGCCTGCCGGTCCACGGTCAGCGCACTCACACCAACGCCCGCACCCGCAAGGGCCCGCGTCGCGCCATCGCCGGCAAGAAGAAGCCGGGCAAGAAGTAGTCCTCACCGGACGCTCATCAGCGGTCCGAGCTGTAGGACCGACCACCTCCACGGGAGAAGATTCACAGAATGCCTCCGAAGAGCCGTACGGCCGGCGCCAAGAAGGTGCGCCGCAAGGAGAAGAAGAACGTCGCCCACGGGCACGCTCACATCAAGAGCACGTTCAACAACACGATCGTCTCGATCACCGACCCGACCGGGAACGTGATCTCTTGGGCCTCGGCCGGCCACGTCGGCTTCAAGGGCTCGCGCAAGTCCACCCCCTTCGCCGCGCAGATGGCCGCCGAGTCGGCCGCCCGCCGCGCGCAGGAGCACGGCATGCGCAAGGTGGACGTCTTCGTCAAGGGTCCCGGCTCCGGCCGTGAGACCGCGATCCGCTCGCTGCAGGCCACCGGCCTCGAGGTGGGTTCGATCCAGGACGTGACGCCCACTCCGCACAATGGCTGCCGCCCGCCGAAGCGGCGTCGAGTCTGACCCGCTGACGTAGGAGACAGAAGACAATATGGCGCGTTACACCGGGGCCGACTGCAAGCGTTGCCGTCGGGAGAAGCAGAAGCTCTTCCTCAAGGGGAGCAAGTGCGAGAGCGCGAAGTGCCCGATCGAGATCCGTCCTTACCCCCCGGGTGAGCACGGGCGCGGGCGCACCAAGGACAGCGAGTACCTGCTGCAGATGCGTGAGAAGCAGAAGGCCGCTCGTATCTACGGTGTCCTTGAGAAGCAGTTCCGTGGTTACTTCCAGGAGGCCAACAGGCGGTCCGGCAAGACCGGCGAGAACCTGCTGCGCATCCTGGAGACCCGGCTCGACAATGTGGTCTACCGGGCGGGCTTCGCCAAGTCCCGGGACCACGCCCGTCAGCTGGTCCGCCACGGCCACATCAACGTGAACGGCCGCAAGACCGACATCCCGTCGGCCCGCGTAGCCGTGAACGACATCATCGAGGTGCGCGAGTCCTCCCGTAACCTGACCCCCTTCCAGGTGGCTCAGGCGGAGGCCGGCGAGAAGACCGTCCCGGCCTGGCTGGAGGCGATCCCGTCGAAGCTGCGGATTCTCGTGCACTCGCTGCCCGAGCGCCCGGTGATCGACACCCAGGTGCAGGAGCAGCTGATCGTCGAGCTCTACTCGAAGTAAAGGGTTCAGCGGTCGCGGGCGGTACGGTCCCGGTCGGGTCGTACCGCCCGTATCCTTGCAGTACCCGGCACCGGACCCCCGTCCGGTGGCAGCTCAGCTGGCATCAAATAGCGGGTGCCAAGACTGGAGGCAATTCCTCATGCTGATCGCTCAGCGTCCCTCGTTGACCGAAGAGGTCGTCGACGAATACCGCTCCCGGTTCGTGATCGAGCCGCTGGAGCCGGGCTTCGGCTACACCCTCGGCAACTCCCTGCGCCGTACGCTCCTCTCCTCGATCCCCGGTGCTGCTGTCACCAGCATCCGGATCGACGGCGTCCTGCACGAGTTCACCACCGTGCCGGGCGTCAAGGAGGACGTCACCGACCTCATCCTCAACATCAAGCAGCTGGTCGTCTCCTCGGAGCACGACGAGCCGGTCGTCATGTACCTGCGCAAGCAGGGCCCCGGTCTGGTCGCCGCTGCCGACATCGCTCCGCCGGCCGGCGTCGAGGTGCACAACCCCGACCTGGTGCTCGCCACCCTGAACGGCAAGGGCAAGCTCGAGATGGAGCTGACCGTCGAGCGCGGTCGCGGCTATGTCTCGGCCGTGCAGAACAAGCAGGTGGGCCAGGAGATCGGCCGGATCCCGGTCGACTCCATCTACAGCCCGGTGCTCAAGGTCACGTACAAGGTCGAGGCGACCCGTGTCGAGCAGCGCACCGACTTCGACAAGCTGATCGTCGACGTCGAGACCAAGCAGGCCATGCGGCCGCGCGACGCTATGGCGTCGGCCGGTAAGACCCTGGTCGAGCTGTTCGGCCTGGCCCGCGAGCTCAACATCGACGCCGAGGGCATCGACATGGGCCCGTCCCCGACGGACGCCGCCCTGGCCGCTGACCTGGCGCTGCCGATCGAGGAGCTCGAGCTCACCGTCCGGTCGTACAACTGCCTCAAGCGCGAGGGCATCCACTCCGTGGGCGAGCTCGTGGCGCGTTCCGAGGCCGACCTGCTCGACATCCGCAACTTCGGCGCGAAGTCGATCGACGAGGTCAAGGCGAAGCTGGCCGGCATGGGCCTGGCCCTCAAGGACAGCCCGCCCGGCTTCGACCCGACCGCCGCCGCCGACGCCTTCGGGGCGGACGACGAGGGCGACACGGGATTCGTCGAGACCGAGCAGTACTGAAGTCGCCTCCCGGCGGGGGCTGGGGGAGCAGAGGCGCGGTGCGCCCTTGCGGCCCCCCGGTCCCGGCCGGGGCACGCTTCGCGGCCCGGCGGGACCGGGGAACAGGGGCGGTGTGCCGCCTCCGGGGCCCGGCTTCGGTCGGGCTGCGGGCCGCGTCTCCGGGCGCGACCACGACTTCCGGTGGGCAAGAGCCTGCCGGTAACTGACACCGGTACCTGATACGGCCGGTGCAGACATCAAGGAGAAGAACCATGCCGAAGCCCGCCAAGGGCGCCCGTCTGGGCGGCAGCGCTGCGCACGAGCGGCTCATGCTGGCGAACCTCGCCACCGCGCTGTTCGAGCACGGCCGCATCACGACCACCGAGGCCAAGGCCCGCCGCCTGCGTCCGGTGGCCGAGCGTCTGATCACCAAGGCGAAGAAGGGCGACCTTCACAACCGCCGTCTGGTGCTCCAGACGATCCGCGACAAGGGTGTCGTCCACACCCTCTTCACGGAGATCGGCCCGCGCTACGAGAACCGTCCGGGTGGCTACACCCGGATCACCAAGATCGGCAACCGTCGGGGCGACAACGCCCCCATGGCGGTCATCGAGCTGGTCGAGGCCCTGACCGTGCAGCAGGAGGCGGTGGGTGAGGCCGAGGCCGCCACCAAGCGCTCCGCCAAGGAGGCTGCCGGTGACCAGGCTGTCGCGGACCTGAAGAAGGACGCGGCCGCCGAGGCCGAGGCGAAGGACGAGGCCGCCGAGGCCCCGGCCGAGGAGTCCGAGTCCAAGGACGCCTGACGCTCGCAGAGCGTGGTACGTAGGGACGGGCCCGCCCCCAGGCTGCTGGGGGCGGGCCCGTTCCGCTTGCCGCTTGAGAGGATCTTCTGGTGAGTGACGACGTGGAGCCCGGTCACGTACGGGTGCGGCTGGACCTTTCGTACGACGGGAGGGACTTCTCCGGCTGGGCCCGGCAGCGGGAGCGCCGTACGGTCCAGGGCGAGCTGGAGAGCGCGCTGCAGACGGTGATGAGACTGCCGGACCCGGTGGAGCTGACCGTGGCCGGACGTACGGACGCGGGTGTGCACGCCCGCGGGCAGGTCGCGCACGTCGACCTGCCCGAGGACGTCTGGGGCGCGCATGCGGACAAGCTTCTGCGGCGACTCGCGGGCCGACTTCCGCACGATGTCCGGGTGTGGCGGATCAGCGAGGCCCCGACGGGCTTCAACGCGCGGTTCTCCGCGATCTGGCGGCGGTACGCGTACCGGGTCGGCGACCACCGCGGCGGCGTCGACCCGCTGCGCCGCGGCCACGTCCTGTGGCACGACTGGCCGCTCGACGTCGACCTGATGAACCAGGCCGCGAAGCGGCTGCTCGGCGAGCACGACTTCGCCGCCTACTGCAAGAAGCGCGAGGGCGCGACGACGATCCGCAAGCTGCTCGATCTGCACTGGGAGCGACCGGACCAGGGGCAGGCGGACGCCGGCCTGGCGGTCGCGACCGTTCGTGCCGACGCCTTCTGCCACAACATGGTCCGCGCCCTGGTGGGCGCGCTGCTCCTGGTCGGCGACGGCCACCGCCCGGTCGACTTCCCGCGGGCGGTCCTCGCCGGCCGCGTCCGCCACTCGGCGGTCAACGTCGTACGGCCGCACGGCCTGACGCTCGAGGAGGTCGGCTACCCGCCGGACGACCAGCTCGCGGCCCGCAATCGCGCGGCCCGCAACAAGCGGTCGCTGCCGAGTGCGGCGGCCGGTGCGGGAGTCCGGGCCGGAGCGGGCGGCTGCTGCTGAGGGGCCGGCCCCTCCGAGGTCGACTCAGCCCGGACTGAGATGGAGTTCGGGCACTGCCGGGTTCCCGGTGCGGACGGTGTCAGGGCGCGGGGCGGTGCGGGGGGAGGCCCGCGGCAGCGGCCAGGGAGAGGTCCAGGCTTTCGCGGCGGATGCGCAGGTCCACGTAGAGCAGGGCCGTGACGATGTGGCCGAACGGGATGGTGAGCGCCGTGCCGAGCAGGGCGCCCAGAAGGGCGAGGCCCATGACGCCGCCCAAGACGGCGAAGCTCGGCCCCTCAGGTCCGACGTCGGCCAAGGGCACGGAGAACATGCCGGCCATGGCGAACGGCATCTGCACGAATTGGGAAACCGCCGAGGCGATCAGGCTGGCCAGCACCGTGATGCCGAACACCCGCCACCACGAGCCCGCGACCAGTCCCCAGGAGCGGCGCAGTGCGGCCACCGGTGACTGCTTCTCGAGCGCCGCGGCCGTCGGTGCCAGGGAGAGCCGTATGTACACGAACATCCCGAGGGGGACGGTCAGGAAGAAGATGGCCATGATCGTGACCATCGCGATGAGCGGCTCGGCCACAACAGGCATCAGCATCACGGGGAGGACCATCAGCAGCATCACCGGGGCGAGGAACAGGCCGGTCAGCAGCTGCGCGCCCAGCACCGACAACAGCCTCGGACGTGCTTGCCGCCAGGTCTCACCGATCGTGATGGGCCGGCCAAGCACCGCCTGGGACACGATGGCGGGGTACGCGGCCTGGAGCGCGGACATCGCCAGCAGCCCGGCCAGCGCCCAGACCGGCAGAACGACGCCGAACGCCGTGAGAACCGCGATGAGTTGGGAACGGCTGGGCTCGACCGGGTCGGCCGATGGGGTGAGCGGGTCCAGGACGACGCTCAGGGTGTCGGCGACACTGGCGTACGCGGCCGCGCCGACCGCCGCGACCACCAGGGCGAGGAGGCCGAGGATGGCGGCGGTGAAGCCGAAGACCGGTGCCCAGTAGCGGCCCAGGACGCTGAAGGCGCCGTTCAGCAGATCGCCGAGGGACAGCGGGCGGAGCGGGATCACGCCTGGTTCGGGTGCGGGCGGCGGCCCGCCCCATACGCCCGGCCCGGGCCCGTTCGTCGGCCCAGGACCGCCCCACCCCACGTTGTCCGCCACAGCAACCCCCGTACTCGTATTCGATCAATGGCGGGGACTGTAGCGAATCACGCGCAGACATCGGGGTCTTTTCGGCGACGAATCGGTATCGGCGAAAGGGTTGTACGGTCCTGGATGACCAGCTCGTCAACGGCCCGGGCCGGGCCGCGGGCGACGATGCGGCCGCCCGCCCCACGACTGCTGTCAGCGCTGCCGTTCGTGCAAAGGTGATCAAGAGTGGTAGCTTTCCGGTCGCGCCGATCGGCGCATGACCAGCAATCGTTCTGATCAGGGGGATGTGTGAGCGTGAAGTTCCGTCAGGCTGCCGTGGCAGCGGTTGTGGCAGCCGGTCTGGCGCTGTCGCTGGGATCGGGGACGGCGTCGGCGTCGAGCGCCTACAAGTTCCGGGGCGGCAAGGCCTGGTTCCAGTCCAAGGGCGAGATCCTCAAGGTCTACGACACGAAGGCCGGCAGGACCGGCATCTACGTCATCGTCGAGGACACGTCCGCGAAGAACCCGACGTACGACGACTGCGCCGTGAAGGGCAAGGGCAAGGTCAAGACCTGCAACATGTCCTTCAAGAACGGACACAAGCTGCAGTTTACGGTCTTCTCGTACCGGAAGCTCAGCGACCACAGCACCCGGAAGTACATCACCAGCTACACCGACAGGGCGTAGCCGGGCATGGCGAAGGGCCCGGATCAAGCACGGGATCCGGTCCCTCCGCCATGCCCGCCCTCCGGCGGGCTCAGTTCGCGTTGGGGGAGGCGGTGGCGACGGCGGCGTTGGCCGCGGCGCGGCCGCGCTCGTAGATGCGATCGAAGGTGGCGCGTGCCACGTCGGCGGCGGCCTGCTTGGCCTCGGTGTCGCTCGCGGTGATGGGCTTGTTGCTCTTCAGCCCGGAGATGGTGAAGTAGGCGTACCGGCCGATCGAGTTGGCGGTCATGCGGCAGGTGACGGCACGACAGAAGTCCGCGATGCCACCGCCGTTGAGGGGCCGGATGTACTGGGCCGTGTTCTTGGCCTTGTCGGCCTGGGCCTTGCTGTCGAAGACAGCCACACCGATGGTGACGGCCACGTCGCCGCCTGCGTAGGTGGCCCGGAAGACCTGGTTGCAGCCGTTGCTCGCGAGCGCGGAGGACAGGGTGCTCGCGGCGGCGGACGAACAGCTGGTGGTGCGGGCGGTGTTGGTGCGGACGTACGTACGGCCCGGTTTGGTCAGCTTCTTGTTCGGGAAGAGCTTGGCCGCGCTCAGCGGCGCGGTGTCCTTCTCCTTGCTGGAGATGAACTCCCGCGGGTCGGGCGGGGGCGGCACGGAGACGTCGGAGAACGTGGGGTCGGGCTGCTGCGGTTCGGCCGGCAGGCTCTCGGCGGACGGCAGCGACTGTGGATCGTCGTCCGAGGTGTTGGCGTTGACCACCGCCGCCGCGACGACCGCCGCCACCCCCGCGGTCGCCACCGCCCCGCCGGCGATCAGCCACATCCGGCGGCGCCGGTTGCGGGCGGCGGTACGGTCCGCCATCGCGCCCCAGTCCGGCGTCGAAGGATTCGATCCCTCCGGGCCGAAAGGCCCCCCTTGCCCAAAGCTCATGGCGGGCATCTTACGGAACGCGAAGCGGTTGGTCTGCGGGCGGTCGGCCCTTGAGATTCCGGGCGTCGGACATGTCGAGGCGATACACCTGGAGTACGTCCTTCCGCACGGGCGGGTGCTCCGGCCGACGGGCCGTTCCACGTCGGGGAGGGCCCCTGCGGAGGCCCGGAAGGGCCCGGCGGTGGCTGGGAGCGGTGGCCGCGCTCGACAGCCGCCCTCGCACGGCCCCGGGAAGCGAGGCGTCACCCGGAACGGTGCGTGGCGGCGGCGTGACGCATCCATTCGGGGCCTGTTTTGACCCGTCCGGGCCCAGGCCGGTATTCTGCCAGTTCGTTATGCGTATTGGCTTGCTCGTTCTCACGTGAGAGGCCGCTACGCCGGTCCACCGGGCCGATGACCAGCGACAGGCATACGGGTTGCGTCCCCGTGTGCCTCAAAGGCTGTCGTGATCGTCCGGGTGGCCTTGTCAGGACCGTCCCCTATGCCCTTGCGGGCTTGGGGAGACCCATCACTGAAGAAGCGAAGGCTACGACCGTGCGTACGTACAGCCCTAAGCCCGGCGACGTGACGCGTCAGTGGCACGTCATCGATGCCACCGACGTTGTTCTGGGCCGTCTGGCCTCCCAGGCCGCCACCCTTCTCCGGGGCAAGCACAAGCCGGTGTACGCGCCGCATGTCGACACTGGTGACTTCGTCATCATCATCAACGCCGACAAGGTGCACCTCTCCGGCAACAAGCGGACCCAGAAGCTGGCCTACCGCCACTCCGGCTACCCGGGTGGTCTGCGGTCCGTCCGCTACGACGAGCTGCTGGACAAGAACCCCGAGAAGGCCATCGAGAAGGCCATCAAGGGCATGCTTCCCAAGAACACCCTGGGCCGCCAGATGCTCTCGAAGCTGAAGGTCTACCGCGGCGCCGAGCACCCGCACGCCGCTCAGCAGCCGGTTCCGTTCGAGATCACCCAGGTCGCGCAGTAGTCCGGCCACTAAGACGAAGAGAATCTGAGGAGAATCGTGGCCGAGACCACCGCTGAGACCCCCATCGAGGACGTCGAGGAGTACACCACCGAGAGCGCCGAGTCGGAGTACACCTCCGAGTCGCTCGCCTCCCGCTTCGGCGAGCCGCAGCCGGCCGCCGGCACCGGGCGCCGCAAGAACGCCGTGGCCCGGGTCCGCATCGTGCCGGGCAGCGGCCAGTGGAAGATCAACGGTCGCACCCTGGAGGAGTACTTCCCCAACAAGGTGCACCAGCAGGAAGTCAACGAGCCCTTCAAGGTGCTCGAGCTGGACGACCGCTACGACGTGATCGCCCGTATCGCCGGCGGCGGCGTGTCGGGCCAGGCCGGTGCCCTGCGCCTGGGCATCGCCCGTGCGCTGAACGAGGCGGACGTGGACAACAACCGCGCCCCGCTGAAGAAGGCCGGCTTCCTGACCCGCGACGACCGCGCCACCGAGCGCAAGAAGGCGGGTCTGAAGAAGGCCCGTAAGGCGCCGCAGTACAGCAAGCGCTGATCGACCGCATCGCGTACGCGTTCGCGTTCGATAGACCGCCCCGGCGGCACACCCGTGCTGCCGGGGCGTTCGTCTATGGACAGCCAGGGCTTATAAAGATCACGTATACAGATCACGTATAGCGGTCACAAGAAGCTCAAGGGCTGGCAATCTCGAAGCAACTCGGAGGACACCAGTGGGACGACTCTTCGGCACGGACGGTGTGCGCGGCGTCGCCAATGCCGACCTGACGGCGGAGCTCGCGCTCGGCCTGTCGGTCGCGGCGGCGCATGTGCTCGCCGAGGCGGGCACGTTCGAAGGCCATCGGCCGACGGCGGTGGTGGGGCGTGATCCGCGCGCGTCCGGAGAGTTCCTGGAGGCCGCCGTCGTGGCGGGCCTCGCGAGCGCGGGCGTGGACGTGTTGCGCGTCGGTGTGCTGCCCACCCCGGCGGTTGCGTATCTCACCGGAGCGCTCGGTGCCGACCTCGGCGTGATGCTGTCCGCCAGCCACAACCCGATGCCGGACAACGGGATCAAGTTCTTCGCCCGCGGCGGGCACAAGCTCGCGGACGAGCTGGAGGACCGCATCGAGGCGGTCTACGAAGAGCACAAGGCGGGCGAGCCGTGGGACCGCCCGACGGGTGCGGGCGTGGGACGCGTACGGACGTACGGCGAGGGCTTCGACAACTACGTCGCCCACCTCGTCGGCGTCCTGCCGAACCGGCTCGACGGCCTGAAGATCGTCCTCGACGAGGCGCACGGCGCGGCCTCCCGGGTCTCGCCGGAGGCCTTCGCGCGGGCCGGTGCCGAGGTCGTCACCATCGGTGCCGACCCCGACGGCCTCAACATCAACGACGGCTGCGGCTCCACCCACCTCGACCTCCTGAAGGCCGCGGTCGTCGAGCACGGCGCGGACCTGGGCGTCGCACACGACGGGGACGCGGACCGCTGCCTGGCGGTCGACGCGTCGGGGAACGAGGTCGACGGCGACCAGATCCTGGCGGTGCTGGCGCTGGCGATGCGCGAGACCGGCACCTTGCGGAAGAACACCGTCGTGACCACGGTGATGTCGAATCTCGGCTTCAAGCTGGCGATGGAGCGCGAGGGCGTCGAGCTGGTGCAGACGGCGGTCGGCGACCGGTACGTCCTGGAGTCGATGAAGAGCGAGGGCTACGCGCTCGGCGGCGAGCAGTCCGGCCATGTGATCGTCCTGGATCACGCGACGACCGGTGACGGCACGCTGACCGGCCTGATGCTGGCCGCGCGGATGGCGGCCACCGGACGCAGCCTGGCCGAGCTGGCGAGCGTCATGGAGCGGCTGCCGCAGGTGCTGATCAACGTTCCGGACGTGGACAAGTCGCAGGTCGGCACGTCGGCGGAGCTGGCGGCCGCGGTGGCCGACGCGGAGCGCGAGCTGGGCACCACCGGGCGGGTACTGCTGCGCCAGTCCGGCACGGAGCCGCTGGTACGGGTGATGGTCGAGGCCGCGGACAGCGATCAGGCGCGGTCGGTGGCGGCGCGGCTGGCCGACGTGGTGAAGTCCGCGCTCGGCTGAGCGGGCCGCCGGGCTGGTCTGCCGGGGCGGGGGGCCAGGGCCTCCGGGGCGGGGTTTCAGGAACGCATATTTACGGGCCCTGCGGGCCCACGAGTGTGAGCCCCTGCGGCGACAGCGCCTCAGCCCGCGGGCCCCAGCCTCCCGGCCTCACTCGCTCGGAGCGTGCGCTCGCGCTGCTTCGCCCAGAGGTACTTCTGGGTGAGCAGCGTGAGTGTGCCCGCGGTGATGATCCCGACGAGGTTGAGCAGCAGCTGCTCGCTGGAGCCCCACGCCTTGGCGTAGTCGTGGTAGCTCACCGCCACGGCGGCGTTGGCGGCGGCCGGAACGGTGGTCACGGAGATGGCCACGCCCACCAGCGCCCCGGACTTCGCGGACGTGAGGGAGAGCGTGCCGGCGATTCCGGCGAGCACCGCTACCACGAAGGAGAATGGGTCGGGGTTCCAGATGAAGTCCGTGTTCGGGCGCGGTCTTTCCAGTTTGGCCTCGGTGAACAGTCCGAAGACGTCCATGATCAGGCTGAAGCCGACGGTCAGCACCATGGCTGCGGCGAATCCGACGAGCAGCGCGATCAGCGACCGTGCAGCGAGCCGGGGCGCTCGCTGCACCAGGGCCGTGCAGATGCCGGCGAGTGGACCGAACTCCGGTCCGACGGCCATCGCGCCGACGATCAGGATCGCGTTGTCGAGCACCACACCGCAGGCGGCGATCATCGTCGCGACGGAGAGGAACGCCAGATACGTGACCGAGAGCGTCGACTCCTCGTGCGTGGCGTCCGTGAGGTGCTCCCACAGGACGGCGTCGGCTCCCTCGCCGGGGGCCTCCTCCTCCGCCTTGTCGGCCCGCTTCGACAGCGTCAGCGCGATGTCCTCGACGGCGACGCAGCCGTCCTCCTCGAGGCCGAGTCTGCTCAGCTCGCCCAGCAGCTCGTCGGCGGCCTCGCGCGCCACGTCGCACAGCACGACGTCGCCCTCGGGGTCACGGGCCGCCCCGGGCAGCACCGCGAGGTGCGTGGTCCCCACCGTCTTCTCCAGGAGCGACACCACCTGGCCGGTGCGGTCCGCTGGGACGATCATCCGCAAATGGAGCATGGGTGCACGGTAGCGGTTCGCTAGAGCTTGCGAAGACTGAGCCGCTGGACCATGTGGTCCGGGCCCTTGCGCAGGACCAGCGTGGCCCGGCCACGGGTTGGTGCCACGTTCTGCTCCAGGTTCGGCCGGTTGACGGTGCGCCAGATCATCCGGGCGTAGTCCAGCGCCTCATCCTCGGAGACCTGGGTGTACTTGCGGAAGTACGAGAAGGGGTTCTGGAAGGCAGTCTCGCGCAACTTGCGGAACCGGCCGAGGTACCAGCGTTCGATGTCCTCGGTACGGGCGTCCACATACACGCTGAAGTCGAAGAAGTCGGCGAGGCCGAGCCGCGTACGGCCGTCCTTGCCCGGGAGGGCGGGCTGCAGGACGTTGAGCCCCTCAACGATGAGGATGTCCGGGCGGCGGACGGTCAGCCGCTCGCCGGGCACGATGTCGTAGATGAGGTGCGAGTAGACGGGCGCCGACACTTCGTCCTTGCCGGACTTCACGTCGGCGACGAAGCGGGTCAGGGCCCGCCGGTCGTAGGACTCGGGGAAGCCCTTGCGGGACATCAGCCCGCGCCGGTGCAGCTCGGCGTTGGGGAGCAGGAAGCCGTCGGTCGTGACCAGCTCCACGCGCGGGTGCTCGGGCCACCGGGCCAGCAGGGCCTGGAGGAGGCGGGCCGTCGTCGACTTGCCGACGGCGACGCTGCCGGCGACGCCGATGACGAAGGGGGTGCCGGGCTGTGAGCCGTGGCCGCCCGCACCGTCGCCCAGGAAGGTATTGAGCGCGCCGCGCAGACTGCTGCTGGCGCCGACGTAGAGGTTGAGCAGCCGGGACAGCGGGAGGTAGACGTCGCGCACCTCGTCGAGGTCGATGACGTCGCCGAGCCCGCGCAGCCGCTCCACCTCCTGGGCGGTCAGCGGCAGCGGGGTCCGCTCCCGCAGGGCGCTCCACTCGGCGCGGGTGAGGTCCACGTACGGGCTCGTCTCGGCCCGCCGCTGGGTGCCGCTGCGCCGGGTGGTGCCGCGCTCGGGACAGGCCACTGGTGAGGGGATCACGGGCCCAATTGTCGGCTCTCGGGGGGCGGCGCGGGGCGTGGCGTCGCTCACTCCCGTCGCTCGTGGAGGTCGCCCTTGTCCATAGGCGAGCGGAATGTCAGTGGCATACCTCACAGTTGTGGGAAGGGTGGGCGCCGACCGGACGTCCGCGGATGCAAGGGGAATTCCATGACGTACGCGATTCAGGCGGAAGGCCTGGCCAAACGCTTCAGGGAGACCCAGGCGCTGGCCGGCGTGGACCTTGCTGCACGCACGGGCACGGTGCTCGGGCTGCTGGGTCCCAACGGCGCGGGGAAGACCACCGCGGTCCGGATCTTCGCCACTTTGATCAGGCCCGACGGCGGGAGAGCGATGGTCGCTGGCCACGACGTGGTGCGGGACCCCGGCCTGGTGCGCGCCGTCGTCGGGCTCACGGGGCAGTACGCGGCGGTGGACGAGAATCTGACGGGGACCGAGAATCTGCTGCTCATCGGCCGGCTTCTCGGGATACCGAGACGCGAGGCGAGAGCGCGGGCCGCCGAGCTGCTGGACTACTTTCAGCTGAGCGAGGCGGCCGGGCGCGCGGTGAAGACCTTCTCGGGCGGTATGCGCAGGCGCCTCGACCTGGCGGCGAGCCTGGTCGGCCGACCGCAGATCCTCTTCCTCGACGAGCCGACCACCGGTCTCGATCCGCACAGCCGCGGTGAGGTGTGGGAGATGCTGCGCGGCCTCGTGGCCGAAGGCGTCACGGCGCTGCTGACCACCCAGTACCTGGACGAGGCTGACCGGCTCGCCGACGACATCGTGGTGATCGACAAGGGCCGGGTGATCGCCGACGGCACACCGGACCAGCTGAAGGCGACGGTGGGTGGCCAGGTGCTCCAGCTGCGGCCGGTCGACATCGCGGATCTGGCCAAGGCCCATGCGCTGGTGGCGGAGGCGGCGGGCCCGCAGACCCAGATCGAGGGCGAGACGATCACCGCTCCGGTGAAGGACCCGGCTCTGATGCCGGCCGTCGTACGGCGGCTGGATCACGAGGGGATCGCGGTGCGCGAGCTGACACTGCGCCGTTCCTCCCTCGACGAGGTGTTCCTGGCCCTGACCGGGCACCGGGCCGAGCCGGAGAGCCCTGCCGGTGGGGAGACGCCGCCGGACGAGGACGAGTTCGAGAGGGTGGGGAGTTCGGCATGACCGCGACGACGATCACTGCGCCACTGACCAAGAGCGGCCGGGTGCGTCCCGGTGCCGCGCTCCGTCAAACGGGGACCATGGCGTGGCGCAGCCTGGTGTCGGTCAAGCACAACCCGTTGGAGCTGGTCGACTACAGCATCACGCCGATCATGTTCGTGTTCCTGTTCACGTACGTCTTCGGCGGTCAGATGGCCGGGTCGCCCGAGGAGTATCTCCAGTACGCGTTGCCGGGGATCATCGTGCAGAACACGCTCTTCATGAGCATGTACACCGCCATGGCGCTGAACAGCGATCTGACCAAGGGCGTCTTCGACCGGCTGCGCAGCCTGCCGATCGCCCGGTCGGCGCCGCTGTTCGGCCGGATCACCGCCGACCTGGCGAAGCAGCTCTGGGCGATGCTGCTGATGATCGGTATCGGCGCGGTGCTGGGCTTCCGGATCACGGGCGGGGCGGGAGGCTTCATCGTGGCCGGGCTGCTGCTCATGGTCTTCGCCGCGGCGGTCTCCTGGAGCGCGGTGCTGATCGGCATGCTGGCGGGCGACCCCGAGAAGGTGCAGGTCTTCGCCTTCGTGCTGATCTTCCCGATCACGTTCACCAGCAGTGCGTTCGTGCGGGTCGAGACCATGCCCGGCTGGCTGCAGGCATGGGTGGACATCAACCCGGTCACCCATCTGTCGGACGCCTTCCGCGGCTTGCTCGTCGGGGGAGCGGTGGCCGAGCCCGTGCTGTGGTCGCTGGCATGGGCGGCGGCGATCGCCGCGGTCTTCTTCCCGCTCGCGATGCGGGCGTACCGGGCGCGGGCGTGAGCCGGTGATCTCCCGACTGATCGACCGGGTGCGCCGAAGACGTCACCGATCCGTGCCCGGAGGACCGGACGACGTCACCGGGCGGGTGTGCGGCGAACTCGCCGCTGAGCTGCCGGACGAGGACCTGGCAGAGGACCTCGCCGACTGCCTGGACCTGTATGAGATGGGGACCAAACCGCGGTGTGAGGAGGTGGAGTATCTCGGCCTGGTGCGGGAGGCCCTGGACCGTATCGCGCGTGGCCGCTGAGCGATCCACGGGAGCGGATGGGGCGTGGCTGCTGAGCCATGCGCGCGGGCGCGGGACGTAGGCTGCGCGCATGTGCGGAATCGTTGGTTACACCGGAGGGCAGTCCGCCCTCGACGTCGTGATCGCCGGCCTCAAGCGGCTGGAGTACCGGGGCTATGACTCGGCCGGGGTGGCCGTGCTCGCCGACGGCGGGCTCGCGGCGGCCAAGAAGGCGGGCAAGCTCTCCAACCTGGAAAAGGAGCTGGCCGACCGACCGCTGCCGAGCGGTGGCACGGGCATCGGCCATACCCGGTGGGCCACGCACGGGGCGCCCACGGACGCCAACGCTCACCCGCACCTGGACAACGCCGGTCGCGTGGCGGTGGTCCACAACGGCATCATCGAGAACTTCGCCGCCCTGCGCACCGAGCTGACCGAGCGCGGGCACCAGCTGACCTCCGAGACCGACACCGAGGTCGTCGCCCACCTGCTCGCCGAGTTCTTCTCCTCCTGCGGCGACCTGGCCGAGGCGATGCGGCAGGTCTGCCGGCGCCTGGACGGTGCCTTCACGCTCGTCGCCGTCAGCACCGACGAGCCGGATGTGGTGGTCGGCGCGCGCCGCAACTCGCCGCTGGTCGTCGGTGTCGGGGACGGCGAGGCCTTCCTCGCCTCCGATGTGGCCGCGTTCATCGCGCACACCCGCGAGGCCATCGAGCTCGGCCAGGACCAGGTCGTCGAGCTGCGCCGGGACGCGGTGACCGTCACCGACTTCGACGGCGCCCCCGCCGATGTCCGCGCGTACCACGTGGACTGGGATGCGTCCGCCGCCGAGAAGGGCGGCTACGACTACTTCATGCTCAAGGAGATCGCCGAGCAGCCGAGGGCCGTCGCCGACACCCTGCTGGGGCGGATCGACGCGGCGGGTTCCCTCTCGCTCGACGAGGTCCGGATCCCGGCGTCCGTGCTACGCGAGGTCGACAAGATCGTCATCGTGGCGTGCGGGACGGCCTTCCACGCGGGGATGATCGCCAAGTACGCGATCGAGCATTGGACGCGGATCCCCTGCGAAACGGAGCTGGCGAGCGAGTTCCGCTACCGCGATCCGATTCTCGACCCACGCACGCTGGTCATCGCCATCTCGCAGTCCGGCGAGACCATGGACACGCTGATGGCCCTCCGGCACGCCCGTGAGCAAGGCGCGAAGGTCCTCGCCATCTGCAACACCAACGGCTCGACGATCCCGAGAGAGTCGGACGCGGTCCTGTACACGCATGCGGGTCCCGAGGTCGCCGTCGCGTCGACCAAGGCGTTTCTGACGCAGCTCGTCGCCTGCTACCTGGTGGCCCTCTATCTGGGCCAGGTACGGGGCACCAAGTGGGGCGACGAGATCCAGTCCGTCGTCCGGGAGCTGTCGGAGATCAGCACGCAGGTGGACCAGGTGCTCGGCACGATGGAGCCCGTACGGGAGCTGGCGCGGACGCTGGCGGAGAAGAACACGGTGCTCTTCCTCGGGCGGCACGTCGGCTATCCGGTCGCCCTGGAGGGCGCACTCAAGCTCAAGGAGCTGGCGTACATGCACGCCGAGGGCTTCGCCGCGGGGGAGCTGAAGCACGGTCCGATCGCGCTGATCGAGGACGACCTGCCGGTCGTCGTGGTGGTGCCCTCGCCCCGCGGACGGTCCGTCCTGCACGACAAGATCGTCTCCAACATCCAGGAGATCCGGGCCCGCGGCGCCCGGACCATCGTCATCGCCGAGGAGGGCGACGAGGCGGTCGTCCCGTACGCCGACCACCTGATCCGCATCCCGGCCACGCCGACGCTGCTCCAGCCGCTGGTCGCCACGGTCCCGCTGCAGGTCTTCGCCTGCGAGCTGGCGACGGCGCGCGGCAATGAAGTGGACCAGCCGCGGAATCTCGCCAAGTCGGTCACGGTCGAGTGAGTGGCGGTCGAGTGAGTGGCGGTCGAGTGAGGGGTGGGCGAGTGAGCGGATTGAGGCGCGCGTGATCATCGGGGTGGGCATCGACGTCGCCGAGATCGATCGCTTCGGCGCCGCGCTGCAACGTACGCCCGGGCTCGCCGACCGGGTCTTCGTCGATAACGAGCTGTGGCTGCCGAGTGGCGAGCGCCGCGGCGTGGCCTCCCTGGCGGTGCGCTTCGCCGCCAAGGAGGCCTTGGCCAAGGCGCTCGGCGCACCGCGGGGGCTGCGCTGGACGGACGCGGAGGTCGTGACCGAGGACAGCGGCCGACCGCGCCTCCGCGTGCAGGGCACGGTCGCGGCGCGCGCGGCCGAACTGGGTGTCCGGTCGTGGCACGTCTCCCTCAGCCACGATGCGGGGGTCGCTTCCGCTGTGGTGATCGCAGAGGGGTAGCGTCGCCCCTCGCCGGGGCGGCCGCTTCGCGGTGCGGTCGTGGCTGCTGGCGCGGTGCGCTGTGCGTGCGGGGCCGGGGCCTCCCGCCGGTGGCGCCCCACACTGGGCGGAGATCCGCTCACCGCCGAGGTGGCCCGATGCCGCGCGTGGGTGGGGCGCGTTGGGAAGACTGGGGGCCATGAGGACTGCGTACAGCGTGGAGACGGTACGGGCCGCCGAGCGGGAACTGATGGCGCGGCTCCCCGACGGAGCGCTCATGCAGCGGGCGGCGGCCGGGCTGGCGGCGGCCTGTGCCGATCTCCTCGGCCGGGTGTACGGCGCCCGCGTCGCGCTGCTTGTCGGCAGCGGCGACAACGGCGGCGACGCCCTCTACGCCGGCACGCGGCTGGCGCGCCGCGGTGCCGGCGTCACGGCCGTGCTGCTCGCCCCGGATCGTACGCACCCCGGCGGGCTCGCCGCCCTGCGCGCGGCCGGCGGACGTGCCGTGGCTGCAGCTGACGGTGAGCGGGTGATCGCCCGCGCAGCCCTGGTCGTCGACGGAATCGTCGGCATCGGCGGCCGCGGCGGCCTGCGCCCGGAGGCTGAGCGGCTTGTGAGGGCGGCGCGGGACTCCCGCGCGGCCATCGTCGCCGTCGACCTCCCCAGCGGGGTGAACGCGGACAGCGGTGAGGTCGGGGGCGCCGCGGTGACCGCCGACGCCACCGTCACCTTCGGCACGTACAAGCCGGGCCTGCTCATCGACCCCGCCGCCGAGCGGACCGGCGCGCTGCGATTGGTCGACATCGGACTCGGCCCGCTGCTGCCCGCCACCCCGGACGTGGAGGCGCTGCAGCACGCGGAGGTCGCTGAGCTGCTGCCCGTTCCCACGGCGGAGAGCGACAAGTACCGCCGGGGCGTCGTGGGGCTCGTGGCCGGCTCGGCCCGGTATCCCGGAGCGGCGGTGCTCGCCGTCTCGGGTGCGCTGCGGGGCGGGGCGGGAGCCGTACGGTACGTCGGCCCGGCCGCCGACGCGGTGATCGCCCGCTTCCCCGAAACACTCGTCCACGCGGGCCCTCCGGCGAAGGCGGGGCGCGTGCAGGCGTGGGTGGTCGGACCCGGGCTCGGCGACGGGTCGGACGCCCGGCAGTCGCTGGACGACGTCCTCGCCTCGGACGTCCCGGTGCTCGTGGACGCGGACGGGCTGCGGTTGCTGGACCGCGAGCGGCTCGTCTCCCGCCGCGCGGCCACGGTTCTGACGCCGCACGCGGGGGAGGCCGCCGCGCTGCTCGGTGTCGCGCGCGAGGACGTGGAGGGCAGGCGGCTGGCGTCGGTGCGGCGGCTGGCGTCGGAGTTCGGAGCGACGGCACTGCTCAAGGGGTCGACGACGCTGGTCGCGACGGCGGAAGCCGATCCCGTACGGGTCAACCCGACGGGCACGGGGTGGCTGGCCACGGCAGGCAGCGGCGATGTCCTGTCCGGGCTCGCGGGCGCGCTCCTCGCGACAGGACTCGCGGCACGGGACGCGGCCTCGGCGGCGGCATACGTGCACGGGCTGGCAGGCCGCCTTGCGGCGGGCCGTGAAGGTGGCCCGGTGGGGGCGTCCGACGTGGCCGAGCAGCTCGGCCGGGCATGGCGCGATATTCGTACCCGCTGAGCCCGAGAGGCCGACGTCGCCGTCCGGCCGTGGCGGTGCGCGCGACTGAACCGTGGCCGCTTCCGCCCCGCGGCACCTCCCAGCGGTAGCTGGGGGAGGCGGTGGCCCGGCGCCGTTGGGGTTACGCGCTGTGGGCGCAAGGGGCGTGGCAACGGGGTGGAGTTCGACGCCGATCAGTGCGGTGGAAGGTGCGGAGCGGGATCGGTAATTCCGTTCGGTTCGGAACGGGCTGCTGCGTCGCGCGCCCGCGATGCGCGTCGCGCGGCCCGCCGAGGAGAGGAACGGAATTGCGTTCAGCGGTGAAGAAGACAGGTCGGCCCGTCGCCGCAGCCGTCGCTCTCACAGCGCTGCTGCCGCTGGTGATCGGCGGGGGCGGTGCCGCGGCGGCCGACCCCGTGCCGGAGGGCGGCGAAGGGCCGGTCGGCGCAGCCGTGCCGGTCGAGGGACTTGTGCCGGGCGTCCCGCCCGAGCCCAACGAATGGCACGTCGACACCCCGGACCAGGCGCTGCCACCGCGGATCCAGCGCGATGACACCGCCGCCACGGGCAGTCGTGGCTGGCGGGCCTACGGCGCGTCGACACGTGGCCGCAGCCGTCTCACTCCGCCTCCGCCGGAGCCGCAGACCGGCACCTCCGTCCCGGCTACGAGGCCCACGAAGCCGGCCAAGCCCGCCACCCCCACGAAGTCGGCCAAGCCCGCCACCCCCACGAAGCCGGCCAAGCCTGCCACCCCCACGAAGTCGGCCAGGCCCGCCACCCCCACGAAGCCGGCCAGGCCCGCCACCCCGACGAAGCCGAGCCCGTCTGCCGGAGTCTCCGAGACGCCGCGGCCGAGCACTGAGCCGAGGCCGTCTGTGTCGGTGAGCCCTCGGCCTTCTGGTTCTCCTCGGCCGAGCAGTGAGCCGAGGCCGTCGGAGTCGGTGAGCCCTCGGCCCTCTGACTCTCCCGGGCCGAGCAGTGAGCCGAGGCCGTCGGAGTCGGCGAGACCTCGGCCCTCCGACTCTCCTCGGCCCTCCGACTCTCCTCGGCCCTCCGACTCTCCCCGGCCGAGTGCGAGTCCCAAGCCCCCCGGCAACGGCGATGACACCGTCGAGTTCGTACCACCCGATGAGGCTCTCCCCAGCCGTAATCCCAACGCCCCCGTCCCCTGCACCGCCGCCACAGGCCCGTACCAGCGCGAGGTCGAGCGCTTCCTGGGCCTCAAGGTCGACGGCAAGCAGTCCGAGGCGGACTGCGAGGCCATCCGGAACTGGCAGATCAAGGAGAAGATCAAGCCCGCGATCGGCTTCGCCGGACCGAGCACCTGGGGCAAGATCCGCCTGATCCAGGCCGCGAGTAACCCCAATGCCGCCGGTCGCTGCCCGGTCCTCGCCGAGCGCGTCGCCTGCGTGGACCTGCCCCGCCAGCTGATGTGGGTGCAGAAGGGATCCAAGGTCGTCTTCGGCCCGGTGGCGATCCGCAGTGGCAAGCCCGGTTACCCGACCCGCGTGGGCTGGAACCGGATCTACCTCAAGCGGAAGGACCACCACTCGACGATCTACGACTCGCCCATGCCGTTCGCCCAGTTCTTCAACGGCGGCCAGGCCTTCCACGGCGTCTACGGCAACATCTACGACCCGGACGGGGGCTCGTACGGCTGCGTCAACCTCAAGTACGCGGACGCGCAGAAGATGTGGGATGTGTTGCACAAGGGGGATCGCGTGTACTCCTGGGGGCGGCGCCCGGGTACCTGACCCGGCTGCCCGCCCGGTCCCCGCCCGAATACCGGCGGCCGGGCGCAGAGTCTCCCACTCCACCCCGGTGAGAGACTGTCCCCGATGACTGCACTTCCAGGCGGCGCGCCGGGCAGCGCCGCCGCCACACCGATGCGCGCCCGCGCGGTGGTCGACCTGGCCGCCGTCCGGGCCAACGTCCACGCGCTGCGTGAGCGCGCGCCCCGCGCCGAGCTGATGGCCGTGGTCAAGTCGGACGGGTACGGCCACGGCGCCCTGCCGTGCGCACGTGCCGCCCGCCAGGCGGGTGCGACCTGGCTGGGCACCGCCACCCCGCAGGAGGCGCTGGCACTGCGGGCCGCAGGCGACACCGGGCGGCTGCTGTGCTGGCTGTGGACGCCCGGCGGCCCCTGGCGCGAGGCCGTCGAGGCGGACGTCGATGTGTCGGTGAGCGGGATGTGGGCGCTGCGCGAGGCCGCCGCCGCGGCCCGGGCGACCGGCCGTACGGCCAGGGTGCAGCTCAAGATCGACACCGGTCTCGGGCGCAACGGCTGCCAGCCAGCCGACTGGCCCGAGCTGATCTCCGCGGCCCGCGCCGCCGAGGCCGAGGGCACGCTCGCCGTCACCGGCATCTGGTCCCACTTCGCCTGCGCCGACGAGCCGGGCCATCCGTCGATCCCGGCGCAGCTGGCCGCGTACCGCGAGGCGCTGGCCGCCGCCGAGCGCGTCGGCCTCGCACCCGAGGTCCGGCACATCGCCAACTCGCCCGCCACACTGACCATTCCCGAGTCCCACTTCGACCTCGTACGGCCCGGAATCTCGGTGTACGGACTCTCGCCGAGCCCCGAGATCGGACTCCCGGCCGAGTTCGGGTTGCGCCCCGCGATGACGCTCTCCGCGGACATCGCCCTGGTCAAGCGGGTCCCGAGCGGCCACGGCGTGAGCTACGGCCACCAGTACGTCACACCGGGCGAGACCACCCTCGCTCTCATCCCCGTCGGCTACGCGGACGGCATCCCCCGCCATGCCTCGGGCACCGGACCCGTGCTCGTCGGAGGCAAGTGGCGTACGGTCGCGGGCCGGGTCGCGATGGACCAGTTCGCGGTCGATCTGGGCGGCGACACCGTGGAAGTGGGCGACGAGGCGGTGCTGTTCGGACCGGGTGACCGCGGGGAGCCGACGGCCGAGGACTGGGCGCGGGCCGCGGGCACCATCTCGTACGAGATCGTGACGCGGATCGGCACGCGAGTGCCGCGGGTGCACCTCGACGACCTCCCCTAGGGAGGGGCGACGTCGCCCCGCCCACCCGCGGTGACGCACCGATAAGTGAGCAACGGCACGGCAACAACCGGCCGCAACGGGGCATGCGTACGGCACCGTAGGGCACGACGCGATAGGGCACGGTGCCGTACAGCACGGAAGCATCCACGAGGAGCAGCACGATCATGGGCGAGAGCACCGCTGGGAACGCGGCGGCCGCGGCTGCGGACGCCGTCGCGGCGGCAGACGGCTGGCGCCGCGCCGGCGTGGTCGCCGGGATGGCCGGGGCGGCGATCGGCGTGGTCGCGGCCGGCGCGGCAGCGGGCGTCGCCGTCGAGCGGCTGACCGTCGGACGCGGCATGCGCCGCAAGGCCCGGCTCGCGCTGGACGCCTCGGGCCCGTACGGCACCCTGCGCGGCACCCCGGGCCGTGCGGTCTCCGACGACGGCACCGAGCTCTACTACGAGGTCGACGAGGTCGAGGAGCAGGGGACTCCGCGCAGGCGCCGGCTCTTCGGCCGTCGGCGGCCCGCCCCGCTGACCGTGGTCTTCTGCCACGGCTACTGCCTCAACCAGGACGCGTGGCACTTCCAGCGAGCCGCGCTGCGCGGCGTCATCCGCACGGTCCACTGGGACCAGCGCAGCCACGGCCGTTCGGGGCGGGGAGTGTCCCAGGCCGACGGCACCCCGGTCAGCATCGACCAGCTCGGGCGCGACCTGAAGGCGGTGCTCGACGCGGCGGTGCCGGAAGGTCCGGTGGTGCTGGTGGGCCACTCGATGGGCGGCATGACGGTGATGGCGCTGGCCGGTCACGACCCGGGCTACGTACGGGACCGGGTGGTGGGTGTGGCTCTGGTCTGTACGTCGTCCGGCAAGCTCGGCGAGGTGAACTACGGCCTTCCGGTGGCCGGGATGAACGCGGTCCGGCGCTTGCTCCCCAATGTCCTGAAGGCGCTGGGCAGGCAGGTGGAGCTGGTCGAACGGGGGCGGCGGGCGACCGCGGACCTCTTCGCCGAGCTGATCAAGCGCTACTCCTTCAGCTCGCGGGACGTCGACCCGGCGGTGGCGCGGTTCGCGGAGCGGATGATCGAGTCGACGCCGATCGACGTGGTCGCGGAGTTCTACCCGGCCTTCCACGAGCACGACAAGGCCGAAGCGCTCGCGGTCTTCGGGGAGTTGCCCGTCCTGGTGCTCGCGGGGAACGAGGACCTGGTCACCCCGAGCTCGCACAGCCAGGCCATCGCGGACCGGCTGCCGGACGCGGAGCTGGTGCTCGTACCGGACGCGGGTCACCTGGTGATGCTGGAGCACCCCGAGACGGTGACGGACCGGCTGGCGGATCTGCTGGCGCGGGTAGGGGCCCAGACGGCCCCGGACGCGGTAGGGCGGGCGTCCCGCTCGGCGCGGAGCTGATCGCGGCGGCACGCGCGCGTGGGCTCGGAGCGCGCGGGGCGTACCGAGTTCCGGACGCGGGCGGTCTCACCGTGCCGCGTCACCCCGTACCATCGGCCGGTATGAACGCCCCGTACGACCCGGTCGCCGCGGCCGCCCCCGCCCCCTCGTCCGTGACGCTCGTGGTGCACAGCCCCGAGCAGATGCGGGAGCTCGGCCGGCGGCTGGCCAAACTGCTGCGCGCCGGTGACCTCGTGCTGCTCACCGGACGGTTGGGCGCCGGCAAGACGACGCTGGCGCGCGGGTTGGGTGAGGGGCTGGGGGTGCGTGGCCAGGTCACGTCGCCGACGTTCGTCATCGCACGGGTGCACCCGCCCCTGCGGCGTGCCGGGACCGGAGGCGGGCCTCCGCTGGTGCACGTGGACATGTACCGGCTGGGCGGCGGGCTGGACGAGATCGAGGACCTCGACCTCGACGTGTCCCTGCCGGAGTCGGTGGTCGTCGTGGAGTGGGGCGAGGGGAAGGTCGAGGGCCTCTCGGAGGACCGGCTGCACGTCCTCATCGGGCGGGCGGAAGGCGATGAGACCGTCGAGAACGACGTACGCGAGGTGACGGTCTGCGGCGTCGGCCCGCGATGGGCGGCGGCGGATCTGTCCCCGCTCGCAGGCTGAGCCCAGCGCGGTCCCCGGGCCCCGTGGCCTCCTCTGGTGCCCTTTCTCGTGTGGAGGTTCCGACAAGGCGTCGGCAAGATGTTGCGCGGCGGGGTGCGGGCGTGGTCACATGGAGCCGGAGAGATGAGTTAGGTCTACCTAACTTCCGCCGCGTCCGAGCTTCAGGAGGCACGATGCCGCGCGAGGAGCCCGCTGCAGACGCGCTGAGGCCGGGGCGCCGGACAGATCACCGGCCGCAGCCGTCGATGAGCCAGCTGCTGGCCGCGTGTGCCGCGGCGACGGCCGTGTCGACACCGCCCGAGATGCCGAGGACGCCGGGGCAGGATGTGCCCGAGCCGGCTCCGCACGACCGAAAGCGGCGCGACGCCGCCTAGGCCCTGTCCGGCCGATCATGCCGGGCTCGCGACGCCTGGCACCGCGCCTCGCTGCGTTGTCGTCGGTCGCCGATGGCCCCCAGCTACCGCTGGGAGGTGCCCCCACCGCATGGACTCCCTCCTCCGCCTTGCGATGCTCCCCCAGCTATCGCTGGGAGGTGCCCCCTGCACCAGACCCCGCTCACTGATCCGGCCTGATCGACCGGACAGGACCTAGCCCGTTCGGGTGATTTCGCGGTCCCGTGGTTCAGGCCACCACGACGACTTTGGTGCCGATCGCGGCGAAGCTCCACATCGCCTTGCCGTCCGCGCGATTCTCGCGGATGCCGCCGGTCTTCTGTCCCGCGCCGGGGTCGGGCAGCGAGCCGTCGACCGCGGCGCTGAAACCGATCACCACGCCGTCCACCGAGGTGAACCGCACGACGTGCTCGACGGTCACGCCGTCCGAGCCGGGGATGCGAGCGGACCGGGAGGTGACGGCGTACTGGCCGGGCGGAGGGCTCACGGAGCTCGGGGTGACCTTGAACGTACGGGTCACCTGCTCGTCCTGCCCGACCAGCCAGACCCGCCGCTCGCCCAGTGCGTAGACGACACGCACGCCGCTGCCGGAGCCGGCCGGGACCGGGTGCCGCGGCTGCTTGTTGTCCGACCCGGCGGAGCTGCCGGGCCTCTCTGCTGTCGCCGAGGAATCGGGCCGGGGCTTGAGGGAGCCCGCGGGCGCGCTGGCGGACGCCTGGTAGGCGAGGAACGCGACCGCCGCGAGGGCCGCGGCGGTGAGACCGGCCACGATCGTCCCCGAGCTGCTCCGTGCCACCCTCTGCCACCTCTCGTCCCGCACGCGCCTGCCCTTGCCTCTTCGCGCCCGACCGTAGCACCGAGCGCCCCGTGTCCCGGCCCAGGCGCGGAACCGGGAAGGGCGACCCCGTCCGCCGTGCGGCCACCGCGGCGCAGCACCTCATCCCGGCCCTGCGGCCTCGGGCGCCCAGTCGGGCGAGCGGCTCACGCTCCGGGGATCTCGGAGCGCCGTCGCCCGCCGCGCGGGTGCGTCGTTCTGTCGCCTGCCGCGCGGGCAACGATCAGCCCGGGCGGGCCCGGGCCGTCGCCCGGCCGGACCAGGGCCCGGGAAATGCGCCGTAGGCTGTACCCGTGCTGCTGCTCGCTCTTGACACCGCAACCCCCGCCGTCACCGTCGCCCTGCACGACGGAGCCGGTGTCGTCGCCGAGTCGCACCAAGTGGATGCACGGCGGCACGGCGAGTTGCTGCTCCCCGCCGTCGACCGGGTGCTGCGGGAGGCCGGGGTGTCGCTCGACGCCGTGACCGGCTTCGTGGTCGGGGTCGGCCCCGGCCCGTATACCGGCCTGCGGGTCGGCCTCGCGACCGCCGCCGCCTTCGGCGCCGCCACCGGTGCACCGGTCCACGGCCTGTGCACCCTCGACGGCATCGCGTACGCCGCCGGGCAGGCAGGTCTCGAAGGCCCCTTCACCGTGGCGACCGACGCCCGGCGCAAGGAGGTCTACTGGGCGCGCTACGCCGATCCGCGCACTCGTGCCACCGAGCCCGCCGTCGACCGGCCCGCCGACATCGCCGGGCAGGTCGCCGGGCACCCAGCGGTCGGCGCGGGCGCGCTGCTGTACCGCGAGGTGTTCACCGACGTGCCGGACGGCATGCCCGAGCATCAGTCCGCCGCCGCATTGGCCGCCCTCGCCGCCGAGAAGCTGGTGACGGGCGGGGAGTTCCTGCCCGAACGGCCGCTGTATCTGCGCCGACCCGATGCCCGGGTGCCCGTGAACTACAAGGTGGTCACGCCGAGGTGACCGAGGTGACCGACGTGACCGCGGCGACCTCCAGCGACGTGACGCTGCGCGAGATGCGGTGGTGGGACATCGAACCCGTGCTGGAGCTGGAGCGCGAACTGTTCCCCGACGACGCCTGGTCGCGGGGCCTGTTCTGGTCCGAACTCGCCCACGCCCGCGGCCCGAACGCCACCCGCCGCTACGTGGTCGCCGAGACGTCCGCCGCAGGCGGCACGGGCGGTACGGGCGCCCGGATCGTGGGCTACGCCGGGCTCGCGGCCATCGAGGGCACCGGCGACGTCCAGACCATCGCCGCCGCCCGCGAGCGCTGGGGCACCGGCCTGGGCGCGCGACTCCTCACCGAGCTGCTCGCCGGCGCCAGCGCCTTCGAGTGCCGCGAAGTGCTGCTGGAGGTGCGCCGCGACAACACCCGGGCCCAGCGCCTCTACGAGCGCTTCGGCTTCGAGCCGATCGGCATCCGCCCCGCCTACTACCAACCGGGGAACGTGGACGCCGTGGTGATGCGCCGCACCGAACCCACCACCGACACAGACGAACGGGGGATGACCGACGATGGCTGACGAGCCACTTGTCCTGGGCATCGAGACCTCCTGCGACGAGACCGGCGTCGGCATCGTCCGCGGCCGGACCCTCCTCGCCGACGCGATCGCCTCGAGCGTCGACGAGCACGCGCGCTTCGGCGGGGTCGTTCCCGAGGTCGCCAGCCGCGCGCACCTGGAGGCGATGGTTCCGACGATCCGGCGGGCGCTGAAGGACGCCGGGGTGACGGCGAGCGACCTGGACGGGATCGCGGTCACGGCCGGGCCCGGGCTCTCAGGTGCGCTGCTCGTCGGCGTATCGGCGGCCAAGGCGTACGCGTACGCCCTCGGCAAGCCGCTCTACGGCGTGAACCACCTCGCCTCGCACATCTGCGTGGACCAGCTGGAGCACGGCCCACTGCCCGAGCCGACCATGGCGCTGCTGGTCTCCGGCGGTCACTCCTCCCTCCTCCTCGCGCCCGACATCACCAGTGACGTACGCCCCCTGGGCTCGACCATCGACGACGCGGCGGGCGAGGCCTTCGACAAGGTCGCGCGGGTGCTGAACCTGGGCTTCCCGGGCGGCCCGGTGATCGACCGGTACGCGCGCGAGGGCGATCCGGACGCGATCCCGTTCCCGCGCGGGCTCACGGGGCCGCGGGATCCGATCTACGACTTCTCCTTCTCGGGCCTCAAGACGGCCGTCGCCCGCTGGATCGAGGCGAAGCGCAACGCGGGCGAGGAAGTCCCGGTCGCGGACGTCTCGGCGTCCTTCCAGGAGGCCGTGGTGGACGTGCTGACCCGTAAGGCCGTCCGGGCCTGCAAGGACAGCGGCGTCGAGCACCTGATGATCGGCGGCGGTGTCGCGGCCAACTCGCGGCTGCGGGCGATGGCCGAACGGCGCTGCGAGGACGCGGGGCTCGTGCTGCGGGTGCCGCGGCCGAAGCTGTGCACGGACAACGGGGCGATGGTGGCGGCGCTCGGTGCGGAGATGGTGGCTCGGGGTCGGCCGGCGTCGTCGTGGGACCTGTCCGCCGACTCCTCGCTCCCGGTGACGCACACGCATGTCCCCGGCAACGACCACGACCACGTCCACGAGTTGAGCAAGGACAATCTCTACTCATGACTGTCGCGCTGATGTGGGAGGCGCGGGCGGCGGAGGGCCGTGGGCCCCAACTCCTCGAGTGGGCGCGCGCCCAGCCGCTCGCCCCCGCCCCGCTGCGCCGCGAGTGGTTCACTGCCCCGGGAGACCGCGTGCTGGTCATCACCTGGTGGGACGCGCCGTACGACGCGGAGCTGCCCGAACTCCCCGAGCCCGCCGCTCCCTTGGTGAACCGCCCGGTCCACCGTTGGCGCTTCGAATCCCTCGGAACCTGAGGCCGCGGCCCCGCCTCGAGCCGGACGTCAGCGCGGATCGGGCGCCGGGTGACCGATCAGCATCGTCGGCGCTCCCATCGCGCGCGTGAGGAAGACCGTTGCCGCGTTCGGACCCTCCGGCCTGACCTTGCGGCGGAGTTCCTCGGGTTCGACCGCCGAGCCGCGCTTCTTGACCGTCAGCACCCCGACCTCGCGGTCCCGCAGCAGGGCCCTGAGCTTCTTGACGTTGAAGGGCAGCACGTCCGTGATCTCGTACGCCGTGGCGTACGGCGTGGGGTGCAGCTGATCGGAGGTCACGTAGGCGATCGTCGGGTCGATCAGCCGCCCGCCGACCTGCGCGGCCACCTCGGCCACCAGGTGGGCACGGATCACCGCGCCGTCCGGCTCGTAGAGGAAGCGGCCGACGGGGCCCGGCTCGGGATCCGGGAGGCCGGAGCCGAGGAGGGAGTACGGCCCCGGCAGCAGGGTGGCCCGGCGAGCGGCAGGTGTGCTCGTGCCGAACCACAGGACGGCTTCCTTCACGTCCCCGTGGTCCGAGACCCACTCCGCCTCGGCCTCGTCGGGGATCGCCTCGTGCGGCACACCCGGAGCGATCTTCAGCGCCGCGTGCGGTGCCTTGCGGGCGGCATCGACGGCCCAGGACAGGGGCGGGGAGTAGGCCTCGGGGTCGAAGATCCGCCCACGCCCGGCTGCCCCTCGTGATCCGCCGCGGCGCGCGGGGTCGACGAACACGGCCTCGTACGCGCCCGGGTCGATCTCGGTGACATCCGCGCTGCGCACCTCGATCAGGTCCATCAGGCCCAGCGCCGCCGCGTTCGCCCGCGCCACCGCACAGGTCAGCGGAGACCGGTCGACGGCCACCACTGACACACCCGCCCTCGCCAGCGCGATCGCGTCACCGCCGATGCCGCAGCACAGGTCGGCGAGGCGCTCCGTACCCAGCCCGGCGAAGCGGCGCGCACGGTACGAGGCGACGGAGGCCCGGGTCGCCTGCTCGAGGCCGTCGGGGGTGAAGAACATGACGGCCGCATCCGCGGCTCCGAACTTCGCCACCGCGCGCTGCCGCAGCCGCGCCTGCCTGAGTGCGGCCGACACCAACTCGGCGGGGTATGCGCGGCGCAGGCGGGTCGCGATCGTGAGTTCCCGGGCAGGCTCGTAGTCGCGCAGCTCCGCGAGCAGCGCCCGGCCCTCCTCGGTGAGGAGAGCGGAGAAGGCCTCGAGGTCGTTCACCCGGCCATTGTGGGCCACGTGGGGCGGCACCAGGCCCGACCTCATGCGCAGGGGTGGCGGGCACGCGAGGACAGAGGAGGCTCCGCACCGGCCCGGCTGGAGGGGGAAGAGCCGGAACGGCCGCGCCGAGCAAGAGCGGCGCGGCCGTTGCTGGTCGTCTCTGGTCGCCGTAGGCCACCCTCGGACGGCCCGGAGACGGCCCAGACGGCACGGCCAGGACCGCAGGTACCAGGGGGTGCCTGAGTCGAAAACGCCGTGTCCGATGATTCCGCGGCGCGGATGCGGTCTACCCTGCACGATCGAATGCCGAGGATGCATGCCCGGAAGGGGTCGACGATGCGCAAGCTGATCGTCTGCAACATCATCTCGCTCGACGGTTACTTCGAGGGCCCGGGCGGTGACGTCATGGCCATGCCGTTCGACCAGGGGTTCTCCGAGTACAACGCCGAGCGGCTGCGGGCAGCCGACACCCTGCTGCTCGGCCGCACAACGTACGAAGGGTTCAGGAGCTACTGGCCGGCGATCGCCGGCGACCCCGACGCGCCACCGCTGGAGCGTGAGATCTCGCGCCGCAACAACGACATCGACAAGATGGTCGTCTCCGACACCCTCACGCCCGACCCGGCGGCGCCGTGGCAGGACACCCGCATTGTCGGCCGCGCCGATGCGCACAAGCAGATCGCCGAGCTCAAGCGCGGCCCCGGCCGCGACATCATCGTCTTCGGCAGCCACACCCTGTGGAACGACTTGCTGGCCCACGGCCTCGTCGACGAGCTCCACCTGATGATCGGCGCCGGCGTGCTGGGCGCGGGCACCCCCGCCTTCGAGAGCCGGCCGCCGGCCTCCCTGCGGCTGCTCGGCACCCGCACCTGGGAGGGTTCCGGGCTCGTGCTCGTCCAGTACGCCGTCGAACCGGATAGAGCGCGGTGACTTGCGGCGGGAGCAGCGCGGCAACTCCGCTGCAAGATCCAGACCTGACCTCCGGAGTGTTCGTGCAGGTCAGGCCTTTGGTATGAGTTGGTCCACCGCGGCATCTTGGAGGTGCCGGGAGAAGATCTTCTCCCAGATTCCTCCCAGCGCCTCCCGTAGGACTGTGGCAGGTTGAGGCATGACCGCCCCAGGTCGCGCTACTGCACCACGAGGCCCTCGACCGTATGCGTCTCTGGCCGTGATGGGCCTGGCTGGCTCCTGATCACCGGGGTGCGTGGGTGTGACCGGCTGTACGTGGTTGGGTGCTCTACGCGCTGTATGCGGCAGGACAGAGAGCGTCCGAGACTGGCTGTATGGGGCCCGTTGGGAGGCTCACGTGACAGAGGTGAACATAAAGATCAGCGGAACCGCTCACATACGACTCAAGGACGCGAACGAGGACCAGGTCTTGAGGCTGATCAGGATTGGCATGGCACATGGCTGGGACACGGATGTGTCAGTGGACGACGAGGGCTACGAGATCACGGTCAGGTACGCGAGTCCACGCGCAGTCGCGGGAGTGAACGAGTTGCTGACGGAAGCCAGGCGTTTCCGCGGCGGCTAGTGCGTGGTGCATCTGGTGGTAGTCCCAGAGCGTCTGGGCGTCGGCCCATGCCTGCTCGGAGATCACCGGTCGCCCTCCCGCTCCTTCGTCAAGTCCGGGACCTTGAAGTCGTACTCCCACGCGAGGGCGTGACGCGGCAGGCACGCTGACGGTGCAGGGCCTCGCGCCGGCCCGGCTGGAGGACCATCCGTGACCCAGGGTCGAACGACATACGAACAACCCCGCGGGCCGCGCGGCGCGCGGGCAGCCCGTTGGCACTCTAGTTGACTGAGTGCTAACGCCGTCATAGTCTCGGCGTTGGCACTCTCCACCAGGGAGTGCCAACCACTCAGCGACGGGCAGATCCGGCACCCGCGACGACGGATCTACCAGGTCGCCACCTCAGACAGTCAACCCCGTGAGATCTCCGAAGGGGGAGGTCGGATCGTGACGACCGCCAGCACCAAGGTTGCCATCAAGCCGCTCGAGGACCGCATTGTGGTCCAGCCGCTGGACGCCGAGCAGACCACGGCCTCGGGCCTGGTCATCCCGGACACCGCCAAGGAGAAGCCCCAGGAGGGCGTCGTCCTGGCCGTGGGCCCCGGCCGCTTCGAGGAGGGCAACCGCATTCCGCTCGACGTCAAGGTCGGCGATGTCGTGCTCTACAGCAAGTACGGCGGCACCGAGGTGAAGTACAGCGGCGAGGAGTACCTCGTCCTCTCGGCTCGCGACGTCCTCGCGATCGTCGAGAAGTAATTCGGGGGTCTGGGGACTTGCTCCCCGGATCAACGCTTCACCCACGTTTTTGATCTGCGCCCCGGCTCCCGTGTCCCAACAACCGGGCGTCCGGGGCGCAGTTCGTTGAGAGGACAGACGCAAGCCATGGCGAAGATCCTGAAGTTCGACGAGGACGCCCGTCGCGCCCTCGAGCGCGGCGTCAACAAGCTCGCCGACACCGTCAAGGTGACGATCGGCCCCAAGGGCCGCAACGTCGTCATCGACAAGAAGTTCGGTGCCCCGACCATCACCAACGACGGCGTGACCATCGCCCGTGAGATCGATGTCGAGGACCCGTACGAGAACCTGGGCGCCCAGCTCGTCAAGGAGGTGGCGACCAAGACCAACGACATCGCGGGTGACGGCACCACCACCGCGACCGTGCTGGCCCAGGCCCTGGTCCGCGAGGGGCTGCGCAACGTCGCCGCCGGCGCCTCCCCGGCCGCCCTGAAGAAGGGCATCGACGCCGCGGTCGCGGCCGTGTCCGAGGAACTGCTCGCGGTCGCCCGGCCGATCAACGAGAAGTCCGACATCGCCGCCGTGGCCGCGCTGTCCGCCCAGGACAAGCAGGTCGGCGAGCTGATCGCCGAGGCGATGGACAAGGTCGGCAAGGACGGCATCATCACCGTCGAGGAGTCCAACACCTTCGGTCTGGAGCTGGACTTCACCGAGGGCATGGCCTTCGACAAGGGCTACCTGTCGCCGTACATGGTGACCGACCAGGAGCGTATGGAGGCCGTCCTCGACGACCCGTACATCCTGATCCACCAGGGCAAGATCTCCGCGATCGCCGACCTGTTGCCGCTGCTGGAGAAGATCATCCAGGCCGGCTCCTCCAAGCCGCTGCTGATCGTCGCTGAGGACGTCGAGGGCGAGGCCCTGTCCACCCTCGTGGTCAACAAGATCCGCGGCACCTTCAACGCCGTCGCGGTGAAGGCCCCGGGCTTCGGCGACCGTCGCAAGGCCATGCTCGGTGACATCGCCACCCTCACCGGTGGCACCGTCGTCGCCGAGGAGGTCGGCCTGAAGCTCGACCAGGTCGGTCCGGACGTGCTGGGCTCCGCCCGCCGCGTGACCGTCACCAAGGACGACACCACCGTCGTCGACGGTGCCGGCAAGGCCGAGGACGTACAGGGCCGGATCAGCCAGATCAAGGCCGAGATCGAGGCTACGGACTCCGACTGGGACCGCGAGAAGCTTCAGGAGCGCCTCGCGAAGCTGGCCGGCGGTGTGTGCGTGATCAAGGTCGGCGCCGCGACCGAGGTGGAGCTCAAGGAGAAGAAGCACCGCCTGGAGGACGCCATCTCCGCGACCCGCGCCGCGGTCGAGGAGGGCATCGTCGCCGGTGGTGGCTCTGCGCTGGTCCACTCGGCGAAGGTGCTGGAGGACAACCTCGGCAAGGAGGGCGACGAGGCCACCGGTGTCGCCGTGGTGCGCCGTGCCGTGGTCGAGCCGCTGCGCTGGATCGCCGAGAACGCCGGCCTCGAGGGCTACGTCATCACCGCCAAGGTGGCCGAGCTCGACAAGGGGCACGGCTTCAACGCCGCGACCGGCGAGTACGCCGACCTGGTGAAGGCCGGTGTCATCGACCCGGTCAAGGTCACCCGTTCCGCGTTGGAGAACGCCGCCTCCATCGCCTCCCTGCTGCTCACCACCGAGACGCTGGTGGTCGAGAAGAAGGAAGAGGAGGAGGCCGAGGGCGGCCACACTCACGGCCACGCCCACTGAGCGCGCGCACCTTTGTGCGGCTAAACCGCCGCCCGCTCTCGCGGACCTGGTTGTTCGCCGTGGGGTTCCTCAAGCGGTGGTTGCGCAACAAAACGGGCCCGGTGCCTCACCCCGTAGCGGTGGGGGCACCGGGCCTCGCCCGTGCGTGGGCCCACGCCGCGCTTCAGCGGCGGGGGTCGCGCCCTTGCTGCTGGGTCACCTCTTGACCTCGACAGCGCCGACCTCGCGCAGCAGCGTCATGTGGTCCCAGTTCCACCAGCCTTCCGCGATCTTGCCGTCGTGGCTGAACCGGTGGGTGGTCTGACCGGTCATCGTGACCTGCTTGTTGGTCGGCCGGATCCCCCGGAACTCGCCGGTGTGGGTCGCGACGCAGGTCCACACCGTGGTCACGAAGTCACCCTCGGCGAGCTGGTTCTGGATCGTGAACCTCGGGCCGAAGGCGTCCACGTACATGGAGGTCTCCTCCTTGACGCCGGCGATGCCCCTGTAGTCCTGCTCATTGGCCGGGTCGTGGTCCCGGTAGTCGGACGCGAAGATCTCGTCGATCACGTCGAGGCGGCGCTGGTTCACGATCTCCTCGTAGAACCGCCTGGCCGTCGCCTTGTTGAGCTGCTCGTCCCGCACCACGTCGAGGTCGGTGAAGGTCGGCATCTCGTCGCAGAGGGCCACCATCTCCTGGAAGATCCGGTCCGTCTCCGGCAGGTTGGAGTTCTTCATCGCCTCCTCGTACGAGGGGAATTCGACGATCTCGATGTAGTGGGATGCGTCGGAGCGGTCCTTGCCGATGATGTTGTGGGTGGCGGTCCGCTTGCCCTTCGTCTGCTCGACCCATGTGTCCATGAGCCGGTTCATGTCGTCGAACTTGGTGGTCTTGCAGTCGATGAGTTGCACAAAGCTCATAGCGCCTCCCGTCGAGAGTCCCCTTCGACCAGTTTAGTGACGAATGTCCACTCGGCCTCTTGGGTCAGCCCTCGGCCCGCTCAGCGGCCCGGACGTCAGCTCGGTCCGTAACGCCGCCCTGTCCGGGAGGTGATGCCGCCCAGCGTCTGCCGTGGAGCCAGCTTCACCAGGCCCATCAGCGCCTTGTACCGTGCGTCCGGGATCGACAGCGACTTGCCCTGCGCCAGATCTTTCATGGCCGTCGCCACCAGCTTGTCCACATCCAGCCACATCCACCGCGGCACATTGCCGGTGTCCATCCCGGCCCGCTCGTGGAACTCCGTCCGTACGAATCCCGGGCACAGCGCCATCAGCCGTACCCCGGAACCGGCCAGATCCCGCGCCGCTCCCTGCGTGAACTGCACGACCCACGCCTTGCTCGCGCCGTACGTGCCGCGCGGTACGAACGCGGCCACTGACGCCACGTTCACCACCCCGCCGCGGCCGCGCTCCCGCATCCCGGCCGCCGCGGCGCTGGTGAGCCGCAGCACCGCCTCGCAGTGCACCTTGAGCATCGCGAGCTCGTCGGCCATCGAGACCTCGAGGAACCGCCCCTTGTTGCCGAACCCGGCGTTGTTGACCAGCAGATCCACCGGGTGCTTGCGCTCTCCCAGCCGCTCCTCGACCGCCGCGATGCCCTCCTCCGTCGACAGATCGGCGACCAGCACCTCGGCCTCGACCCGGTGCCGGTCGTGCAGTTCGGTCGCCTGCTCCTGGAGCCGTTTGGCGTCGCGCGCCACCAGCACCACATCGTGTCCGTCCGCGGCCAGTCGGCGGGTGAACGCGGCCCCGATGCCCGACGTCGCTCCCGTGATCAATGCAGTCGTCATGCGCGCACGCTAGCGGGAGCGCTCGCTGCCTGGCTCTCAAAGACTCGCTTATGGTTAAGCATGATCGAGGCCCGTCACCTGAGAGTGCTGCGTGCCGTGGCCGCGACCGGCTCGTTCTCCGCCGCCGCCCGCGAGCTGGGCTGCACACAGCCCGCGGTCAGCCAGCAGATGAAGGCCCTGGAGCAGTCCGCCGGCACCCCGCTGCTGATCCGCACCGGCCGCGAGATGCGCCTCACTCAGGCCGGCGAGGCACTGGTCCGGCACGCCGTCGGCATCCTCGCCGGGCTCACGGCCGCCGAGGAGGAGGTCGCCGCGATCGCCGGGCTCCGCGCGGGGCGAGTCCGGCTGGTCTCCTTTCCCAGCGGCAGCTCCACCCTCGTGCCCACCGCACTCGCCGCGATGCGCGCCGCCCACCCCGGCACTCGAATCTCGCTGGCCGAGGCGGAGCCGCCGCGCTCGGTGGAAATGTTGCTGGCCGGGGACTGCGAGATCGCGCTGGCCTTTCACTATCCCCAGGTTCAGGTCCAGGGCGCCGGTCCGGAGGCCGTCGGCGCCGGGGTGCACCCAAGGCCGCCGGGGGCCCGTCCCGGGTCCGAAGAGTCATGGGGGAGGGACGACCTGGTCGTACGACCGATGCTCACCGATCGGCTGATCGGGCTGCTCCCGGAGGGACACCGGCTGGCGGGCGCCGACCGGGTGGGCATCGAGGAGCTGGCGGGAGAGCCGTGGATCGCAGGCTGCCCACGGTGCCGTCGGCATCTGGTGGAGGTGTGCGAGAGGGCGGGCTTCACCCCGCGGATCGAGTTCGCCACAGACGACTCTCCGGCGGTGATCGGCCTGATCGCGGCCGGGCTCGGGGTGGCCGTGCTGCCGGAGCTGGCGCTGGCGGCCGTAGGGCACAAGGGGGCCGCGCTGGTGGAGATCGAACCGGTCGTGCGACGGGAGGTCGTGGCGCTCACGCTGCCGGATCTCGCCCGCGTGCCCGCCGTCGAGGCGACTCTGGAACAGCTGGTGCACGCGGCCGGACGCCGAGGGCCGTAAGGCCGACGAGCAGCCGAGGTCGTGGGCGACGCCCCTCTTCGGGGCTCGGAGCGACGAAGGGATGGGAGAAGAAACGTTTCGCCAGTAGCTATCCGCTACTGGCGATCAATCGGTGCCTGGCGCGCCCCATCAGCTCCTCGCGCTCGTCCTCGGTCAGCCCGCCCCATACGCCGTAGGGCTCGCGCACCGCCAATGCGTGGGCCGCACACTCCGCGCGTACGGGACACCGCATGCAGACCTCCTTGGCCGAGGCCTCGCGCGCACTTCGGGCCGCACCTCGCTCGCCCTCGGGATGGAAGAACAGTGAGCTGTCAACCCCTCGGCAGGCGGCCAGAAGCTGCCAGTCCCAAAGGTCGGCGTTGGGGCCTGGTAGGCGGGAGAAGTCTGCCATTGGTCATCCCCTCGGAGGTGTTCCGGTGGATCGTGCCCACGACCGTACATCCGCTGTGTAAGTAGATGTAAATATGACTCATTGCGAATCTAGCGACAGACACCGAGGGAAGGGAAGAAAAGGCGCCAAATAGGGCATAGTCCATCCGGGCGGTTCGCCGGACACCAGCGCTGCCGCGCGTGTCTGTTCGCTCACGTAGAGTGTTCAATGTTCTCGTCGGAGACCGTAACTCTTTCGGGTGACCGTCGTTGAGAGTGCGGAAGCGGTTGATGGGACAAGCGCTCGGGCAAATGTCCGAGGCGGTCAATCGCTCAGGTGACGATACGTACCAGCCTGGAGGCTCAAGGTGACGCGCATCAGCTGCGGAGGGCGGCCATGACATCCGTCCTCGTCTGCGACGACTCCCCGCTTGCCCGAGAGGCGCTCCGCCGCGCGGTCGCGACCGTGCCCGGCGTCGAGCGCGTGACGACGGCCGCCAACGGCGAGGAAGTCCTCCGCCGCTGGGGAGCCGACCGTTCGGACCTGATTCTGATGGACGTACGGATGCCCGGGCTCGGCGGTGTCGAGACCGTGCGCCGGTTGCTCTCCGCCGATCCCGGCGCCCGGATCATCATGCTCACCGTCGCCGAGGACCTCGACGGGGTCGCGCTCGCGGTGGCCGCCGGTGCCCGCGGATATCTGCACAAGGACGCCTCGCGCGCCGAGCTGCGGGCCACCGTCACGCAGGCGCTCGCCGACCCGACGTGGCGCCTCGCACCGCGGCGGCTCAGGTCCGCAGAGATGGGCGCGGCCCCGACGCTCACGGCCCGCGAGATCCAGGTGCTCGAAGGCATGAGTCACGGCCGGTCGAACGCGGAGATCGGCCGCGAGCTGTTCCTCTCCGAGGACACCGTCAAGACTCACGCCCGGCGGCTGTTCAAGAAGCTCGGCGCCTCGGACCGGGCACACGCCGTGGCGCTCGGCTTCCGCTGGGGCCTGGTCCGCTGAAGGTGGTGTGACGCGTAGCGCAGTGAGGTCGCGGTGCAGGCCAATGCTCTGGTGGCCCGCACCGCGACCTCACTGCGTCGGCGTCTGGCGCCGAAACCTCACGGGATGCCGCATCCTTGAGGTGTGACTCCTCCCCGGCGGAGGCCGGGGCTTCTCACTCGGCCAGAAGAGACCTCATGACGGACAAGCCCTGCCCGATGCCGCGTGGCATGGGCACAAGCTATCGGCGGAGTCGTGAGCGCTACACGGGCATGACCCAAAGGGGGAGGCGTGGGACGTGAGTGCGAGAGCAGCGGCGCGTAACGGTTCGATGCACAACCATGAGGGCGGTGCGGTGGATCGCTGGGCGCCGAGGCACCATGGACCGATGCGCAGTGACGAGACCCTGGGGCCCCCCATGGCCAAAGGCCCAGGGGAGGTCGGCGCTCTCGTCCAGCGCGCGGTCGAGGGTGACGAGCGGGCCACGCACGATCTTCTGGCGCATGTGCATCCGCTTGCGCTGCGGTACTGCCGGGCCCGCCTGTCGCGCCTGCCCGGCGACGCCCGGCACTTCGTGGACGATCTGGCGCAGGAGGTCTGTCTCGCGGTGCTGTGCGCGTTGCCGCGCTACCGCGACACCGGCAGACCGTTCGAGGCCTTCGTCTTCGCCATCGCCGCGCACAAGGTTGCGGATCTGCAGCGCGCGGCCATGCGCGGGCCGGGCAGTACGGCCGTGCCGTCCGACGAGATGCCGGAGCAGCCCGACGATTCGCTCGGCCCGGAGGAGCGCGCGCTGCAGAGCAGCGATGCCGAATGGGCCAAGAAGCTGCTGGCGAACCTTCCCGAGATCCAGCGCGAGCTGGTGCTGCTGCGGGTCGCAGTCGGGCTGACCGCGGAGGAGACCGGTCAGATGCTGGGGATGTCGCCGGGCGCCGTCCGGGTGGCCCAGCACCGGGCCCTCAGCAGGCTTCGGGCGCTCGCCGAGCAATAGCCGGTCCGGTTCCGGACCTCGTCCCGGTCCCGATCCGGTTCGGTGCCGGAGCCGTCCCGGTTCGGCCGTCCAGTGCCGGTACGGTCACGGCGGCCCCGGCACGCTGGGAGGTAGGTATTGAGTGACGCGGGCCTCAGTGATCGTGGAATGGGACCACCTGAACAGCCCGTTAGCATGGGAGTCCGCGCCGGGGCAAGAACATTGGGGAAGGTGTCATGACCGACAACGTCGACGGAACGCCCGAGAAGTTCGCCATGCTCGGGCTGACCTACGACGACGTGCTGCTGCTGCCGGGCGCATCGGAGGTGCTCCCCAACGCGGTCGACACCTCGTCCCGGGTATCCCGCAATGTGCGCGTCAACGTCCCGCTGCTGTCCGCCGCGATGGACAAGGTCACCGAGGCCCGGATGGCCATCGCCATGGCCCGCCAGGGCGGCGTCGGCGTGCTGCACCGCAATCTGTCCATCGAGGAGCAGGCCAACCAGGTCGACCTGGTGAAGCGCTCCGAGTCCGGGATGGTCACCGACCCGATCACGGTCCGCCCGGACGCCACCCTGCGCGAGGCGGACGAGCTGTGCGCGAAGTTCCGTATCAGCGGTGTGCCGGTGACGGACGTCGCGGGCAAGCTCCTCGGCATCGTCACCAACCGCGACATGGCGTTCGAACTGGACCGCAGCCGTCAGGTCCGTGAGGTCATGACCCCGATGCCGTTGGTCACCGGCAAGGTCGGGATCTCCGGCGAGGACGCGATGGAGCTGCTGCGCCGCCACAAGATCGAGAAACTGCCGCTCGTCGACGACGCCGGGGTGCTCAAGGGCCTGATCACCGTCAAGGACTTCGTGAAGGCCGAGAAGTACCCGAACGCGGCGAAGGACGGCGAGGGCCGACTCGTCGTCGGCGCGGCGGTCGGCGTCGGCGATGAGGCGTACGACCGGGCGCAGGCCCTGGTCGAGGCCGGTGCCGACTTTCTGGTGGTGGACAGTGCGCACGGCCACAGCCGCGGCATCCTCGACATGATCGCCAAGGTCAAGTCGAACATCGCGGTCGATATCATCGGTGGCAATGTGGCGACCCGCGAGGGTGCGCAGGCGCTGATCGACGCGGGTGTGGACGGTGTGAAGGTCGGCGTCGGGCCGGGCTCCATCTGTACGACGCGGGTGGTCGCGGGCATCGGCGTACCGCAGGTCACGGCCATCTATGAAGCCGCGCAGGCGTGCGGCCCGGCGGACGTCCCGCTGATCGGCGACGGCGGCCTGCAGCACTCCGGCGACATCGCCAAGGCGATCGCCGCGGGTGCGGACACGGTCATGCTGGGCAGCCTGCTCGCCGGGTGCGAGGAGTCGCCGGGCGAGATGGTCTTCATCAACGGCAAGCAGTTCAAGTCGTACCGGGGCATGGGCTCGCTGGGTGCGATGCAGTCGCGCGGGCAGGCCCGTTCGTACTCCAAGGACCGCTACTTCCAGGACAACGTCCTGTCCGAGGACAAGCTGGTCCCGGAGGGGATCGAGGGCCAGGTGCCGTATCGCGGGCCGCTGGCCTCGGTGGCACATCAGCTGGTCGGTGGCCTCCGTGCCTCTATGGGGTATGTCGGCTCGGCCGACATCGCGGAGCTGAAGGAGAAGGGCCGCTTCGTCAGGATCACGGCGGCGGGCCTCAAGGAGAGCCATCCGCACGACATTCAGATGACAAGCGAGGCGCCGAACTACTCCTCCCGCTAGGCGCTCGCCGCGCGGGCCGCTCCGCGTGGGGTGCCCCGTCCCCTCCCGCCGGTGGCCCCTCACACCCGCGCCACTCCCCTTCGGCCGGTGGCTCCTCAGAGCTGCCTCTTAGGGATACTGGTGCCGTAGACCGTAGGGAAAGGCCAGAGACGTGACTGAGATCGAGATCGGGCGCGGCAAGCGCGGCCGCAGGGCGTACGCGTTCGACGACATCGCCATCGTGCCGAGTCGGCGCACTCGCGATCCGAAGGAGGTCTCGATCGCCTGGCAGATCGACGCCTACCGCTTCGAATTGCCTTTCCTGGCCGCTCCGATGGATTCGGTCGTGTCGCCGCAGACCGCGATCCGCATCGGTGAGCTGGGCGGGCTCGGGGTGCTGAATCTCGAGGGCCTGTGGACGCGTTACGAGGACCCGGAGCCGTTGCTCGCGGAGATCGCCGAGCTGGACGAGCGGACTGCCACGCGCCGGATGCAGGAGATCTACGCCGAGCCGATCAAGGAGGAGCTGATCGGGCAGCGGATCAAGGAGGTGCGCGACTCGGGTGTCGTGACCGCCGCCGCGCTGTCGCCGCAGCGGACCGCGCAGTTCTCGAAGTCCGTGGTGGACGCGGGCGTGGACATCTTCGTGATCCGCGGGACGACGGTCTCCGCCGAGCATGTGTCCTCCGCTGCCGAGCCGCTGAACCTGAAGCAGTTCATCTACGAGCTGGACGTGCCCGTGATCGTGGGTGGGTGTGCCACGTACACCGCCGCTCTGCATCTGATGCGCACGGGTGCCGCCGGTGTCCTCGTCGGCTTCGGTGGCGGGGCGGCGCACACGACGCGGAACGTGCTGGGCATCCAGGTCCCGATGGCGACCGCCGTGGCTGATGTGGCGGCGGCCCGCCGGGACTACATGGACGAGTCCGGCGGCCGGTATGTGCATGTGATCGCCGACGGAGGCGTGGGCTGGAGCGGCGATCTGCCGAAGGCGATCGCCTGCGGCGCGGACGCGGTGATGATGGGGTCGCCGCTGGCGCGTGCGACGGACGCGCCGGGGCGTGGCCACCACTGGGGCATGGAGGCCATTCACGAGGACGTGCCGCGCGGCAAGCGGATGAACCTGGGCGCGGTGGGCACGACGGAGGAGATTCTGCTGGGGCCGTCGCACACCCCGGATGGCTCGATGAACTTCTTCGGTGCGCTGCGCCGGTCGATGGCGACCACGGGCTACAGCGAGCTCAAGGAGTTCCAGCGCGTCGAGGTGACGGTTGCCCCGTCGTCCCAGTACGACAAGAGGTGACTACTCGGCCACTCGCCGGGCGACCAGATAGGCCTCTGCTGCCGCCACCGCGTAGAACGTGACGTCGTTCCTGCCGAGGATCTCGTGCTGCCAGTAGTCGAGGACGGGACCCGGCTCGAGGTGGACGTCGCCAGCACCCACCTGGATGGCGGCGGCGAGGAGTTGCGCGAGTGCGACGCCCGCCAGTGCCAGCGGTACGCCCCACAGCGCGATCGCCCGCCCCTGGCCGCCCACCTTGCCCAGGACCGCGCCCACGAGCAGCCCGATGGCCAGCGCCCAGTAGCCGAGCTCGTACCCGCGCGCACCCTCCCCCAGAGCTTCGCCCGGGAGGGACCCCCAGCCCTGCAGAGCGCCGAGCAGGAGGCCGCCGGCGACCGTGGCCGCCGCCCCGGCGGCCACGCCGGGCCCGGGGCGGCCCGAGGGCTCGCTCATCTCCAGTGCATCTCCCCCTGAATGGGTGATCTGCCGGAACGCTAGCAGGGGGAGGAGACCGGCGGTGCGGGAATCAGAGCCGGTGGGCGGCCCCGGCGGGGGTCGCGCCCCGGGTGTCCAGCAACAACTGGGCCTTCACGGCGAGGCCCTGGAGGTCGTAGCTGCGGTGGTTCTGGAGCAGCAGCGTCAGGTCGGCCGCCGCGGCGGCCTCGTAGGGCGCGTCCGCGCGGGGAATGGGCCGCCCCAGGACGCTCCACTGCGTCACGTACGGGTCGTGATAGCTGAGCTGTGCGCCCATGCCCAGCAGGCGCGAGCCGATCTCGCCCGCCGGTGAGTTCTCCTGGTCGCCGATGTCCGGCTTGTAGGTGACTCCGAGCAGCAGGACGCGGGCGCCGCGGGCGGACTTGCCGTGCTCGTTCAGCAAGGTCGCGCAGCGCTGGATGACATACCGCGGCATCCGCCCGTTGACCTCCTGGGCGAGTTCCACCATGCGGAGCGGGTAGCCCAGGCTCCGGCCCTTGTAGGCAAGGTAGTTGGGGTCGATGGGCGCGCCGTGGCCGCCGACGCCGGGCCCGGGGTGGAAGGCCTGGAAGCCGAACGGCTTGGTCTCGGCACAGCGCACCACCTCCCACACGTCGACCCCGATGTCGCGGCAGTAGACCGCCATCTCGTTCGCCAGCGCGATGTTGACGTGCCGGTAGTTGGTCTCCAACACCTGCACGGCCTCCGCCTCTCGCGTCCCCCGCGCGCGCACGACCCGGTCCGTCAGCCGCCCGTAGAAGGCGGCCGCGGCCTCGGTGCACGCGGGCGTGAGTCCGCCGACCACTTTGGGGATGTTGGCGTAGCCGAAGGCCCGGTTCCCCGGGTCCAGGCGGGTCGGCGCGTACGCGAGGTGGAAGTCGCGTCCGGCGCGCAGCCCGGACCCCTCCTCCAGGATGGGGCGGAGGAAATCCTCCGTGGTGCCGGGGTAGGCGGTGGATTCCAACACGACGGTGGCATGCGGTCGCAGACGGGCCGCCAGCTCCCTCGCCGCGGCGCCGACCGCCGACAGATCCAGCGCCAGGTCCTCGCCCAGCGGAGTCGGCGCGCAGATCACGGCCGTACGGACCCGGCCGAGCTGGGCGGGGTCCGTGGTGGCGCGGAAGCCGCCGGAGATCATCCGGCGGAACTCCGTGGCGGTGAGGGAACAGTCCACCGGAGGTCGGCCCGCCCGCAACTCGGTGATGGCCCGGGCGTCGGTGTCGTATCCGATGGTGGCGATGCCGGCGGCGGTGGCGGCCTGGGCGAGGGGGAGGCCGAGGTGGCCGATGCCGATGACGGCGAGGTCTGCGGGCATGGCTGAATGCCGTCCTTCCCGAGACGATCTTTTAAGGCGCTATGTAAGGCTAAGCACACATATGACTGATATTGAGTATTGGCTGATGGAGGAGGCACCGGTGTTGCCCTGGTGACCGCACGGCGGAGGCCGGGTGAGCACTGGGTGGTTGAAGGCCCGTACCACGGTGAGAATCGACAGACGGGGAAAAGCGAGCCGGACCACGACGGGAGGCAGCGGTGAGGACAGCGACACTGGGACCGGCCGAGCGCGGCGAGGCGCTCGCCCGAATGGCGGAGCGTGAGCTGGACATCCTGGTCGTGGGCGGTGGCGTGGTCGGCGCGGGCACCGCCCTCGACGCGGCCACCCGCGGGCTGGCCACCGGGTTGGTCGAGGCGCGCGACTGGGCGTCCGGCACCTCGAGCCGGTCCAGCAAGCTGATCCACGGAGGACTGCGTTACCTCGAAATGCTCGACTTCGGGCTCGTCCGCGAGGCGCTCAAGGAACGCGGGCTGCTGCTGGAGCGGCTGGCGCCGCACCTGGTCAAGCCGGTCCCCTTTCTCTACCCGCTGCAGCACAAGGGCTGGGAACGCTTCTACGCCGGCTCGGGCGTCGCGCTCTACGACGTCATGTCCGTCTCCTCCGGCCACGGGCGCGGCCTGCCCGTCCACCGGCACCTCACGCGCAAGCACGCGCTGCGTGTGGCGCCGTGCCTGAAGAAGGACGCGCTCGTCGGCGCCCTGCAGTACTACGACGCCCAGATGGACGACGCGCGGTATGTGGCGACCCTGGTGCGCACGGCGGCGGCGTACGGAGCGGACGTCGCCAACCGGGCCCGTGTGACCGGCTTCCTGCGGGAGGGCGAACGCGTGGTCGGGGTGCGGGTGCAGGACGTGGAGGGGGGCGGGGAGTACGAGGTCCGCGCCAAGCAGATCGTGAACGCGACCGGGGTCTGGACGGACGACACCCAGGCGCTGATCGGAGAGCGGGGCCAGTTCCACGTACGGGCCTCGAAAGGCATCCACCTGGTGGTCCCCAAGGACCGGGTCCACTCGACAACGGGCCTCATCCTCCGCACGGAGAAGAGCGTGCTCTTCGTCATCCCCTGGGGACGGCACTGGATCATCGGCACGACGGACACGGACTGGGACCTGGACAAGGCGCACCCCGCCGCGTCCAGCGCCGACATCGACTACCTGCTGGAGCACGTCAACTCGGTCCTCGCGGTGCCGCTGACCCGGGACGACGTGGAGGGCGTGTACGCCGGGCTGCGCCCGTTGCTGGCCGGGGAGTCGGACGCGACGAGCCAGCTCTCGCGCGAGCACACGGTCGCTCATCCGGTGCCGGGTCTTGTGGTCGTCGCGGGCGGCAAGTACACGACGTACCGGGTGATGGCGAAGGACGCCGTGGACGCGGCGGTGCACGGCCTGGACCAGCGGGTCGCCGAGTGCGTCACCGAAGACGTGCCCCTGGTCGGGGCGGAGGGCTACAAGGCGCTGTGGAACGCGCGGGCGCGGATCGCGGCGCGCACCGGTCTGCACGTGGCGCGGGTGGAGCATCTGCTGGGCCGGTACGGCTCGCTGACCGACGAGATCATGGACCTGATCGCCCGCGATCCGTCCCTCGGCGAACCGCTCACCGCCGCGGACGACTATCTGCGCGCCGAGATCGTCTACGCCGCCTCCCACGAGGGCGCCCGCCACCTCGACGACGTCTTGACGCGCCGCACCCGGATCTCCATCGAGACCTTCGACCGGGGGATGCGCAGCGCGCGGGACTGCGCGGAGCTGATCGCGCCGGTGCTGGGCTGGGACAAGAGCCAGATCGAGCGGGAGGTCGAGCACTACGAGAAGCGGGTGGAGGCGGAACGCGAGTCTCAGCTCCAGCCGGACGACCAGACGGCCGACGCCGCGCGCCTCGGGGCGCCGGACATCGTCCCGATCTGACGCCGGCTCCGGCGCGGTTCCTCAGCGCCGACGCGTTGGGCAGAACTCCGCTTCCAGGAGGCGTGTTTCGGCCCGGGCGGGTGGGACGGTGTCCGTGTTCACGCGGTAGCCGAGCACATGGCCGCCGTCCCGCGTGCCGAGCGCCTGGACGTACGACCCTTTGATGCTGCCGTTGTGCCCCCACACGGTCACGCCGCAGGTGAGTCGCCGGGGGAAGAGGCCCAGACCGTACGCTCCGTCACTGCCCGAGGTGTCCAGCATCTGCCCCAGCTGCTCGGCGGGCAGCAGTCGACCGCCCAGCAAGGCGCTCAGAAAGCGGGTCAGGTCGCCCAGGGTGGAGACCGCCTCACCTGCGGCACCGGCGCCGGACGGGTCGAGCGAGGTGACGTCCGCGGGTTCGGCGGACGCGGGCCCGCCGGGCGGGTCTTGAGCATCGGGCCCGGACGTGCTCTCGGTTCTGTCCGCGTCGGCGGTGGGCGCGGTGGAGTACGCACGTCCGTGTGGCTGGGGGAGGTCCGTACGGGCTCCGGGGAACGATGTCCCGGTCAGGTCCAGTGGCCTGATGATCCGTCGCCGTACCTCCTCGGCGTACGGGCGTCCGGTCACCTTCTCGACGACCAGGCCGAGCAGGATGTAGTCGGTGTTGGAGTAGGCGTAGTCCGTGCCCGGCCTGAAGCGAGGGGTGTGGCGGAGTGCCGCGCGGACCAGCTGCTCCGGGGTGTGGCGGTCGGGACGGTGGGCAGCGCGGTCAGGTCTGAAGAGCCGTTGGGCGATCCGCGGGTCGTGGGTGTAGTCGTACAGCCCACTGGTGTGGTCCAGAAGCTGACGGACCGTGATCCGGCGGCCGTCGTTGCCGTGGCCCCGGACCAGGCCGGGCAGGTGCACGGCGACCGGGTCCGTCAGGGACAGCCGTCGTTCGGCCGCCAGTTGCAGCACCACCGTGGCCACGAACGTCTTGGTGAGGCTGCCCGCGCGGAACCGGTCGGCGGCGCGCATCGGCCGGTCGCTGCGCAGGTCCGCCAGCCCTGCCGGCCCGAACCACGAGCCGCGCCCGTCGCGGGACAGCGCCGCCGCGCCCGGTGCCTGCCCCTCCGACACCAGCTGCCGCACCGCGGCCGCGACGCCCGGCCGGGTCGGTGGCGCCGGCTCGCTCGGGCCCGCGGTGCCCTTCCGGTCCGGCGCGCCGTTGCCGGCTGCCGCATCGCCCTGGTGTTGCGGCCGGTCGGGGACCGGGCCGTCGAGAGGCCGCGGCGTCTCGTGCCGGACCGCCGGTTCGCTGCGCGCGTGGGGCTCACTCCGTGCCGTCGGCGCGTACGGGCCCGGCGGGGCGTCGCCGACCGCGAGCAGCGCGGCCAGCACGGAGATTACCGACACCACGCACCCCACGGCCGCAGCGACCGCCGTGGTGCGCTTCGGCATCGGTCCGGCTCCTCGTCTCGTCGCGGCTCATCCGGTACGAGGGCCATCATGGCGGGTCCGCCCGGGTCCCATCACCCCGGGGCCCGCAGCGCGGACCCGGGCGGGCCTCCGCCCCCGCGCATGAGAGAGAATGAAGGCTCTGCCGGGGGGTTCCCCACGCCGAGGGCGAGGGGAGGGCCCGAGTTGGCTGAACATAGCGCCATACGTCGTCCTGCATGACAGCCAACTCGGTGCCATCGTGGACTGATTGCAGTGCTGAGGGGATTCATGTCGGAGGCGGAGCAGACACAGGGCACCACAGGGCGCCTCCTCGCCGGACGCTACCGGCTGGGAGAGGTTCTCGGCCGCGGCGGCATGGGCACGGTCTGGCGGGCGGTCGACGAGACCCTCGGCCGGACCGTCGCGATCAAGGAGCTGCGCTTCTCGAATGTCGACGAGGACGAGAAGCAGCGCCTGATCACGCGCACGCTGCGCGAGGCGAAGGCGATCGCCCGGATCCGCAGCAGCGGCGCCGTCACCGTCTACGACGTCGTCAACGAGGGCGACCGCCCCTGGATCGTCATGGAGTTGATCGAGGGGTCGTCCCTCGCCGAGGTCGTCCGGGACACCGGCGGGCTCACTCCGCACCGGGCCGCCGAGGTCGGCCTCGCCGTCCTCGACGTGCTGCGCGCCGCGCACCGCGAGGGCGTGCTGCACCGCGATGTGAAGCCGTCCAACGTGCTGATCGCCGACGACGGCCGGGTGGTCCTGACCGACTTCGGCATCGCCCAGGTCGAGGGCGACCCTTCGCTGACCTCCACCGGCATGCTGGTCGGCGCGCCCTCCTACATCGCGCCCGAGCGGGCGCGCGGCCACAAGCCCGGGCCGCCCGCCGATCTCTGGTCGCTCGGCGGCCTGCTCTACGCGAGCGTGGAGGGCGTGCCGCCGTACGACAAGGGCTCGGCCCTCGCCACGCTGACCGCGGTGATGACCGAGCCGCTGGACCCGCCGAAGAACGCGGGACCGCTGGAGGAGGTCATCTACGGTCTGTTGGCCAAGGATCCCGCCCAGCGGCTGGACGACGCGGGCGCGCGGGCGCTGCTGACGGACGCGCTCAACGCGCCGGAGGACCAGGGGCCGGAGGCGGTCGAGCGCACTCGGACGATGATGCTGCCGCAGGTCCCGGCAGCGCCGGAGGCCGAGCCGACGCCTGAGCCGAAGCCTGAGCCGATGCCTGGGCCGGGGATCGGTGGCTCTCGGCCGAAGCCGAAGCTCTTCCCCGCGCCGTCCGCCGCGGTGCGCGCGCGGGTGGAGGAGCGGCTGCGCAGCGCCCTGCAGTCCGTGCGCACCACGGCCGTGCAGTCCGTGCGCGACGTGGCCGGGGCGGCACGGGCCAAGATGGTCGCCACCCGCAATCCTGATCCCCGCCCCGACCGGCCCGCACCGTCGACCGCCGCGGTGTCGATCATGGATGTCGTGCCGCGGCGCGTGCTGCTGGTCCTGGCCGTGGTGGCCGCGCTGGCCCTGCTCGGCACGGTGCTGGCGTTCGCGCTGGGCGGCGACGCGGACCGCGGAGGCAAGCCCAAGGGCGACAAGCCCGCCTCGAGCGCGGGTACTTCGGGAGGGGCCAAGTCCGTCGAGAGCAAGGCCGCGACCGAGGGCACAGGGCAGGGCGCGGGGAAGCCTTCGGAGGCGCCCAAGTCCCCTGAGGAACCAGAGGACGACGCAGAGGGCGACGACGACGCCGAGGAGACGACGCCGGAGAAGGGCGGCCGCGCGCTGCCGAAGGGCTACGCCCAGAAGACCGACAAGCTCTTCCACTTCACCATGGCCCTCCCCGAGGGCTGGCAGCGCACCCGTGTAGCGGGCCGGAACTCCGGCGGCATCTACAGCAGGTCCGGCGGATTCCCCCGCCTCCAGGTCGACTTCACCGCCAGCCCGGGCGACGACGCCCTCGCCGCCTGGAAGAGCCTGGAGCCCGCCGTGCGCGACAGCTCCTCCGGCTATCGCGTGCTGAGCATCAGGAAGGCCCGCTACCGCGGCTACCCGACCGTCGCCGACTGGTCCTTCGAGCGGAACCAGGGCGGGCAGCGCGTACGCGTGCTCAACCGCGGCTTCCGGGTCGACGACGACCACGGCTATTCGATCATGATCAGCTGCCGGAAGGATGCATGGGACGGCAAGGAGTGCAAGACCCTCCGGGACACCGCGTTCAAGACCTTCCGGCCCAAGGACTGACCAGTGTCCCGGTCGGGCACGTATCGTGAGATCTCGCGGCCGTGAGTAGCCGCAACCGAGCGGAAAACGACCGGATTTGACGGTTCGGGGGCGCCTGCGGGTGCCGGCGGTGCGAGAGACCGGGATCGCGCGCTGTGGGGAGGCGACGTGGACGACTACGCGGGTCGGGTGCTCGCCGGGCGCTACCGCCTGCCCCGGCTGCCCTTCGACGCGTACGACCTCGTGGAGACGCGCGCCTTCGACACGTACAGCGGCCAGGAGGTGCTGGTCCGGCAGATACCCCTGCCCGAGGTCGTCGATGCGGAGGTCGTCGGCGCGGACGGGCGCTATGGATCCGCCGGTGAGGCGGGCGACTCGGGTCGTCCCGCCGACCCCGCGGTCCGGCGCGCGATCGACGCGGCGGCCGCAGCCGCGGGACTTCCCGACCATCCCCGGCTCGACCAGGTCTTCGACGTCTTCGCCGAGGACGACGGGCTGTGGATCGTCAGCGAACTGGTGGCGGCCCGGCCACTGGCGGCGGTGCTCGCCGAGAAACCGATGTCGCCCCATCGAGCTGCCGAGGTGGCCGCGGACATCCTGACCGCCCTCAGGGCCCTCCATGCGCATGGCTGGACCCACCGCAACATCACCGCCCGTACGGTGCTGGTCTGCGACGACGGCCGCGTCGTCCTCACGGGTCTCGCGGCGGGCGCCGCAGAGGAGGCCCTCTGCGGCTACGACCCGGTGCCACCGGCCTCGGACGCGCCGGGTGCGCTCGGCATCGGCCTGCCCGGCGATGTAGGGCCGGGCCCCGCTGATACCGGCCAGGTGCCGGTCGCCGGACAGGTGGGCCAAGGACCAACGGACCTCTGCGGCCCAGGACGTGAGGCGGGCGAGGGCCCGGCCGCATCCGGTCAAGCGGGCCTCGGCGTCGAGGGCGAGCGCGGTTCTGGACCGACGAGACCGGGCGGCGCATCTGCCGGCGGCGTGGTTCCTGACGGCACCGGAGATGGCGAGGGCCCCGTCGATCCAGGCGCGGCAGACCGCCTGGGCGGCACCCACGCGGACCCTGCCGTGTCCGGCGGCGGGGGCTCTGGAGGCGCCGACTCGCCGGACAGCGGACACGCTCGCGCTGCCCGCGCCGGGGCGATTGCCGCATACCGTGCGGGCGCGCGGGCCGCCGCTCGTGCGACTGCTCGGCCCGAGGCGGACGGCGGCTCCGCTCCAGCGCTTCCGGGTCCGCGCTCGGACGGTGCCCTGGGCGACCGGGACGACGCGTCCCCGTGGGGGGCCGGCCCGCTCGACCGGCTGCCGCCGGGCTTCCGCCCGGCCGATGGAGTCCACGGGGCGAGCGCGTACGTCCCCCGCCGGGATGGCGAAGGCCGCTCAGCCCTGCCCGCCGCCCGTACCGCGGACGGCGCGCCGGACACTCCGGCGCGGCTGCCCGAGCCACGGCAGTCCCTCGCCGACGCCGTGCGCCGGGACGAGGCCGGTGCCGGCGCGGGTTCCGCCGAGCCCACCGCGCGCCGGCACGGAGCCGGTGAAGCCGCCCGCGCCGCAGCCGCGTCGCGCCGACTCCCCATGACCGCCCTCGCCGCCGAGCGCGCCCGACAGGCCCGCATCCTCGTCGTCGGGGCGGTCACCGAGCGGTGGGCCCCGGAGCAGGCCGGGCCCGTCCACGAGAACTGGCAGCTCGCGCCACCCGTCGGCCCCGCCACCGACCTCTGGGCTCTCGGCGCACTCCTGTTCCGCGCCGTCCAGGGCCACGCCCCGTTCCCGGAGGAGAACGCCACCGAGCTCGTGCAGCTCGTCTGCGCCGAGCCGCCCGCCTTCGCCGAGGAGTGCGGTCCGCTGCGCCCCATCGTCGAGTCGCTGCTGCGCCAGGACCCCACGGAGCGCCCCGAGTTCGAGGAGCTCCGCGGTTGGCTGCGCTCGCTCATCCGGTCCGCGCCGGAGCCGGACCTCGGCAGGCGTGTCGTCACCGTCCCCTCCCTCGGCGTCGGCGCGGCCGCCGACCCGCGGCGGCTGCCGGTCCTGCGGCGGCGCGGCGAGCTCGTCCGCAGGCGCCGCGCGGGGTCCCCGGCCCTCGTGCACGGTCGTCACAAGCGGAGCCGGGAGAAGCGGCAGCGCGGCCCCCGCAGCCTCGGCCGCACCCTCGTCGGCCTGATCCTGCTGGCGCTGATCGCCGCGATCGCCTACGCCATGCTGTTCCTGCCCCGTGCGGACGGGGACCGTGGCCAGGACCGCACGGGCTCTGCGGGCCCGGTGAACTCGGCCCCCGCGCCGCCCGACTCCTCGCAGCAGCAGCCGCAGTCCACCGAACCCGCCGATCTCCCCAAGGGCTTCGCCCTGCGCCAGGACCCCGCGGGCTTCACGCTCGCCGTCCATGAGGGCTGGGAGCGCCGCGGCGAGAACTCCCGCGGCCAGATCCGCTATCTCGGCGACGACGTCGAGCTGATCGTCGTCCCCGGCCGCGACTCGGTCGACGACTTCGGCGCGGACCCGATGGCGTACCAGCAGGACAAGGAGGAGGAGTTGGAGCCCTTCCGCGCCTCCCAGTGGGCCGCGGCCTCCGGTCTACGCCGGATCGACGTCGGGCGGACGGCGATGGCCGAAGGCATCTTCACCTGGAAGGACAGCAGCGGCCGCGAGGTCTACGCCCGTAACCTCGCCATGATCGTCGAGGGCCGCTACCACCTGCTGCTGGTCATCGGTCCGGACGGCGAACGCGAGGCCGTATCCGAGTACTTCCGGCACGCCGCGAATACGTATCGCGCCACCGGCTGACCCGCGATCGGCCCGGCACGCCGGCTTCGGCCCGCCGTCCAGGTGGAGTTCAGCGACCGGACAGGGCCTGAGGCGGATGTGACCGGCTGCGAGGTCCTGTCCCGGTTGGGGCGCCCGTGGGGCAGGATGGGCCCATGGGGAGCTTCGGGCGCGAGGGTGACCGCCTCATCGCCGGGCGGTATCGGCTGGGTGCCCGACTGGGCCGCGGCGGCATGGGTACGGTCTGGCGTGCGACCGACGAGTTGCTGGGCCGCCAAGTGGCGGTCAAGGAACTCCACATGGGCGACGATCCCGCCGACGACGACGCCCGGATGAAACGTGAGCGGACGCTGCGCGAGGCGCGGACCGTCGCGCAGCTCAGGCACCCCGGCGTCATCGTCGTGCACGACGTGGTCGAGCAGGACGAACGGCCGTGGCTCGTCATGGAGTTGATCGACGGGCGGTCGCTCGCCGACCGACTCGGCGCCGACGGGCCGGTTCAGCCCCGCGAGGCCGCCCGGATCGGGCTCGCCCTGCTCGGCGCGCTCCGGGCCGCACACGCGCACGGGGTGCTGCACCGGGATGTGAAGCCCGCGAACGTCCTGATGGACGAGCGTTCCGGGCGGGTGGTGCTCACCGACTTCGGAATCGCTCAGATCAGCGGCGGTACGACGATCACGGAGACGGGGTCGTTCGTGGGGTCGCCGGAGTACACCGCGCCGGAGCGGATGTCCGGTGGCCGGGCCGGGCCGGAGTCGGATCTGTGGTCGCTCGGTGCGCTGCTGTGCGCGGCGCTCAGCGGCAAGTCTCCGTTCCACCGGGACTCGTTGGGCGGAGTGCTGCACGCGGTGGTGTCCGACGAGATCCGTCCGCCGGAGGCGGCGCAGCCCCTGCTGCCCCTTGTCACAGGCCTGCTGGAGCGCGATCCGGAACGGCGGCTGGCCGCCGCGGAGGCGGAGCGCCTGTTGGGGGAGTATCTGCGCACGGGCCGCATGCCCGCGCTGCCGGCCGCCGGCCACGCGCCCACGCAGCGCGGTATCCAGGGCCCTTGGTCGGTCGGCGGCCGGCCACCGGTCGGCGGCCCCGGCGACGAGCGGCCCCGTTCCGGCGTGACCCGTGCCCGTACGATCGTCGCGGCCACGCTGCTCGTCGCTTCGGCGGGTGCGGCGGGGGTGGCCGGGGTGGCGCTGCTGGTGGACGGGGAAGGCGAGGGCGGCTCCGGCGGGCCCGGGCCCACCGCGACCGCCGGGAAGACCGGACGGCCCACCTCCCGGCCGCCGTCGGTGTCGCCGACGGTGACGGTGACGTCCACCGAGACGGAGACCACCGTCCTGCCCACCCCGCGTCCGCCGGGCAGGACCCCGCCCGCGGGCTACCGGACCGCCTCGGACCCCGCCGGGTTCCGGATCGCCGTGCCCGACGGCTTCACGCGCTCCTTCGAGCCACCGCGGATCTTCTACTACTCGCCCGGCAAGGTCATCCGGCTCGGGGTCCAGATCCAGGACGCGGAGCCGGGTGGACCGCTGAGCGTGATGCGGGCCGCCCACAGCGAGGGACCGTCCCGGTACACCGGCTACCGGGACGGCGAGGTCACGGCGGCGACGCGGGGCGGAAACCGGGCGGCGCTGTGGGAGTTCACGTGGAACGGCTTCACCGCGGACGGCGGCCCTCGCCACACCTTCGACTTCAGCTGGGAGGAGGACGGCAAGCTGTACGACGTCTGGGTCTCGGCCCCCGTCGGGAAATTGGCTGCCGCCCGGCGGCATTTCGACACCGCTCTGGAAACGTTCGTCCGCACCCGCCCGCACTCCTGAAGGGGAGGGTGGGACGGCACAGCGCTCTCCCCCGGCACGCGCCCGCCCGACATCCACGCCAGCGACTGCTGGCGCAATTGTGGACGACCCGTAAAGGGTGGTTACCCACGGGTACCCAACGTGCCCACGCGGGCATACGCTCACCCCCATGACGGACACGCAGGACACCGACGCCCCCACCGCCTCCGGCAACCCGGTCTTCGAGGCCCCGGCAGGCACCCGTAACGCCGCCGATGTGGTCACCCCCGAGCTGGTCGTCCAGCTCACCCGTGGCGTCGTCGGTTCGGGTACCACCGCCAACCACACGCCCTTCACCGGGGAGAAGCTGGCCGATCTGCCCGAGTCCACCCCGGAGGACGTGGCCACCGCCTTCGGATGCGCGCGCGAGGCGCAGCAGGCGTGGGCGGCCACGCCCCTGCGGCAGCGCGCGGCGGTCCTGCTGCGCTTCCACGACCTGGTGCTGGAGCGGCAGGCCGAGGTGCTCGACCTCATTCAGCTGGAGACCGGCAAGGCCCGCCTCCACGCGCACGAAGAGGTGCAGGCGGTCGCCATGGCCGCCCGTCACTACGGGCGCAAGGCACCCGCGTACCTGCGGCCCAAGCGCCACACCGGCGCCCTGCCGACCCTCACCAAGGTCACCGAGCTGCGTCAGCCGCGGGGTGTCGTGGGCCAGATCGCGCCCTGGAACTACCCCTTCGAGCTGTCCGTCGGCGATGCGCTCCCGGCCTTCGTCGCGGGCAACGCCCTCGTCATGAAGCCCGACACCGAGACCGCGCTGACCGCCCTGTGGGCCCGCGATCTGCTGATCGAGGCCGGGCTCCCGGCGGGTGTCTGGCAGGTGGTCCTCGGCGAGGGCCCGGTCGTCGGCCCGGCCGTCGTCGAGCACGCCGACTACGTCTCCTTCACCGGCTCGACCCGTACCGGCCGTGAAGTGGCTCAGAAGGCCGCCGCGCGACTCATCGGCTGCTCTCTCGAACTCGGCGGCAAGAACGCCATGCTGGTGCTGCACGACGCGGACCTCGACAAGGCGGCGGCGGGCGCGGTCCGCGGCTGCTTCTCCTCCGCCGGACAGCTGTGCATCTCGATCGAGCGGCTGTACGTCCACGAGTCGGTCGCCGACGCCTTCGTGGAGCGCTTCGCCGCCCGTACGCGCGCGATGCGGCTCGGCGCGGCCCTCGCGTACGGCGCCGACATGGGCTCGCTCGTCTCCGAGCGGCAGTTGGAGACCGTGACCCGGCACGTGGAGGAAGCAGTCGCGAAGGGCGCGAAGCTCGTCGCGGGCGGGCGCCCCCGGCCCGACATCGGCCCCCTCTTCTACGAGCCGACGATCCTCGACGGCGTTGAGGCCCCGATGGCCGTGTGCACCGAGGAGACGTTCGGCCCAGTGGTGTCGATCTACCGCTTCAGCGACGAGGACGAGGCGGTGGGGCTGGCCAACGCGACGCCGTACGGCCTGAACGCCAGCGTCTGGACCAAGGACGGGCGGCGCGGGCGGGCGGTCGCGGCCCGGCTGCGCTCGGGCACGGTCAACGTCAACGAGTCGTACGCCGCCGGGTACGGCAGCGTGCAGGCCCCGATGGGCGGCATGGGCGACTCGGGCCTGGGCCGCCGCCACGGCTCCGAGGGCGTCCTCAAGTACACCGAGGCCCAGACCGTCGCCCACCAGCGGATGGTCCCGCTCGCCCCCTCCTTCGGTATGGACGACGCCCAGTACGCGGCCTTCATGAGCCGCGGCCTGCGCGTCATGAAGGCGCTCCGCCTGCGCTGACCTCCGTCCCGCCGTGGTCATCCCTTGTCCCTACGAACCGCGCCGACCTGCACGTTCCATCGGAGGTACCTCGTGAGACGGGACGAGTCCGCCCAGACCCGCGAAAATGCCCACGGTCACGACTACGACGTCATCGTCGTGGGCTCCGGCTTCGGCGGGTCGGTGTCGGCCCTCCGCCTGACCGAGAAGGGGTACCGCGTCGGCGTCCTCGAGGCGGGCCGCCGCTTCACCCGCGAGACGCTCCCCAAGAACTCCTGGGACATCCGCAACTTCCTGTGGGCGCCGGCGCTCGGTCTCTACGGCATCCAGCGCATCCATCTGCTGGGCAACGTCATGGTGCTGGCCGGCGCCGGGGTGGGCGGCGGGTCCCTCAACTACGCCAACACCCTCTACGTACCGCCCAAGGCGTTCTTCGAGGACCGGCAGTGGGGACACATCACCGACTGGGAGGAGGAGCTGAAGCCGTACTACGACCAGGCCCAGCGCATGCTGGGCGTCCGGCTGAACCCCACCCTCACCCCCTCAGACGTGCACCTGAAGGCGACGGCGGAACGGATGGGCGTCGGGGAGAGCTTCCACATGGCCCCGGTCGGCGTCTTCTTCGGGGACGGCGAGGACGCGAGGGGCGAGGCGAAGGCGCAGCCCGGTGCCGAGGTCCCCGACCCGTACTTCGGCGGTGAGGGGCCCGCGCGCCGGGCGTGCACCGAGTGCGGCGAGTGTATGACCGGGTGCCGCCACGGTGCCAAGAACACCCTCAATGAGAACTATCTCTACCTCGCCGAGAAGGCGGGAGCCGTCGTGCACCCGATGACCACGGTGACGGGCGTCTGCGACGACGGGCACGGCGGCTATCTGGTGTCGGTCGTCCCCACGGACAAGAAGCGCCCGGACAAGCCGAAGACGTTCCGCGCCCGGCAGATCGTCCTCGCCGCCGGGACGTACGGCACGCAGAGCCTGTTGCACACCATGCGGGACCGGGGTCTGTTGCCCGGAATCTCGGACAAGCTCGGCATTCTGACCCGGACCAACTCCGAGGCGCTGGTCGGCGCACAGACCGACAACCGCCGCTACCGCAGGAAGCACGGCGCCAAGAAGGCCGACTTCACGCGCGGTGTGGCGATCACCTCCTCGATACACCCCGACGAGAACACCCATATCGAGCCGGTCCGCTACGGCAAGGGCTCGAACTCGATGGGTGCGCTGACCGTTCTCCAAGTCCCGTACGGCAGCAGGCTCCCCCGCGTCCTGGCGTGGGCGGCGAACTGTGCCAGGCACCCGTGGCTGTCGCTGCGCTCCCTCTCCAACCGCCGCTGGTCCGAGCGCACCATCATCGGCCTGGTCATGCAGACCCTGGACAACTCGCTGACCACCTACCGCAAGCCGAAGGGGCTCGGCAGGGGGCTGCTGACCGCCAAGCAGGGCCACGGCGCGCCCAATCCGACCCAGATTGCCGAGGCCACGCAGGCCGCGAGCATCCTCGCCGAGGAGATCAACGGCTTCGCGGGCAGCAACATCGGCGAGTTGATGGGCACCCCGCTCACCGCGCACTTCCTCGGCGGGTGCCCCATCGGCGAGGACACGGAACACGGCGTGATCGATCCGTACCACCGGCTGTACGGGCACCCTGGCATCCATGTGGTGGACGGCGCGGCGGTCTCGGCGAACCTGGGCGTCAACCCGTCGCTGACGATCACGGCCCAGGCGGAGCGTGCGATGTCGCTCTGGCCGAACAAGGGCGAGGACGATCCGCGCCCCGCGCAGGGCGAGGCTTATGTGCGGCTGACCGCGGTCGTACCGAAGTCGCCGGTCGTGCCGGAGAGTGCGTTCGGGGCGCTGCGACTGCCGGTCCTCCCGGTCCCGGCGGTGCCGCCGAAGCGGTCTGCGGAGACCGCGGAGAGCTCGGCGCCCGCCGAGACCTGAAGCGCGTACGTCCCGTGCCCACGACTTCCGCACGCGCGCGTGCGCCGGGTTCTCCGCCCATGCCCACGCGTCCATCCCGCACGACGACGTGACGAAGGGGCCGCACTCCCCTCCTGATCGGTGCGGCCCCTTCGGGGTTGAGCTACGGACTACCGCTTACGCGGCGGCCTCCGAGCCCGCGGACTTGCGACGGCGCACGACGAAGACGGCGCCCGCGCCGACGACCATGGCGACACCGCCGATGGTGGCGACGGTCGGCAGCATCGAGGACGAACCGGTCTTGGCGAGGTTGCCCTTCGGGTTGATCTCGGTGTTGCCGGAGGGCTTGGCCGGGAGCGGCTTCTTGCCCCCCTGCGGCTTGGCGCCCGGCACCTCGCCGGGCTTCGAGCCGGCCTTGAGGATGTCGAACTCGTAGTAGCTGTCGCCTCCGGAGTAGACGCAGTCGCCCTTGTCGTTGGCGTAGACGCCGATGCTGATGGCGAAGCCGAGGCCGGCAGGAGCGGACGCGTCGACGCTGAGGCGCAGGTTGAGCGAGAAGGACTCGTGCGGCCGGACATCGGTGTAACCGACGTAGCCCGCACCCTCGTCGTTCTCGTCGAGGGAGATGTTCGTCCAGGCGCCGGTCTCGGGGTTCTGGAACTGCAGCGTCAGGTGGCTGGTGGAGATGTTCCAGCTCTCCTCGTCGAGCTGCGCGGTGAAGACGCCGAGGTCGACGCGCTGGTACGACGCGTCCGACGTGTTCGAGACGTTCAGCTTGAAGTTGTGGTAACCACTGCCCGCCACGATCTTCGACGGCAAGCCGGAGAAGCCGGTGACGAGGTTGTCGTCGAACTGCGGCTCCTCGTCGCTGTCGTTGCACTCGACCGGGCCCTCGGACGGGGCCTCCGTCGGCTCGGCCGGGGCCGATGAGCTCGGCTTGTCCGACGGCTCGGCGGGGGAGCTCTCCGGGGCGGAGGGCTCCTCGGCGGGGGAGCTCTCCGGAGCGGAGGGCTCCTCGGACGGGGTGCTCTCCTCGGGAGAGGGGTCCTCGGCGGGGGTCGGCTCGGCGGTGGCCGTCTCGGCCGTGGTCGCAGACGAAGTCGGGGAGTCGCCGTCGGTCGCGTACGCGGCAGGGGCCGCGAGCAGTGCGACGGGACCGATGACGGCCGTCGCGGCAGCAGTCGCCAGGGCGCGGCGGAGCTTCATGAGACCTCATATCCAGGTCCGAGTGCTGCCATTGGCGGCAGCACAGCATGGGTGGCCGTCGCGGTGGGGCGCGGAAGGGCCGTGCGTTTGCAGGTAAGTGACCTGTAAGGAGTGAACATGGTTGTGCATGAGGCAGAGAGATCCTCATGTGACCTGTGTCACTGGCGTGGTCTCAACCTGGGAAGAGATTCCAGGGAGCGCGCTGGTGAAGGCGATGACAAGGAAAACGGAAGCGGCCGGCCCGGGCGTCCCCGGGGCCGGCCGCTGTGGGCCGTGACCGGTCCTGCTGTCCCCTGCCGACCGGTCACTCACTGGGGCGCGGTCCCACGACGTGCACGGCACGTCACACGCCCCAGTGGTTCCGCCCTGTCGCTGCCGGGCGCCCGATCGAACATGGGCGGAGCCACGCGTGGTGTGCATGAAGGCCGCCCCTGGCTGGCACGGACACCGGTACCAACGAGAGGACTCACGGGCCGGTCACGCACCGTACGGGTGATGGGCCCGCGCGGTGGGGCCCTTGCCGCGCGGGGCCGCGCCCGACGCGGTCACACGCGGCCGCGACACAGCTCTAGCAGCGTCATCGCGAGCGCGGTGCCGGGCTTGCCGAGTTGCTCGCTGTAGTGGCCGATGATCTCCATCTCGCGGGACAGGTTCACCCGGCGCCCGCCGGAGGCGATCCGGGCCTGCTGGATGACGGCCGAGACCGCCATCCGTTCCTGGATGAGGCCGATGATCCGCCCGTCCAGATCGTCGATCCGCCGACGGGCGTCGCCGATCTCGGCGGCGGCCTCAGGGGTGCGCGCGCCGGTGTCCGCTGTATCCGGGGCCGCTGCACCGGCGGTCGCGTGGCGGGCTGCGGTGGGGATTGCCGTCGGGGTGCTCATGTCCGTATCTCCTCGGGGTCGATCGGGACGGCCCCGGGACCTTCACGGCCCGTACGACGCGAGGCGCCCCGGGCCTTGTCGGCCCGGGGCGCCTGGGAAGTCGCTTGTCAGTTGCTCAAGCAGCACGACCATGGCAGCCGGACGGGCCGGGTGCCATAGGTAAAGACGAAGCTCAGCTGCTTGGACATGGGCCTCAGTATGTCCCGGCCGAGACGAGAGGGCCAAAGCCGGCCCGGATCGTGAGACGGGCCGATGCCCCTTACACCCCCGTTAGAATCGAGACACCGCAGACTCCGTATCACCCACTCCCCGCCGGAAGGCCGCCGAAGTGTCATCAGCGACCCCAGCCGCCGCTCCCGACGCCGACCCCACGACGGACACGGTCCTCGTCGTCGACTTCGGTGCGCAGTACGCCCAGCTCATCGCCCGTCGCGTCCGCGAGGCCAGGGTCTACAGCGAGATCGTGCCGCACACCATGCCGGTGCCTGAGATCCTCGCCAAGAACCCGAAGGCGATCATCCTCTCCGGCGGTCCGTCGTCGGTCTACGCCGAAGGCGCCCCGCACCTCGGCCGGGAGATCTTCGACGCTGGTGTGCCGGTCCTCGGCATCTGCTACGGCTTCCAGGCCATGGCGCTGGCGCTCGGCGGCACCGTCGACAACACCGGCGGCCGGGAGTACGGCCGTACGCCGCTGTCCATCTCCCGTCAGGGCTCCACACTCTTCGCGGGCACCCCCGACGAGCAGTCCGTCTGGATGTCGCACGGCGACGCCTGCTCGGCCGCGCCCGAGGGCTTCACGGTCACCGCGGCCACCGACGGCGCGCCGGTCGCCGCCATCGAGTGCGACCAGCGAAAGCTCTACGGCGTCCAGCACCACCCGGAGGTGCTGCACTCCACGCACGGCCAGCAGGTGCTGGAGCACTTCCTCTACCGCGGCGCCGGGCTGGAGCCCAACTGGACCACCCACAACGTGGTGGAGGAGTCGGTCGCCGCGATCCGCGAGCAGGTCGGGACCAAGCGTGCCATCTGCGGGCTGTCCGGCGGCGTGGACTCGGCGGTCGCCGCCGCCCTCGTCCAGAAGGCCATCGGCTCCCAGCTGACCTGCGTCTACGTGGACCACGGCCTGATGCGCAAGGGCGAGTCGGAGCAGGTCGAGAAGGACTTCGTCGCCGCGACCGGCGTCCAGCTCAAGGTCGTGGAGGCGGAGGACCGCTTCCTCGGCGCGCTGAAGGGTGTCTCGGACCCCGAGGAGAAGCGGAAGATCATCGGCCGGGAGTTCATCCGGGTCTTCGAGCAGGCGGCCTCCGAGATCGTCGCCGAGGCCGGCGCGCAGGGCGAGCAGGTCGAGTTCCTGGTCCAGGGCACGCTGTACCCGGACGTCGTCGAGTCCGGCGGCGGCACCGGCACCGCGAACATCAAGTCGCACCACAACGTGGGCGGCCTCCCCGAGGACCTGCAGTTCCGGCTCGTCGAGCCGTTGCGCCGGCTCTTCAAGGACGAGGTCCGGATGGTCGGCCAGGAGCTAGGCCTGCCGGACGAGATCGTCCAGCGACAGCCGTTCCCCGGGCCGGGCCTGGGCATCCGGATCGTCGGTGAGGTCACCAAGGAGCGGCTGGATCTGCTGCGCGAGGCCGACGCGATCGCCCGCGAGGAGCTGACGGCGGCCGGGCTCGACCGGGACATCTGGCAGTGCCCGGTGGTGCTGCTGGCCGATGTCCGCTCGGTCGGCGTCCAGGGCGACGGCCGCACGTACGGGCACCCGATCGTGCTGCGGCCCGTCTCGTCCGAGGACGCGATGACCGCGGACTGGTCGCGCCTGCCGTACGACGTGCTGGCGAGGATCTCGACGCGGATCACGAACGAGGTCGACGAGGTGAACCGGGTGGTGCTGGATGTGACCAGCAAGCCGCCAGGCACCATCGAATGGGAGTGACCTCCCGCTGCAGGTCAACGCCGACGTCGTCGCTCATACGTTTGGGTGGCGGCGTCGCTGTTTCCGCTGGGTAGTCTGATCGTACGGACCAGACTCACGTCCATGGGAGCACTCATGAGCGCAGAAATTGCGCACCACCACTGGCCGGTGCCGCCGACCGAGGGTTACACCGTGGACGACCTTCTCACCCTGCCTGACCTCCCGCCGCACACTGAACTGATCGACGGGAGCCTGGTGTTCGTGAGTCCGCAGCGCATCTTCCACAGCACGGCGATCGACCTGCTGGTCAGCGGCCTGCGTCGCACCGCGCCGCCCGAGCTGAGGGTGATGCGTGAGATGACCATGGTGATCGACAGGCACAACGGTCCGGAGCCGGATGTATCGGTGGTGCGTGCCACGTCGGTGAGGAGCCGGGAGCAGACCTACTTCCAGGTGAGAGACGTCTTGCTTACGGTCGAGGTGGTCTCGCCGGACTCTGTGTCTCGCGACAGCGGCACCAAGCCGTACAAGTACGCCACTGCCGGTGTTCCGCATTTCTGGCGGGTCGAGATGGCCAGTGTGGACGAACGCCCGGTCGTGCACGTCTTCGAACTCGACAAAGAGACGCATCTCTACAGTTCCGTCGGTACGTTCCACGACCGGCTCAAGCTCTCCACCCCCTTCGACATCGACATCGACCTCATCGAGATCGACGAGCTATAGGACAACATGACGCGGTTGGTGCTGGTATGCCTGGTGTCAACCGTACTGGGAGGCATCAGCCACCCGCTGGTGTGCAGAGCTCGCCCGGATGCAGGAGACCGGCCGGGAGTGCGGCACAATTCCCTCTCATCACACGGGCGTTTTGCCGCGCGTACGTAGGGGACCGCCGCGGCATCGCGACGAGAGAGGTTGTCCCATGGCCGTGGATTCGGCGAGAGACGGTGGGCAGGCCGGCGGGGCCGGGCACGGCGGGGCCTGCACCTGCGGTGACTGCCCGTACGGCGCCCGCGCGGGGCACCGGCGGGCGGTCGCGGCCTTCGTCGCGCAGCGGGAGGAGCTGGCCGCAGGCCAGGGCGTACCGGCCGCGCTCGCGCACTCGGCGCCGGCCTCCCGGCAGTGGGTCTCGGACGAACTGACCCGGTCCGCCGTCAAGGCGGCGGAGTTCGGCCGCGCGGAGGGCCGGATGCGGCTGCGCGGCAGGCGCGGCGCGCTGATCGGGCCGCTGGTCGGCGACGACAACCGGCTGTCCACCTCGCGTGCGGTGGCGGCGCTATGGGTGCTGGTCGCGGTGGCCGGAATCCTCGTACCGTCCGTGGTGCTCGCGGTGTCCGGCGACCGGGCGCGGATCGTCGACGGGCTGCGGGTGGGCCGGTGCGCCGGGCTCCTGACCGTCGTCGCGCTGACCTGTCTGGTGACGGTGGCGGTGCGGGGAATCGTGATGGCGCGGATCCGGGCCCGGCGGCTGCAGAAGCTCAGTGCCGCCCGGCCGCGCGGAAGCGACATCCTCACCGACGACGCAGGACGGGGCAGTCTCGTCGATGTGCAGTACGCGGCGGTCGCCGCGGCCGCCGCGCTCTTCGCGACCGTCCGGCTCGTGAGGGAGCCGGAGCGGCTGCCCGACATCCCGTGGGGGCTGGTCGGCCTGGTGGCCGTCTCGGCGGTGACCTACCTGGCCGCCAAGGGCACGGAGGGCGGGCGACCGGTCGTGCTCTCCGTCGTCAGAGCTCGGGAGGCCGGAGACCTGGACTGTCCGGTCAGGCCGGGGGACGACATCGAGATCCGGGGCAGCGGCTTCGTGCCGCCGGGCGCGGGCACGGCGGCGGAGGCGCTGGGACGGTTGGTGGTACGGATCGGCGCAGTGCATGTGCACGTGCCTCTGGTGCCGGTCGTCGGCGGCTTCCGGAGCCCGACGGACACAGCGCTGACCGTACCGGTCCCGGCGGAGGTGGAGCCGGGCCGCGTGGAGGTCCAGGTCGTGACCGCGGCCGGGGCGGAGAGCAACCGCTATGCGATCGACGTGGTGGACGGCTGACGCCGGCGGCCGGACGCGGACTGCACGTGCCGTCCTGATTGAACCGGACGTGAAGCCTCGGCCATACCTCTCCCATTACCGCGTGTGCGCGAGCACAATCGTGCCTTCGTGGAGGCGACAGAGGAGGCCGAGGGCATGGTTCTTGTGGATCGTTCGGGCGCGACCGGCGACCGGACGTGGCGGGACACGGCGTCGCGCCACGCGCTGCTGCCGCTGAGGGTGTTCCTCGGGGTCACCTTCATCTACGCGGGCATCGACAAGTTGATCGACTCCAACTTTCTCTACGGCAGCGGCCCCGGCTCGCTCGTCCAGGTCATGGAATCGGTACGGGACGGATCGGCGTTCCCCGCCATGGTCGACCTGGCGCTCCGGAGCCCGACGCGCTTCGGCCAGGCGATAGCCATCGGCGAGCTGGTGGTCGGGCTCGGCACCCTCGTCGGCCTCCTCGCCCGCCTCGCGGCGTTCGGCGGCGTGCTGATCTCGCTGAGTCTCTGGCTCACCGTCAGCTGGCAGACCGAGCCGTACTACTACGGGAACGATCTGGCCTACCTCATGGCATGGGTCCCGCTGGTGTTCGCAGGCGCGCAGGTGTTCTCCCTGGACGCCGCGATGAAACGCCGCCGGGCCCGGCGCGGCCGTCAGATGTTCACCTAGCGGTCCACCGGACAGCGGCGGGAGGGGACGGGGTCGGAGGGACGGGGGTTCCGGGAAGCCGCCGTGTATGTGTGGGCCCCCGGGGCCCGTAAGTATGCGTTCCCGGAATCCCCGTCCCGGAGGCCCCGGCCCGGCACCGGACCGAGGCCCGCCGCCCGACCGCGCCCGGAACGGACGCGCAACCCCTGCGCGGGGCGCCTCCGCCACGCGGAACGATTGCCCCGGTGGGTCAGCGCGACGCAGAGCGGCCACCGCGGCTGGGGGCACCTCCCGGCCGGAGGCTGGGGGAGGAGCGGCGGCGAGCTGCGGTCACGCCACCTGCGAGAGCCGCGAGGCAGAGGCCGCCCGCCAGTACGGGGAACAGCGCCCACGCCGGGACGGCCCACGCACCCGCGGCGTCGAGTCCGTACGCGACACCCGTGCCCAGGAGGACCAGGCCGGCGATCAGCTTGCCCGGTTCGAGGTCATGACGTCGCACGGGTCACCTCCACCTGGCCCACTCCGGTGTCCAGTTCCAGGTCGAGCGTGCCGTGCGGCTCGCGGCCGTCCTCCGGCGGCAACGTCACGTCCCTCCGCAGGCCGGCCGAGACGTCGATGTCGTCCCGCCTCTCGTCCGGCAGCCGCAGATCTCCGACCCCGACTTCGACATCGAGCCGCACGGTCGCGTCTCGTGGCACCACGACCTTCAAATGCCCCACACCGACGCTCGCTCGCGTCGTGACCGTCTGCTCCTTCCCGAGGTCGAGACCGGTCAGGTCCAGCGTGCCGGCGCCCGTCCCGAGTGCGTAGTCGGGCCGTACGACAGCGGCCGACGCGGGCCTCCAGTCCGTACGGTCCCAGTCCGAGGTGACGCTCTTCGGCATGGCCGCCGCGCCCGCCAGCAGCAGGCAGGTCAGCAGTGCCATGACGAGCGTCCCGGCCCCGGCACGGCCGTAGCAGGACGCGATCGCGAGCCCGAGGCCGAACACGGCGACGGCGGCGGCGAGTCCGGCCTGCAGGCTGGTGCCGAGCGGTTGCGAGTCCCAGGAGACGAGGATGCCGACCGTGCACGCGGCCACCGCGAGGAGGAAGATCCAGCCGCCGATCCACCTCCGGTACGTACGCGCGGGAGAGGGGTCCTTCTGGTCGAGCGGGGCGTCCGCCGGGCCCCACAGATAGCCGGTGCCGGTGGTGCCGCTCGTACCGTCCTTGGTGATCGGGCCGCGCCACCAGGACGGGGCACCGGGTGCGGGCGGAGCCAGGGTCTCGGGAGGCGCTTCCGCGACCGCATGCGCCGTCGCCGCGTTCACCGCGCCCTCCTGCTCCGCGAGGCGCCGGCGCTGCGACCAGTGGGCTGCCCCGACCAGTGCGCAGGACACCATCACGTCGAAGAAGAAGACCGTCGGGCTGCCGAGCATCGACAGCAGCAGCCCGCAGCCGACCAGCGCGCAGAGCAGGGCGGTCAGCGCCGGGACGTCGACGCGGCCGGAGAGCAGCCTGCGCGCTTCGTTCTCGTCCTCGCCGTCCCGTGGGATCAGCAGCCACGCGAAGCCGTACGCGATGAGGCCGACGCCGCCCGCGACTGCGAGCAGGGACAGCGTGACCCGGAAGATCACCGGATCGAGGTCGTAGTGCCGTCCGAGCCCGCCGCAGACGCCCGAAATGACCGAGTTGCCGCGACTGCGGCGAAGGGACTGGAGTGCTGCCCCCGGCGCGGGTGGTGCGCCGGGGGCGGTCCGCTGGTCGTCCATGGCTTCATAGTGGCCGCCCGGCAACCCCGGGTGCACCCGTCACAACCCTGGTACGACCCTGAGATCTCCCCGGTAGGGACGGGCGTTATCGTGTCGGGGCCATGGCAGGCGGGGGAACAGAAAGGGCGCGGGGTGTCGTACGGCGCTGAGGCGGAGGAAGGGCGGCTGATCGCCGGTCGGTACCGGCTGCTCGAGCGCATCGGCCGCGGCGGTATGGGCACGGTCTGGCGCGCCGAGGACGAGCTGCTGGCCCGCCATGTGGCGGTCAAGAAGCTGCATGTGCCGCTGCATCTGGCCGATGACGAGCGGGCCACGCTGTACGAGCGGACGCGGCGCGAGGCGCGCAGTGCGGCCCGCGTCACGCACGGGAACGTGGTCGTGGTGCACGACGTCGTCGAGGACGACGGACTGCCGTGCATCGTCATGGAGTACGTGCCGTCGCGGACGCTCGGCGACGTGCTCAAGCAGGAGGGGCCGGTGTCGCCGGACGAGGCGGCCCGGATCGGCCGCGGCATGATCGCGGCGCTGCGGGCCGCGCACGCCGCCGGAGTCCTGCACCGGGACGTCAAACCCGGCAACGTCCTTCTGGGGGCGGACGGCAGGGTGGTGCTGACGGACTTCGGGATCGCCGTCGCCTCCGGCACCTCCACGCTCACGAAAACGGGTGAACTCGTCGGTTCCGTGGACTATGTCGCCCCGGAACGGGTCAGGGGCGGGACACCGGGCCCCGCCTCGGACCTGTGGGCGCTGGGCGCGACGCTGTATCAGGCCCTCGAGGGGCGGCCGCCGTTCCGCAAGGACACCGCGATCGAGACGGCGTACGCGATCGCCGTCGACCCTCTGGAGCCGCCACGCAGGGCGGGCGTCCTGGGCCCACTGATCGAAGAGCTGCTGGCCAAGGATCCGCAGGCGCGGCCGTCGGCGGACGTGGTGGAGCGGCGGCTGAGGGAGCCTGCGGCGGAGGCGGAGACGGCGGCGGTGGACCGTACGGGACTGCTGTCCGGTCCGGAGTCCCTGCCGGGGTCTGGGCAGGGCGGGGATGCGGCGCGCGGCGAGAGTACGGGTGGCGCTCCGGTGGACGGCGTCGGTGACGCCGCCGGCCGCCCGTTCGGTGCCGATACGACCCGCGTCGGTCCAGCGCCGACGGCGGATCGCGCGCCCGGCCGCCCACGCGGGGGCCGCCGCCGTGCCGCAGTATGGGCCGCCACCGTGGTGATCGTGGCCGCAGCGGCGGTCGGCGGCACGGTCTGGGCGCAGCGCGGCGCGGACGAGGGCCGGGAGACGTCCGCGGGCGCGACGGGCCCGGATACGGGCGGAACGCCGTCCCCGAGCACGTCCTTGGCGCCGTCGCCATCCCCGGTCCCGGACGGCTATCGCCTCTGGGAGGAGAAGGCTTTCGGCGTCTCGGTCCCGGTACCGAAGGGCTGGACGCGCAAGAAGGTGCCCGACGGCGGTGAGATCGCGTACGTCGACCCGACCGGGATGGTCGGCCTGCGGATCAACGTCCTCGACTTCGCCAGCACCGATCCCCTCCAGCACTGGAAGGACGACAAGGCCAAGTCCATCAGCGAGGGGAAGCTGCCGGGGTACCGGGAGCTGCGGATGCAGCGAACGGAATACCGGGAGATGCCGGCGGCGATCTGGGAGTTCACCTGGCAGGGCCAGGCGCGTGAGTGGCGCGCCAAAGACCTCGGGTTCGGACGCCCCGGTGAGAAGGAGTACGCGCTCTATCTCTCGGCGCCGAGCGCCGAATGGGCCAAGTACGAGCCGGTCTTCGACCACGCCCGCGACAGCTTGCGCATCGCTGACGGCTCATGAGCCGTCAGCTGTCGTGGGCCTGCGGCCTGCGGGAGCAAGGGGCCGCGTTCTCCGCCCCGACCGCGGTGAGTTGAGGTTCGCCGCGGGGCAGCGGCATCGCGTGCCGTCCGCCCTGGCGGTACCAGCGCGCGGCCCGCGCACGGGCCGACCCGCGTCGCGGCCTCGGCCAACGGCGCGACGAGTACGCGCCTGCGCCGCTGGAGGGCCGCTCGCACGCGCTGGGGCGCGAGCGTCCCGCCGGCCTCGCCGCGAGGCGTCAGCGCTCGGTGATCCGGCCGTCCGCGACTGCTACGCGGCGGGTGGTGCGGACCGCTTCGAGCATCCGGCGGTCGTGGGTCACCAGGAGGAGCGTGCCGGGATAGGTGGCCAGTGCGGCCTCCAACTGCTCGATGGCGGGTAGGTCGAGGTGGTTCGTGGGTTCGTCGAGGACCAGCAGGTTGACGCCACGGGCCTGGAGCAGGGCGAGGGCAGAGCGAGTCCGCTCGCCCGGGGAGAGCGTGGCCGCAGGCCGTAGCACATGGTCGGCCTTGAGGCCGAACTTGGCGAGCAGAGTGCGGGTCTCGGCGGGTTCCATGCCGGGTACCGCCGAGCCGAAGGCGTCGAGGAGGGCCTCGTCGCCCAGGAAGAGCGCACGGGCCTGGTCCACCTCGCCCACGACCACCCCCGGACCGAGTGCGGCGGTACCCGCGTCGAGCGGGAGACGGCCGAGCAGGGCAGCGAGCAGCGTCGACTTGCCGGAGCCGTTGGCGCCGGTGATCGCCACCCGGTCGGCCCAGTCGATCTGCAGGTCGACGGGGCCGAAGTCGAACGAGCCGCGCCGCGCCACGGCCCCACGGAGCGTTGCGACGACCGCGCCCGAGCGGGGTGCGGCGGCGATCGTCATCCGCAGCTCCCACTCCTTGCGCGGCTCCTCGACCGCCTCCAGACGCTCGATCAGCCGCTGTGTCTGCCGGGCCTTGGCGGCCTGCTTCTCGCTGGCCTCACTGCGGAACCTGCGGCCGATCTTGTCGTTGTCGCCCGCCTTGCGCCGGGCGTTCTTCACGCCCTTGTCCATCCAGGTGCGCTGGGTTCGGGCCCGCTCCTCCAGCGTGGACTTCTTGTCGGCGTACTGCTCGTACTCCTCGCGAGCGTGCCGTCGAGCGACCTCCCGCTCCTCCAGATAGGAGGTGTAACCGCCGCCGTAGATGTTCACCTGCTGCTGGGCGCGGTCGAGTTCGACCACTTTGTTCACGGTGCGGGTCAGGAACTCGCGGTCGTGGCTGACCAGGACCGTACCGGCCCGCAGCCCGGTGACGAACTCCTCGAGCCGCGCCAGCCCGTCCAGGTCGAGATCGTTCGTCGGTTCGTCGAGCAGCAAGACGTCGTAGCGGCTGAGCAGCAGGGAAGCCAGCCCGGCGCGCGCCGCCTGGCCGCCGGACAGTCCGGCCATGGGCTGGTCGAGGTCGACCTTCAGCCCGAGTGAGTCCGCGACCTCCTCGGCCCGCTCCTCCAGGTCGGCCCCACCGAGGGCGAGCCAGCGCTCGAGCCCGACGGCGTACGCGTCGTCGGCTGCGGGGGCGCCATCGACCAGCGCCTGCGTGGCGGCATCGAGCGCTGCCTGGGCCGCGGCGACCCCGGTACGCCGGGCCAGGAACGCCCGTACGGTCTCGGCTTCCCGACGCTCCGGCTCCTGCGGCAGATGCCCGACGCTCGCCGTCGACGGGCTGAGCCGCAGCGCGCCCTGCTCGGGGGTGTCGAGACCCGCGAGCAGCCGCAACAGGGTCGACTTGCCCGCGCCGTTGGCCCCGACGAGCCCGATGACATCCCCGGGGGCGATCACCAGATCGAGCCCGGAGAAGAGGGTGCGGTCGCCGTGTCCGGCGGCCAGGTCCTTGGCGACGAGGGTGGCGTTCACAAGGAGCAGATTCTCGCAGAGTCCAGTGCCTCGCCCGACGGGCCGGCTCGGCGGCGTCCGCCCCGCTCGCCGCCCTGGCACGCGAACGCCTCGGCTGGGAGGCGGCCGCCGTATCGTTTCTGCGCCGGTTCATCGGCCAACTACCCAGGACAACCCGGCAGTCGGTGCGTAGCATTCAGGTGCGGGGGGCTGGTGGCGCGGACACACCGAGGGGTTCCGTGGGTCTGGACTTTCGCGTACTCGGTCCTGTCGAGGTGTGGTGCGACGGCCGCCGGCTGCCGCTCGGCGGACCCAAGCCGCGCGCGCTGCTCGCCGCTCTGCTGCTGCAACCCGGCCGCGTCGTCTCCGCCGACGCACTGGTCGACACGATCTGGGGCGAGGAACCGCCGGACACCGCGCGTGCACTGATCCAGACATATGTGTCCGGGCTCCGGCGCTCGCTGCCCGGCGAGGTCATCGAGACCCGCCCGCCCGGCTATCTGTTCCGCACCGATGCCGGCGCGGTGGACCGGGCGGCCTTCGAACGGCTGGTGGCCGAGAGCCGGCGGGCCGCAGCGGACGGCGATCACCCCACTGCCGCACGGGGGTTGGCGGAAGCACTGGCCCTGTGGCGAGGTCCGGCGCTGGGCGGGATCGGCGAGGCGCTGCGGGTGGAGGCCGACCGGCTCGAGGAGGCGCGGCTCGCCGCTCTGGAGGAGCGGATCGCCGCCGAGCTGGAGGCCTCCGGCCACGAGACCGAGCTCGTCGCCGAGCTCACGGCTCTGGTCGGAGCCCACCCCACCCGGGAGCGGCTGCGCGGCCAGCTGATGGTCGCGCTCTACCGGTTGGACCGCCAGGCCGATGCGCTCGCGGTGTACGCCGAAGGGCGCGCCGTACTCGCCGACGAACTGGGCATCGACCCGGGGCCCGGGCTGAACGAGCTGTACGAAGCGATCCTGCGGGCCGACCCGGCGCTGCTCACGCCCGCCTCCGCAGCCTCCTCCTCCACCACCACCGGTTCCGTGTCCCCAGTGCGACCGGCCCTCCTGCCGCCCACGATCGGTGACTTCACAGGCCGTGAGGCCCCACTCGACACGCTGGTCGCGGCACTGTCCGGCCCCCGCGACGCGGTGCCGGTCATGGTGCTGTCAGGACCCGGCGGTGTCGGCAAGTCCACGCTCGCCGTCGAGGGCGCCCACCAGGCGGCCTCCGCTTATCCCGACGGCCAGCTCTATGCCGAGCTGCGCGGTTTCACCGAGACCCCGCTGCCCCCCGAGGAGGTCCTCGGCCGCCTCCTTCGCGCCCTGGGCACCGACCCACCCGGCACGCTCGCCGAACGTATCGACCTGTTCCGCAGTACGGTCGCCGGGCGCCGCATCCTCCTCGTCCTGGACGACGCGCGCAGTGAAGCGCAGGTGCGCCCGCTGCTCCCGGGCAGCCCGACGTGTGGCGTCGTCATCACCTCCCGCGCCCGCCTCTTCGGGCTGGTCGGGGCCCAGCGTCTCGACCTCGACGTCCTCGACCATGAGCGGGCCGTCCAACTGCTGGCCCGGGTGGCGGGGGAGGGCAGGGTCCGGGAGGAGCCGGAGGCGGCTCGGCGGATCGTCGAGCTGTGCGGCGGTCTGCCCTTGGCGATCCGCATCGCCGGGGCCCGGCTGGCCGCCCGCCGCGACTGGACGCCGCAGGTGCTCGCCGACCGGCTCGCCGACGAGCGACGGCGACTGGACGAACTCACCGTGGGCGACCTGGAGGTACGCGCCGGGGTCGGCCTCAGCTACCGGGCGCTGAGCGACCCCGCCCGTACCGCGCTGCGCCGACTCGGCCTGCTGGGCGCGCCCGACGTCCCGGCCTGGGTGATCGCCGCACTGCTGGATGTACCGGAGGCCGAGGCGGACCGCGTCCTGGAACAGCTCCTCAACGCCCAGCTGCTGCACTTCTCCGCCATCGACCGGGTCGGCCAATCGCGTTTCCGGCTGCATGACTTGGTGCGGGTGTACGCCGCCGAGCGAGCCGGGACCGAAGACACCGAGGAGGAGCGGGCCGCAGCCCTGGGCCGCGCGGTCGGTGGCTGGCTCTGGCTGACCGATCGGGTCGCCGCGGCCGTCCCCACCGGCACGGTGGTGCTGAGACCGGCCCACTCCGCCGCCTGGCCGCTCGAACCCGAGGTCACCAGGCGGGCCCTGGCCGACCCCCTCGCCTGGAGCGACGCCGAGTCCGATGCGATCGCCGTCGCCGTGGAACGCGCCGCCGCCATGGGCCTGCACGCGCTCGCCTGCGAGGCCGCGGTGGCTCTCTGCTCGTCGTCGTACGCCATCGGAAACTGCTTCGAGGCCTGGTGGCGCACCCATGACGCGGCCCTGACCGCCGTCCGGCGGGCCGGCGACCGGAGCGGCGAGGCGCCGCTGCTGGTCGGCCTGGGACAGCTGCGGTACGAGCAGGACCGCTTCGCCGAGGCCCAGGACTACTTCCAGCAGGGGCTGGTGCTGTACACCGAACTCGGCGACGTACGGGGCGAAGCCGCCGCCCTCGCCGGCCTGGGCTGCGCCTACCGCGAGCAGGGGCGGCTGCGTGCCGCCGAGCGCGCCCTGACCCGCGCCGTCGGCGACTTCCGGCGGCTCGGCGACGAAAGCTCACTCGGCCTGACGTGCCGGTACGCCGGTTCCGTACACATCGAGTTGGGGGAGTACGAGGCGGCGCGGACGCTGCTCGACGAGGCGCTGCGCTCGTACCGGCGGCAGGGCAGTCGACGCGGTGAGGCGCTCACCCTGCGATCGATCGGACTGATGTACCGGGCGCTCGGCGACTACGAGCGCGCCGAAGAGCTCTGCGAGCAGGCCTTGGACATCCTGCGCGGCCTCGGCGACCGGTTGATGGCCGCGTACGCGGTCCAGGCGCGGGCCAAGTCCCGGATCCGGCTGGGGCGTACGGCCGACGCCGCTCCTGACCTGCTGGCCGCCTGTGAGGTCTGCCGGGACAACGGTGACCGGTTCGGTGAGGCCCTGATGCTGCGGACGCTCGGCGAGTGCGAGCTCGCCGACGGCCGTCCCGCCGACGCCGAGCGGCACCTCATGGCGTCGGTCGCGCTCTGGGAAGCCATGGACCTGCCGCTGCCCCGTGCGCGTACGCTCCGCGACCTCGCGTCGGTGCGGGAGGCGCTCGGCGACCCGGCGGGGGCGGCGGCGTTGCGGGACGATGCGCTGGAGGTCTTCGAAGCGTGCGAGGCGCGGGAGCGGCAGGAGCTCGGGGCGCGAAGCGACTGCTGCTGAACCGGGCTTGAAGCCGCCTGAAGGTCGCTGGAAACGGTCTTGCAGAGAACTTACAGCGCCTTCCGCGAACCTTACTGGCGTCGGGCTCACGCAGCCGACACCGGAATCCTGAGGGGGGAAGGACATCTCATGCTCCGCGTCACCTCAGCACCTCGCGTGACCACGTCCCTGCTGGTGGCCGCGGTCGCCGGCGGTGCGCTCACCGCCGCCCCGCCGGCGACTGCCTCCGCAACCGACGGGCCGCAGGAGCAGAGCATCCGGACGCAGATCGTCGCGCACGCGGAGATCGAGCGCAGCAACCCCGAGCACAACCGGGAGGCTGCGCGCGATTGCAACTTCTACAGCGGCTACTGGGGGAACAGCGGCGACAACATCTGCAGCAAGTGGACCGGCCCCATCAAGTGGCGCTCCAACCAGTGGTGCGCGGACTTTGTCCGCTTCGTCTGGAAGCAGGGCGGCGCCAGGGTCAACGGCCTGGACCCGTTCGCGGGCTCCTTCTACCGCGCCCCCGCTGGGAAGTACCACAAGAAGGGCACGTACCGGCCCAAGCCGGGTGACGCCGTCCTGTACGACTGGGACGGTGCCAGGCCGGGCCTCGGCAACAACGGCTGGGACATCGACCACGTCGGCGTCGTCACGTCGTACAACGGCAAGCTGACGACGGTCGAGGGCAACACGACCAGGACCAGCAGCGGCACGGGAACGGAAGGCGTCTTCCAACGCTCCCGGAGCACCAAGCGCGTCGTCGGTTACGTATCGCCCCGTCCGCGCTAGCGGGCGCGGTCGCGCGCCGACAGCCCCAGAGCCAGCACGCCATCACCACGGGGGGAGCCCCGGGGACGGGCGATCCGGCGATGACCGTTCCCGGGGCCACGGGGGTGCCCCGGGAACGGACGATCCAGCGATCTCCGTTCCCGGGGCCTGCCGTGGGCCCTCCCACCGCGAAGGACGAAATGTGTCTGACACCATCCTCATGAACGACCCCCGGGTCGTCTCCACCCCGGTCAGCGAGTGCGGCGAGCCCCTGGTCGACCTCCGCGAGCTCCCCGGTGTCGTGATCGATTCCCGCCTCGCCGATCCGGCCGGGCACTACGCCTTCCTCCGCGAGGGCCTCGCAGCCCGCCTGCTGCGCGCCGCCGCCATGCTGCCCGACGGGCTCCGCCTCCTCGTCACCGAGGGCTACCGGCCCCTCGATCTGCAAGTGCGCTATTTCGAGGAGTACGCGGCCGAGCTGCGCCAGGCCAACCCGGAGTGGTCCGAGGCCCATCTCCGCACCCAGACCAGCCGCTCCCTCTCCCCGCCGGAAGTCGCCCCCCATGTCGCCGGCGCCGCCGTGGACCTCACCCTCTGCACCGCCGTCGGCACCGAACTCGACCTCGGCACCCCGGTCAACGCCAGCCCCGAGGAGAGCGACGGCGCGTGCTACACCGCGGCGCCCAACATCTCCGACATCGCGCGGGACAACCGCCGTGTGCTGTCCGACGCCCTCACCAGGGCCGGGTTCGTCAATTACCCCACCGAGTGGTGGCACTGGTCGTACGGCGACCGGTACTGGGCCGTGATGACCGGGGCGCCCGCGGCCCTGTACGGTCCGGCGCGACGCCCTGATCCGGCCGCGCCCGCTCTCGACGGCGAGCTCTGTTGATGATCGCGAGCGGCAGGTCCCGGGTGCAGCCGCCGCGGTGAGCGTGGGGGTCTCACCGCGGCGGCAGTGCGGGTCCCCCCGCCGGAGTCAGGGGGAGGGTCGGGGGCTGATCAGGGTCGGCCCTGATGCCCGTAGGGGTCCCGGCGTGTGACGATCGGGGGCATGAGCTCCGCCACGCCCCGCGCCGGGGCCCCGCAGGCCCCGGCACCCGACCCTCCCCCTACCTCCGGCGAGGGGACCCCAACCGAGGAACGCCCCGCGCGCAAGCTCTACCGCAGCGCGGAGGGCCGCTGGCTCGGCGGCGTGGCCCGCGGGCTCGCCGGGCACCTCGGGCTGCCGGTGTCGTGGGTGCGGCTCGTCTTCGTCGGACTGTTCATGATCGACGGCCTGGGGGCCGTGCTCTACGCGGGCTTCTGGTTCGTGGTGCCGCTCGGCGTCGGTGGGGTCGGCACTCAGCGCTCCGCCGCCGACCTGCCGTTCACCGAGACCGCGGCCCCCACCGGGGCCCGGACCGGGACCGCGGCCGGGACCTGGACCGACGGCCGCCGCCGGATCTTCGCCCGCAAGCCCGACAAGGGCCAGCTGATCGCCCTGCTGGCGCTGGTGATCGGGTTGGCGTTCTTCGTCGACAGGCTGCAGCTCGGCCGGGCCGCCGGCGCCTACATCTGGCCGGCCCTGCTGATCGGCGCAGGCGTCGCGCTCGTCTGGCGGCAGGCGGACAACGCCCGCCGCGCCCACTGGATGGAGGTCGGCCGCAGCAAGGGGCTCCTGCACATCGCGCGGAGCGCGGCCGGCGTGCTGCTCGTATGCGCCGGGATCACCGGCATCGTCGTCATCCAGGGCTCGGCCAGGCACCTCGGCCTGGTGCTCCAGGCGACGCTCGCCGTCGTGGTCGGCATCGCGTTGCTCGCCGGCCCGTATCTCGTGCGGATGATGCAGGACCTCTCCGAGGAGCGGCTGATGCGGATCCGCGCCCAGGAGCGCGCCGAGGTCGCAGCGCACGTCCACGACTCCGTCCTGCACACGCTCACCCTGATCCAGCGCAATGCGGAGGAGCCCAAGGAGGTCGCGCGACTGGCGCGGGCACAGGAGCGGGAGCTGCGCACCTGGCTCTACAAGCCGGAGGGGACCGGTCGTCAGGACGAGGAGGAGCCGGAGACGCTCGCGGAGGCGATGCGACGTACGGCGGCCGACGTCGAGGACCATCACGGAGTGCCGGTCGAGGTGGTGTGCGTGGGGGACTGCCCACTGGACGAGAAGCTGGGCGCGCAAGTCCAGGCCGCACGCGAGGCGATGGTCAACGCGGCCAAGTACGGTGGCGAGGGCGGGGCGGTGCAGGTCTACGCCGAGGTGGAGGGCCGTACGGTCTTCGTCTCCGTACGGGACCGGGGGCCGGGCTTCGATCCGGGCGCGGTGCCGGAGGACCGGATGGGGGTGCGGGAGTCGATCATCGGCAGAATGCAGCGCAACGGCGGCACGGCACGGTTGCGGTCCGTACCCGGCGACGGCACGGAAGTGGAGCTGGAGATGGAGCGGTCCCCGTGAGCACCGCGGGCTCTCCTGACCGGAACGCGCGGGGACGGGCGGCGCCGACAGCATCGGCATGGGCGGCGGACCAGAAGACGAGGGACGGACGATGACCGAGGACACACAGGGCGAGATCGCAGCGGAGACCCAACGGGTACGGGTCGTGCTGGTCGACGACCACAGGATGTTCCGGACCGGAGTGCAGGCCGAGATCGGGGACACCGGCCGTACGGGCGTCGAGGTGGTCGGTGAGGCGGCCGACGTGGACCAGGCGATCACCGTGATCACCGCCACCCGGCCGGAAGTCGTCCTGCTGGACGTACACCTGCCGGGCGGCGGCGGTGTGGAGGTGCTGCGCCGCAGCGCGCCGATGATGTCGGACGCGGAGCGGCCCGTACGCTTCCTGGCCCTCTCCGTCTCGGACGCGGCGGAGGACGTCATCGGCGTCATCCGCGGCGGAGCCCGCGGCTATGTCACCAAGACCATCACGGGCTCGGATCTGGTCGATGCGATCTTCCGGGTCGCGGAGGGCGACGCGGTCTTCTCGCCACGGCTGGCGGGATTCGTCCTCGACGCCTTCGCCTCGACGGACGCCCCGCCGGTCGACGAGGACCTGGACCGCCTCACCCAGCGCGAGCGCGAGGTGCTGCGACTGATCGCGCGCGGCTATGCGTACAAGGAGATCGCCAAGCAGCTGTTCATCTCCGTGAAGACGGTCGAGTCCCACGTCTCGGCGGTGCTGCGGAAACTCCAGCTGTCGAACCGTCACGAGCTGACCCGCTGGGCCACCGCCCGCCGCCTGGTCTGAGCTGGCCGTCGACAGGCCAGGACGACGTATTGCAGGGTGGCACCTCCGGGATCCGGGTGTGCCACCCTGCGCTGTTGCTATGGGGTCGGCTGTCAGCCGGTGAAGCCGGCCGTGATCTTGGTGAACTGCCAGTTGCTCTGGTCGATGCCGGAGCAGTTGCTGGTGACCCCGCCGTTCGGGCACGGGCGGTCGCGGTTGACCGACCAGAAGGAGAGCCGGGCGATGCGCTGCGAGTTCGCCCAGTCACGGATCTTGGTCCAGGTCTCCGGGCTGGTCAGCTCCTGCTGATCGCTGAGACCGTTCATCCCGGAGATGCCGATGTGCGCGTAGGCCGTGGCGTCCGACCAGCCGAAGGTGCTCTTCAGCTTGGCCTTCAGCCCTTCGGTCGCGTTGACGGTGTTGCCGTACATGTCCGCACCGCCGCCGAAGTCGAACGGCATGATCGTGAACACATCGATGTCCGCCTGCAGCGCCGAAGCCTGCTCGATGAGCCGGTTGCCCCACCAGCCCGGGCCACTGGTGGAGGTGCCGAAGGTGAGGATCGTCTTCAGCCCCGGGTTGTTCTGCTTGACGATCTTCAGGGCGGTGAGGATCCGGTCCTGGACCGTCGCGTTCTCGAACTCGTCGGTGTTCTCGATGTCGACGTCGATCACCTTGAGGTTGTAGGCGTCGATCACCTTCTGGTAGGCACCGGCCAGCGCCTCAGGGGTCGAGCAGTTCGGGCCGAGCTTGTTGCCGCTCCAGCCGCCGATCGACGGGACGATGTCACCACCGGCGTTACGGATCGCGTTGATGGTGCTCTGGTCCGTGCCACCAGTGAGCGCACGCTGACCGTCCCAGGCCGGGTTGCAGCCACCGGAGGAGAGGATGAACGCCATGGTGAACCACTTGATGCCGGTGTCGCTCATCACCGACGTGGCGCTCGGCGGATCACCCCAACCCAGGTACAGGTAGGGAGCCGCCTGCTTGAAGCCGCCCGGGCCCGGGTCTGTGCCGCCAGTGCCGCCAACAGTGAAGGACTGCGCTCCGGTGCCGTTGCAGTTGTACTGCTGGAACTGGACGCTGTCGCTTCTCGACGCGGCGGGTACATCGAGGCACTTGCCGCTGTGGCGGGCGACGAAGCGCCAGGTGCCGCCTGCCTCCTCGACCGGCTTCCACTGCTGGTTGCCCCCGCCCCCGTAGCCCCACAGCTGGATCTTTCCGCCGTCGGCGTTGGAGACGTCGGCCACGTCCCAGACCTGGCTCGAGGCGTTGCGGGCCTCCACTCGGTAGTAGCCGTCGCTCGTCGGCGTGAAGCGCCACAACTGGGCGTTCGTGCCATTGCAGGCGTACTGCTGCACGACTGTGCCATTGGCGGTGGCCGCGGCCCTGGCGTCCACGCACTTGCCGCTGTTCTTGTTGACGACCCTGGTCCAGTCGGTGGGCAGGGTGGCGCCCTGGGCCGTACCAGGTACGGCAATTGCGGCGGCTGCGGCCAGCAGCCCCGCGCCGATACCGGCCAGTAGGCGTTTTCGGATACGCACGTGACCTCCCAATAGGGGGAGCTGGGGGAACAGGCGGCGGACGCTGACGCCCACAGGGCGGCTGGATCGCGCACCTGACTGCCATGCCGTCGCGGAGCAACGGCGGGCGCTCGACGTGATCACACGTCACTACGAAGAATCGGCTACGACCTGAGGGCTGCCTGGATCACCCGTGGTGCCGCATTGTCGATTCCCCTACCGAAAGCGGGAACGCAGTAGAAGACGTGGCCCTGGAGATCAGCCTCCGGTGGACCCGATGGAGAAGAGTCGCAGCCGCCAAAGGGCACCGACGACGCCGCACTTGACGCCGAGACCAGTGACCGCCCAGACCGGCGCGCCTCTTACGGGCAAAACTCCCCGGTTGAGGAGGTCCACCATCGCGGCCTCCTCTCTTTGGGGTAAGCAGGAGCCCCTAATGGTCTAAACCTATGGCCGGATTGAAGCGGACCGTCACGTCGTCGTCAATAGCCTCGGTATGGGGTTGTTTACTGATCAATCCTGATCATGAAGTAAGGGCAGGACCCATCGCGAGGTTTGCGAAGATATGGCATCAGTAAGGGCAGGTGAGGGTGAATCGCTTGAAGCTGATGCGCTCGTAGGGGCCGTTGGTGCCGTTCTCGTACAGGACCGCGGCAGTCGTCCTGTCCATCTTGGCCAGGTCGGAGTAGGCGGCGGGGCCGTCGGCGATGACGGTGGCGGTCCTCCAGGTCTTGCCGCCGTCTGCGCTGCGCCGGATGGTCAGATGCCGCCGGCTCGATGGGTCGTCGGGGGCGGAGAAGAGCAGCGGGCGGCAGCTGACCCCTTCGTCCTGCAGCAGCGTGGCTTTGACGACGGGGGCCGACAGCTGCTGAGGCCGGTACGGGGTGGTGAACGTCCTGCCGCCGTCCTTGCTGTAGGTGTCGGCGCGGGTGGCCGGGTCGGTGCCGTGTTGGTCGCGGGTGTTGAAGTAGAGCGTGCCGTCCGGGAGCTCGGCGGCCGTGGTCTCGTCCGGTCTGAGTTCGCCGTCGGTGCGGTAGTCGGTGGCGCCGATGCGCCATGTGGTGCCGTGGTCGTCGCTGTAGAGGACGTGAGATCCGGATCCGCGGTTTGGGCCGGTGTGGTTCGCCGGCACGATCAGACGGCCTTCGTGGCTGTGGGCGAGGGCGATGCCGTGCCCTGGACCGGTCGCGTACCAGCGCCAGTGGGTGCGCTTGACGGACGGGGTGATCTCCCGCGGGCTGGACCAGGTCGCGCCCGCGTTGGAGCTGCGCTGGACGTAGATGCGCCGGCCGTCAGCGGGCGGGACTTTGCCCTCCTCGATTTCCTTCTGGGTGACCGAACCCTTCTGGCGTACGGTGAGCAGGACGATCGCGCCGTTCGCGGGGTCGACTACGGGGGCGGGGTTGCCGGCGACGTCGCGCTTGTTGTCGTGAACGCGCTTCAGCGGTCCCCAGGTGCATCCGCCATCGCTGGAGCGTCTGGCGACGACGTCGATGTCGCCGTGGTCGGCGGCACTGTTTCGGCGGCCCTCCGCGAAGGCCACCACGGCGGCGCGGGTGCGTACGAGGGCGGGGATACGGAAGGTGTGATAACCGCCCGTACCGGACACGAACGGCGTTGAGGTGAGGCAGGAGTTCGCGGCCGCTGCCTCGTGAGGCACGCCGAGCCCCAACCCGCTGAACGCGACAGTGGCCAGCAGCCCACCGGCGATCACCCGAGAATTCTGCACCTGCGAAAGATGACACCTCATCAGGCCTCCATAGGGCACCCGCGCAGCCCGGCCTGGACACCGCCACACCGGTGGTGTAACCGCCCTGGGATGTCAGTGGCCCCAGGCAATCCCGCTGATGAGCGGACGCTCCCCGACCGAAGTCGCACCTGCCGTCAGGCCCTTGACCTTCCCCTGCCACTCAAACTTCGCGCTGACATTAACCTCGGTTCTGTTTCCCACGGTGGAATCACTTCTTGAACCGTCAACGTGCCTATCTCTCCCAGCGATTCATCCCACACGCGATCTTTCTCTGATGTCCGGTCTGAATCGCATAATGTCCTGATTCAGATCTATGGTTCGTTTCCTCTCCCGGCTCTGCGCCTCGCGCGCTGGTCATCACGGGCTCGGACCTGGTCGACGCGATTCTCCGGGGCAGGTGAGGGTGAACCGCTCGAAGGTGATGCGTTCGTAGGGGTTGTTGGTGCCGTTCTCGTACAGGACCGCGGCTGTTGTCCGGTCCATCTTGGTCAGGTCGGAGTAGGCGGCGGGGCCGTCGGCGATCCAGGAATCAGGGCCCCGCGAGCGCGGCTGTACGCGGCTCGATCAGGTTCGCGATGCGGCGGCATGGTGGGTGGCGGGCCCCAACCGGAGCCTGCGGCGGGGTGGTTCGGGAGGACGGCGTGCGTCGCGCGTACTCGGTGACGCGTGACGGCCCGGCGGTGTGGGTTTCCCGCCATTACGGGAATCCGCCACTCCACGGCGACGGGTCGTGACCTATTTCTGATGTACGGTCACCAACGTGAATCGATAACACGTACGTGAATTCCAATAAGGCTGCAGAAATACCCCCGCTTTCACCAGCGAGGACACCAAGGACTGATCACCACCCCACCCGGCAGCATCTCCCTTCTGGAGGAGACCATGCGCATCGGAAAGAAGACATCCATCGGTGTCGCCGCCTTAGCGGTCGCCATCGGGACGGCAAGCGGACAGAGCTTTGCGGGCGCGGCACCGGCGGGGACCCCCACCCCAACCGGCGTCACCAAGGCCAAGGTGATCACCTTGACCACCGGCGACAGAGTCCACCTGACGACCACAGCCGACGGAACGCGGTCCACGGGCATAGAACCCGGGCCGGGACGTTCGGACATCGGCTTCTTCGCCGCCTCCACCTTCAAGGGCGGTCAGCGGGAGACCACCGTCATCCCCGAGGACGCCCTGGCGTCGGTCAGCAAGGGTGACTTCGATGCCCGGCTGTTCAACGTGAGCTTGCTCGACCGGCTCGGCGTCACCGACGCCTCGAAGGCGAAGCTGGCCGACAAGAAGCCGTCGGCGCCGGGACCCAAGGCGGTCAAGCTCACCCTTAAGAGCATCGGACGCGACGGAAAGGCACCGGCCGCTACGCTCGCATTCGCCGTCGAGAACAAGACCGGCGAGACGCACAGCTTCACGTTCGACGAGGCCGGCGGCATGGGCATGGCCGAGGTGCCCGAAGGCATGTACGACGTCATCGTGATCAACCGGACCGCTCTCATGAAGGAGAAGGGCGCGAACACGGCGATCGCGGAGATCGGTACGAAGGTCATGGGGGACACCGAAGTGATGGCGGATGCCCGGAAGGGCAGGCCGGTGATGACGCCGGTGCAACGCCCTGACGCCAAGACGGTCAAGTCCAAGCTCGGCCTGCTGTCGGCCGCCGAAGCAGGTGGCGGCGTGCTGAACTACTTCGGCGGCCCGGACGACATGATGTACGCGACGCCGACCAAGATGGTCAAGGACCACCGGCTCGAGTTCGGCGTCGGCAACATCCTCGATTCGCCCATGGACGCGGCGAAGAAGTACCAGTACAACCTGTCCTTCATGGAGAAGGGCAGCATCCCGCACGACCTGATCTTCGAGGCCCCGGACGCCAAGCTGGCGGCGGTGGACACCACGTACCACCGTGAGGGCGACCCAGTCGTTGCCTCCCGCGGCAACTACGCGCGCATCGGCTCCCTCGGTGGCGGGCTCTTCCCGATCCTGGATCTCAAGGTGCCCGTGAAGCGGGTCGAGTACTACACCCCGGGCGTCGAATGGTTGCGGATCTTCCAGATCGAGGGGCAGAAGAGCGAAGAGAAGACAGACACCTTCAAGGCCGGCATGACCACCGATGAGTGGAACAAGAACCCGACCAAACCCTGACTCCACGACCGGGCCCTGATCCGGCCACCCGGCCCGGCCGTTGGAAAACCGAAGTGGCGTCTCTCCGTCCGGGGAGGCGCCACTTCGGTGTGCGCTCAGGGCAGGCAGATGGGCCGATCCCGGAGCCTGAGCTCGAACCACACCGTTTTGCCGATGCCGCAGGGGCGGGAATGGGCGCCCCAGTCGTTCGCGAGGGCAGCAACGAGGGTGAGGCCGCGGCCGGACTCGTCCTCGGGGGACACCTGGCGCGGCCGAGGCAAGTCGCCGCTCGCGTCCGACACCTCAACGCGCATCCGGTCCTCGACGAGGAGGCACCGCGCCCAGATCTCGCGGCCCGGCGAGACCCGGGCGTGCTTGCACGCGTTCGTCACCAGCTCGCTGAGCAGCAGTACGGCCGTCTCCGCCGTCTCGTCCGGGATCTTCCACGAGCAGGCCTGTTCCCGCAGAAACGTCCTCGCCTTGCCCACGCTGCGCGCATGCCGCGTCAACCGCCACTCGACGATCTGCGGCCCACGTCCGGGACTCCAAGGACCAGACCGGCCCGCAGTTGGCCTTTACGCCCGCCGCATGGGCGGAGTTCGTCGACTTCGCGGCCCGGCAGCCGCTCCCGTAGTCCCGGAGCTTGGGACCTCGGGCTGCCGCGCTACACCGGGCGCGCCGCGCCCACGAACGGCATCTCGTCGATCGGGGCGACGCGGACCGGTGCGCCCGGGCGGGGGGCGTGGATCATTTGGCCGCCGCCGATGTAGAGGCCGACGTGGCTGACGCCTGAGTAGAAGAACACGAGGTCTCCGGGGGCGAGCTCGGACCGGGGGATGCGCTGTCCCGCATTGATCTGGGTGTAGGAGGTGCGGGGGAGGGAGACGCCGGCGGCGTGCCAGGCGGCCTGGGTCAGGCCGGAGCAGTCGAAGGCGTTCGGGCCGGTGGCGCCCCAGACGTACGGTTTGCCGAGTGCGCCATGGGCGTACGAAACGGCCTGGGCGGCGCGCTCGTTCGGTGCCCGGACCGGGCCGCGGAGAGCGGCGCCGCGGGTGGCGCGGGCCGTGCCGTCGGCCGCGTGGCCGTCCTGCGCGAGGATCGCCGCGCGCTGTTCGGCCGTCAGCCGGCTCAGCAGTCGCTCCGCCTCGGCCAGTTTCCGGCTCACCGCGAGCTTGTGCTTCCGCAGCTCGGCCTGGTCGCGCCGAAGCTCCGCGACCTTGTCGTCCGCCTGCCTTTGGATCTGCTCGATGCCGCGCAGTTGGCGGTGGAGTCCGGCGATGGCGGCGGACTGGCGGCTGCCGGCCCGCTCGACCGCTTGGGCGCGCTCCAGGTACTGGTCGGGGGAGGAGGAGAGCGCGAGCTGGAGCGCGGGGTCGATGCCGCCGGCGCGGTACTGGGCGGTGGCCAGTGAACCGAGCGCGTTACGGGAGGCGTTCAGCTGCGCGGTCCTGCGGGCGGCCGTCTCGCGGAGCGCGTCAAGTTCCCGCTCTGCCTGATCGGCTCGCTCCTTCGCCCCGTTGTACTTCTCCGTCGCGACCTCGGCCTCGTGGTGCAGGCGGTCCACGTTCTCCTGCACCTGAGCCGGAGTGAGGGCGGGTTCGGCGTGCGCGGCGCTGTCGAAGGGCGTCGCGCTCGCCGCGGAGGCGAGGGCGAGAGTCGCAGCCGTACGGGCTGAGGTACTGCGTTGTCTGGGCTTTCTGTGCGCGGCCATGGCGGCCGTCACCATCCCTTCCCTGCCAACCGGGGCCGTGGGGGGCGGCCGCCGGGGACGCCTGGAGGGCGCCTGGGGAAAGGACGCTAGACCCGGGGATTACAGGCATGTGTCGTGATGACCGGGATTGGCAGGTTTGGATGCGGTCCTGAACAGAAGAGGCGGGTGAATCCCCGGCTCTGCCGGTTCTCCGCGCGGGCGCGACCGAGCGGTCGATTGAGGCAAACCTGACCGGCGCCCGGTGCTATGGGCCCGGTTAGGCTCCGCGCCATGGACCTACTCATCAACGTCTTCGTTGCTCTGCACATCATCGGCATCGCCTCGCTCCTCGGTGGCTTCCTCACCCAGATGAAGGCGATGGGCGCCGGGACCGCGCGCTTCACCCCGGCGATGCTGCACGGCGCACTGACGATGCTGGTCACGGGCCTCGCACTGGTCGGCCTGAACCAGGCCGACGGCGAGGCCGTCAACAACCTCAAGATAGGCGTGAAGTTGGCGGTGCTCGTCGCCATCCTCGCCCTGGTCTACGTCAAGCGGGACGAGGAGCGGGCCGACAAGGCCGCCTTCGGCACGGTCGGCCTGATGACGGTCGCGAACATCTTCATCGCCGTGCTCTGGGTCTGACCGAAGCGCCCCGCCGACGGGGTCGGCGGGGCGCTCCGCATGCGCTCTGCGGTGAGTTACGCGGGGCGGACGGCGCTGTGGAACGGCATGTACGTGATCGACTCGGTGCGGACGTTCGCGCCGGGTTTCGGGGCGTGGACCATCTGGCCGTCGCCGATGTAGAGGCCGACGTGGCTGATGTCGTCGTAGAAGAAGATCAGGTCGCCCGGCTTCATGTCCTTCATGGCGACCTTCGTGCCGATCTCCACCTGGTCCCACGTGGTGCGCGGCAGCGACACCCCTGCCATCTTCCACGCGCGCTGGGTCAAGCCGGAGCAGTCGTACGAGTTCGGGCCGGTGGCGCCCCACACGTACGGCTTGCCTATCTGCGCCCGCGCGAAGGCTATGGCCTCGGCCGCCTTGGCTGAGTACGAGTCCGAGTCTGACCCGGTGCCGGGGCTGGTCTGAGAGCCGTCGCCCTGCTCGCGCTCACGCTCCCGTTGCTCTCGTTCCTTGCGGGCCTGCTCCTCGCGCTGCTGCCGCGCGATCTCCTCGGCCTTGCGGCGGGCCTCTTCCTTCTTCTTGCGCTCCAGCGCCGCCAGCCGCGCCTTCTCCTCGGCGGTCAGCTTCGACAGCAGCTCGCGGGCTTCGGCGAGCTTGGCCTGCACGGACTCCTTGCTGGTCCGCAGCTTCTGCTGCGACTCGGACAGCGTCTCCAGGCTCCGGGTGGCCTCGACACGCTGCTTCGCCGCCGCCTCCTGCTGGTCGCGGTAGTCCTCGACGACCTGGCGCTGACGGCCCGTCATCCGGTCCATCAGATGGTTCTGCTCGAAGTAGCCCTGCGGGTTGTCCGCGAGGAGGAAGGTCGCGGTCCCGTCCATACCGCCGTTGCGGTACTGCGCGGCCGCGTAGCTGCCCAACTGCCGCCGCGCGTCGTTGAGTCTGTCCGTGCGCTTCGCCACGTCGTCGAGCAACGCGTCGACCTTGGTGCGCTGCCGGTCGGCGCGCTCCTTGGCCGCGTTGTACTCCTGGGTGGACGTACCGGCCTGCCGATAGAGGTCGTCGACCTTCTTCTGTACGTCCTCGATGCTCTGCGGCTTCGGCTCTGCGGGCTCGCGGGGCGCCGCCTGCGCGCTCTGGGAGAGCAGCGTGACGCCGGCGAGAGCCGCGGTGGTCAGGCCTACGGCGGCTCGGCTCGAGCCGGGGGAGGCGAGAATGTTGGTCCGCGGTTTGCGGTGCGACGGCAAGACGCACGACTCCTTCCGTGGACCGCCTACCGGGTTAGCTGTCGGGTTCGGGCGGATCGGAAGGTTGCCCTACGACCCGTCCGCGGCGGGCTCTGGGCGCTGCGCGTGCGGGCCGATTCACCCCGGTGGTTCTGGTCCCTCCCGTCCAGGTGCGCGACAAGAGGGGGGTCGGGTCCCCGGCTCCGGATGCCACGTGGGCAGACCGGACTCAGCGGAGGCTGCCCGTGCCGACGCGGTCGCCAGCGGGGGGTGCGGGCCGCCTGATCGAGCACGGTAGCCAACCTGTGGGGCTGCTGTGAAGGCTGATGTTCGATATGCCCGAAACCTTTTCGTGACCTTTTTGCGCTGTGATCGTTTCAGTCGATTTCGGTTACGCGTCGCGTCCTCAAGACGCCATTCCGTTACGGATCGCGTCACTGCCGACGGCTCCCGACGGCCGGGAGGTGAGAAGCGGGAAGCGGCGTGGTCTGTCGGTCCGGCGGCCTAGACTCGGCTGCGATGAGCAGCCTTTTCGACGACAGCTTTCTGGCGGATCTGGAGCATCCGGGACACCGGGGTGCGGAGGAACCTCCTCCGCCTCCCGAGGATGCCGGGGCGCCCGAGGACATCCCGGCGGACCTCTTCGGCGGGCGCTTCGACGCTCCTCCGGCGCACACCGGCACGGGGGACCCCGGCGGCCGGGACGCGTACTACCGCGACGGTGCCGCACGCCCCGCGGTCGACCCCGCAGCGCTGCTCGAGGGGCTGAACGAGCAGCAGCGCGCCGCCGTCGTCCACACCGGGGCCCCGTTGCTCATCGTGGCCGGCGCCGGGTCCGGCAAGACCCGCGTGCTGACGCACCGCATCGCGTATCTGCTGGGCACCCGCCGGGTGCACCCCGGCCAGATCCTCGCGATCACCTTCACCAACAAGGCCGCGGGCGAGATGAAGGAGCGCGTCGAAGCCCTGGTCGGGCCCCGGGCGAAGGCGATGTGGGTGTCCACCTTCCACAGCGCCTGCGTCCGCATCCTGCGCCGTGAGAGCAAGAAGCTCGGCTTCACCTCCAGCTTCTCGATCTACGACGCCGCCGACTCCAAGCGCCTGATGTCCCTGGTCTGCCGCGACCTCGACCTCGACCCGAAGCGCTATCCGCCGAAGGCCTTCAGCGCCAAGATCTCCAACCTCAAGAACGAGCTCATCGACGAGGAGACCTTCGCCGGGCAGGCGAGCGACGGTTTTGAGAAGACGCTGGCCGAGGCGTACGCGCTGTACCAGTCGCGGCTGCGCGAGGCCAACGCGCTGGACTTCGACGACATCATCATGACCACGGTGCACCTGCTGCAGGCGTTCCCGGACGTGGCCGAGCACTACCGGCGGCGGTTCCGGCACGTCCTCGTCGACGAGTACCAGGACACCAACCACGCGCAGTACATGCTGGTGCGCGAGCTGGTGGGGACCGATGAGCACGCCGGAGAGCTGTGCGTGGTCGGCGACGCCGACCAGTCGATCTACGCCTTCCGCGGGGCCACGATCCGTAACATCCTCCAGTTCGAGGAGGACTATCCGCAGGCCACCACGATCCTGCTGGAGCAGAACTACCGCTCCACCCAGACCATTCTCAGCGCGGCCAACGCCGTCATCGAGCGGAACGAGAACCGCCGTCCGAAGAACCTGTGGACCGATGCCGGGGCGGGCTCCGCGATCACCGGCTATGTCGCCGACACCGAGCACGACGAGGCGCAGTTCGTCGCCGACGAGATCGACCGGCTCACGGACGCGGGCGAGGCGAAGTCCGGCGATATGGCCATCTTCTACCGGACGAACGCTCAGTCCCGTGTCTTCGAGGAGATCTTCATCCGGGTCGGGCTGCCCTACAAGGTCGTCGGCGGTGTGCGCTTCTACGAGCGCAAGGAGGTCCGCGACATTCTCGCGTATCTGCGGGTGCTCGCGAACCCCGAGGACACGGTGCCGCTGCGCCGGATCCTCAACGTGCCCAAGCGCGGCATCGGCGACCGCGCGGAGGCGATGATCGAGGCCCTTGCACTGCGCGAGAAGATCTCCTTCGCCCAGGCTCTCCGCCGCGTGGACGAGGCGTACGGGATGGCGGCCCGCTCGGCCAACGCCGTGAAGCGGTTCAACGCGCTGATGGAGGAGCTGCGCACCGTCGCCGAATCGGGCGCCGGGCCCGCGGCCGTGCTGGAGGCGGTCCTGGAGCGCTCCGGCTATCTGGCGGAGCTGCAGGCGTCCACGGACCCCCAGGACGAGACGCGGATCGAGAACCTCCAGGAACTGGCCGCTGTGGCACTGGAGTTCGAGCAGGACCGCACCGAGGAGAACCCGGGCACACTCGCCGAATTCCTCGAGCAGGTCGCGCTCGTCGCCGACTCCGACCAGATTCCCGACGAGGACGAGCGCGAGGATGGCTCCGGGGTCATCACGCTGATGACGCTGCACACCGCCAAGGGCCTGGAGTTCCCGGTCGTCTTCCTGACCGGCATGGAGGACGGTGTCTTCCCGCACCTGCGCTCACTTGGGCAGACCAAGGAGCTGGAGGAGGAGCGCAGGCTGGCGTACGTCGGGATCACGCGTGCGCAGGAGCGGCTGTATCTGACCCGGTCGACCATGCGCAGCGCCTGGGGTCAGCCGTCGTTCAACCCGCCCTCGCGGTTCCTGGAGGAGATCCCGGACTGTTATGTGGAGTGGCGCCGCTCGGGGCCTGCGACGCCGTCGGCGTCGGCGGGCGCCCTGGCCGGGCTGGGTTCGTCGCTGTCGTCGTCCGCGCGCTCGAAGGCGGGGCCGAGCGGGTGGTCGACGCGGAAGGCCACGGACCGGCCGGTGATCTCGCTGGCGGTCGGGGACCGGGTCACGCACGACCAGTTCGGGCTGGGCACCGTGATGTCGGTGACGGGCAGCGGACACGACGCGAAGGCGACGATCGACTTCGGCGACGACAAGCCGAAGGTTCTGCTGCTGCGCTATGCGCCGGTGGAGAAGCTGTAGAGCCGACCGGTGTGCCACCCAGTGCTGTGAGGGGGTGGGTCGGGCCGGTCAGGTCGGGTCGAGGCCGTGGTTGCGGAGCCAGGCCAGAGGGTCTATGGCCGATCCGCCGCCGGGCCGTACCTCGAAGTGCAGGTGCGGGCCTGTGGAATTGCCGGAATTGCCGGAATAGGCGATGACATCCCCCGCCTTGACGGAGCCGGAGCGGATCTTGGTGCTGCTGAGGTGGCAGTACCAGGTCTCGGTGCCATCGGGGGCGGTGACTATGGCCATGTTGCCGTACGAGAGGTTGTACTGCGTACGGACCGTGCCGTCGGTCGCCGCCATCACCGGCGTGCCGTAGCTGACCGGGAAGTCGATGCCACTGTGCACCGACATCCAGTTGACGCCCGCCTGGCCGTAGTACGCGCTGAGCCCCTGCTCCTCAACCGGCAGCGCGTACTTCGGCCGGAGCGCCTCCCGGCGGGCCGCCTCTTCCGCCTTGCGTTTCTTCTCTGCGAGCTGGCGCTGCTTGAGGTCGAGGCGCTCCTGGGTACGGCTGGCGCGGTCGGCGAAGTCGTCGGCATCGGCGGTGAGCGAGGCGAGCTGGGTGTCGAGCTTGCTGTTCGCCGCGGCCGGTTTGACGCCCGTGTCGGGCGCGGCCTGCTCGGTCTTGTCGTCCTTGCCGAGGCCGCTGACCGAGGCGGCGGCGATGCCGGCCACGCCCATCACGGCGACCGAGGGGACGGCGACGGTGAGGAGCGCGGAACGGCCGGGGGTGCGGCGTCGGCTCCGGCTCACGCTGCGGGCGACCGGGCGGCCCGGCGCCGAAGCGAACACGACCCTGTCATCGGTGTCGAATCCCGGGTGTTCCTCCGGATACGAGCCGGGGTCGGTGCCGGGGCCGGCGTCGAAACCGGTGGGGTCCAGGGCCTCGAAGAGGGCGGTGGATTCGGCCTCGGCTTCCGGAACCGAGGCGTAGGGCTCCTCGGCCACGTCCGTCATGGCTTCGGGCGCGCCACCCTGGAACTCCTGCATAGCCGCCTGGGCCGAGACGTCCCAGGTCTGGGTCTGCGCCGGAGGCTGCTCGGCCCACTGCGCGGTCTCATACTCCCCGGTCGTGTAATGCGTGGTGCCGTACTCGACGCCGGTGTTCGTCCAGGCGCCGGCATCCCACTGACCCGTGCCGTCGAGGGTCTCGACCGGAGCGGGGCCCGCCTGGGCGGGGATGTTGGCCGCCCACAGGGTGGAGACGTCATAGCTGCCGGTGCCGTACGCCGTCGTGTCGTACCCGCTGTACGTGCCTGCTGCGCCGTACGTGTCTGCTCCGCCGTACGTGCCCGCTGCGCCGTACGTCTGCGCGCCGTACGCGTCGTAGGAGACGGACGGGGAGCCCGTGGTGTCCCACTGCGTGGTCGCGTACTGGCCGGTGTCATAGCTGCCCGGCAGAGCCCCGAAGAGCGGGTCGGCGTCGCCGTAGGCCATGCCGAGGTGGTCGAAGGTGCCGGTGCCCCAGCTGTTCTGAGAAGCAGTGCCGTCGTACCCGGCGTAGCCGCTGTGGGCGCCCTGCTCGCCATAGCCGGTGTACAGCCCGTACGGGGCCTCGGCAGCGGCGTGGGCAGTCGGGGGCGAGCTCGCGCTCCCCGATGGGTGACGGTCGTTCACCACCAACTTCTCTTTCGCCTCGGCAACAGGAGCTGGGGGGTCTGGGGTGGCCCCCAGGGCAGTGCAGTGCGGTGACTGTACCCGGCGGTACGCGACGGCGACAATCTTCCGCAGGTTTCCGCTCGCCAAGTAACGGGCATTTAGCCGTCTTTCGGTTGACTGACGGTCGTAGTTTGGCCTTGCGTTCGAATGCCGTTCGACCGTGCTTCGCCTTGCCCGAGGGGATCAGGCGACGGAGGCCGCCTCCGAACCGCCCCCGTTTTCGGCCGCCGCGTCCAGCGCCTGGCGGATTCCCGCCGCGACCGCGCCGTGCACCGGCAGAGCGAGGTGGCCGACGCCGCTGACCTGCACGTTGTGTGCGACCAGATCGGGGTGGCGCAGCTGGGCGGTCTCCAGCGGAATCATGATTTGGTCCAGATCGCTCCAGAAACTCACGAAGTGCGTGGCGCAGCCCGGTGCGGGCAGTGCCAGCTCCTCGATCACATCGGAGCCGGGGCGCATCTGCCGGATGATCGGGTGCGCGGACAGCAGCGGCACGATCCGGGTGCCGGAGTGCGGAGTGCCGAGCGTGACCAGCGTGCGGACCCGGGTGTCACCGCCGAGCCGCTGAGCGTAATAGCGGGCGATGAGCCCGCCCAGACTGTGCCCGACCGCATCCACCCGGTCGTGTCCGGTGCGCTCGCAGAACTCCTCGATGTGCCGCCCGAGGAGGTCTGCGGCGGCCCGGATGTCACAGCTGAGGGGGGAGTAGTTGAGGGCTTCGACATGGTCCCAGCCGTGCTGGCGCAGGGAGCGGCGGAGCAGGACGAAGACGGAGCGATTGTCGATGAAGCCGTGCAGGAGGAGGACGGGCAGCCGGTCCTGGCCGTCGCCGGTGGGCAGGCGGGGGGACCTCGGGTCGTCCAGCAGGTGTTCCGCCGATGGCACGTACTGCTCCGGGCCCGTGAGTCGCACGCCTTCAGTGGATTCGGTGAGCTCCGTCGAGAGGGCGGAGCGGGCGGTTTCGGTGGACTTGGCGGATTCGGCGGATTCGGCGGATGTGGTGGGGGAGGGCGCGGACGCTCGGTCCTCCCGGCTCCTGTCCCAACGCTCCTGGACCACGCCGGTCGGGTAGAGCACCGCATGTCCGGCGAGGATCGCCAGGTCCAGAGCGGTGGCCTTGAGGCGGGCGGCAGAAGGGCGCAAAGCGCTGGGAAGGAAAGGCAAACACCCCATCGGCCGACCTCCCAGCGGCACGCGAGAGGACGGCTCCGTCCCCCGTATGCCCTTGTGGACAGCCGTGGCAATGGCCGGTGCAGCGCCCGAGCGGCTCGGCTCCGGGCGGCCCCGGTCGCGCGCATGCCCGCGCGGTGGGGCGGGAGGCCTCGCTGCGGCTCTCCTTCAAAATGTCCCACTGTGTGATTTCCCCCTCGGTCCACAGCGTAAAACTGCCGGGGTACGGGATGCTGGAGATAACGTTCGTTCACGCATGCATGCGGTGACGGCAGACGTACAGGAGGCAGTGATGGGCGTGTCGGGTCCGATCCGCGTGGTGGTGGCCAAGCCGGGGCTCGACGGCCATGACCGCGGCGCCAAGGTCATCGCACGGGCGCTGCGCGACGCCGGTATGGAGGTCATCTACACCGGCCTGCACCAGACCCCCGAGCAGATCGTCGACACGGCGATCCAGGAGGACGCCGACGCCATCGGCCTGTCCATCCTGTCCGGCGCGCACAACACTCTCTTCGCCAAGGTGCTGGAGCTGCTGAAGGAGCGGGACGCCCAGGACATCAAGGTCTTCGGCGGCGGCATCATCCCCGAGGCGGACATCGCTCCGCTGAAGGAGCAGGGGGTCGCTGAGATCTTCACGCCGGGCACCACGACCAGCGAGGTCGTCGCCTGGGTACGGGCGAACGTCCGCGAGCTGGCCGCCTAGGCCATGTCCGGGCAGCCCCGCGCTGCGGATCGCACTGCTCTCGCGGCCGCCCGTCGCTCAACCCGGCGCCCAGGGGGGCTGGTCACTCAGGGTGCCTTCGACTGTGCGGAAGGTCACCACCCGTAGGTTGTCGGGCGAACCGGGCCCGGTCAGGCGCACGGCGTCTCCGACGCCGGATCCGGTTCCGGGAGCCCCTCCAGCTCCCGGAGCATCGCTGCGCGCAGCCGGAGTGTCCCCACGAGCCGCTGGAACGCCTCGGCCCAGTAGCCGCCCGCCCCCGGCGATGCCCCCTCCGCCTCGTCCGGTATCGCGGTGAGCACCTCCAGCCGGTTCGCCTGCGCCGGGTCCAGGCAGCGCTCGGCCAGGCCCATCACCCCGCTGAAGCTCCACGGATAGCTGCCCGCGTCCCGGGCGATGTCGAGAGCGTCCACCACCGCGCGGCCGAGCGGCTCGGCCCAGGGGACCGCGCACACGCCGAGGATCTGGAAGGCCTCCGGGAGTCCGTGGGCCGCGATGAACTCCGCCACCCACGCGGCCCGTTCGTCGGGAGGCAGCGCGGACAGGAGCATCGCCCGCTCGCTCAACGACGCCCAACCGACCGTCGCTGCGGACGCTGTCGCGGGCAGCCCGAGCAGCGCGCGTGACCAGGCGACGTCCCGCTGCCGGACCGCCGCCCGGCACCAGGCGGCGTGCAACTCCGCCCGCCAATCGTCGGCGACCGGCAGCGTCACGATCTCCGCCGGTACGCGGTCGAACCGCTCGGTCCACGTGCTCAGCGCAGCCGCCTCCACCAGCTGGCCCAGCCACCAGGCGCGATCCCCGCGTCCCGCCGGTGGCTTCGGCACGACACCGTCGCGCTGCATGGCGGCGTCGCACTCGTGAGGCGCCTTGACGACGATCAGGGGCACGCCGTGCGCAGTGTCCGGGTCGGCGGTCCCGACGCCGACGCCGTCCACACCGAGGCCGTCCAGACCGATGCGGTTGAGGCCGACGCGGTCCAGCGCGACGCAGGAGGCCGCTCGCGCGGCCATACGGGCGCCGAGCGCCGAGCCGGGCAGCGACGAGAGCAGTTCGGCCGCCGTGGCGCGGACGTTGCGGCTGCGGTCCGACAAGGCCTGCTCCAGGAACGCCTCGTCGGCGGGCGAGAGCCCGGTGCGCAGCGAGTCCAGGAACATCAGCCGGTCCTCGGCCCGTTCCGTGGGCCAGGTCGAACCGAGCAGTTCGAGTGCGGCGGCCGGGTCTCGGCGGCGTACAGCGGAGAGGAGGGCGACCCGCTCGGCGAACAGCCCCTCCTGCCAGAGCCGTCGTATGGCGTCCGGGTTGTCCGTCTCCGGCAGGGCCGCATCCCTTGCGGCCCCGCGCAGGGCGAACTTCCAGTCCGGATTGAGCCCGGCCAGCCACAGCGCGCGCGGTCCCGCGAGGGTCAGTGCCTCCGGCCGCAGATCGGTACGGGCTCGGGCGGCCTCGAGCAGCGCGGGCAGGAGGGACACGGGGGCCCGATAACCGTGCCGGTTCGCGGCCGTCAGCCATTGGGGGAGCAGCTCTGTGAGGTCAGGCGCGGCCCCGCGGCTTCTTCCGCCGCCGGGGCCTCCCGCCCGGTTCGCCAGCAACGTCTCCAACCGTCGTCCGGCAGCGGGCGGCAGTGGCGGGCGGTCGTCCTGGGGCGCGACCTCGGGTCGCGTCGACGCCACCGTGGGCCGCAGGCCTGCCCGCCGTCGCACGGCGCTGACCGCGGCGGCGTCCAGCAAGGCGCGGGCCGGTTCGCGCCCAAGGGTGGTCAGCAGAGGCACCCGTCGCTCCGTCCCCAGCAGAGCGGCGGTGACCAGCTCCTCCCAGGACGGTCCGTGGTGCGGTGCGGTTGTGGTCATGTCTCCCCCTCCGTGTTCCGTGCGATGTCCGCTCTCCTTCGTCGCCCCTGGCGGCTAGCGAGCCGTCACAGCGGGATCGCCTCCGCCGTGTCCGGGGACCAGGCCGTCAGGGGGTTGAAGCCGCGGTGGCCGCACTCGCCGAAGACCGTCAGCGGTCTGCCGCCGGAGACCGCGACGAGCCGCCACAGGCCCGTACGGCCCAGGCAGCGCGGGTCCACCGGGAGCGCCGCGTCGTCGTGTGCGTCGGCCACCTGCCAGCGGTCGGCCCCCGGTATCGGCACGACGCCCGACAGGACGACGGGCCAGGACTCCAGCCAGGGGTCGTGGCGCAGCGCGTCGCCGTAGGCGGCCAGGGCCGGTCCGACGGCGGAGCCCGGTGGTACGACGCCCGGGGCCGGGGGCGCGAACTGTTCGCCCAGCGCTGCGCGCAGCGGCCGCGCGCCCGGGTAGTAGGCGAGCACCGCATCCAGGGAGAGCCCCGTTGGCAGGGCGAGCTCCGGAGCCCTGCCCGCCGCACCGAAGGAAAGCAGCAGGGCAGCGCGCCCCGAAGCCTGCCCGTGCAGCCAGGTCCGCCGCGTCGTCAGCCGGCCGTCCTCGCTGTCCTGCCTGCCGAGCACGAGCCACTGGTCGCGGACCGCGGCCTCTTCCGCCGCCAGCAGCTCCGCCGCGTCCGTCGTGACGCCGACACGCGCACGGACCGTCGCCGCCAGCGGATCCGGCAACCGATCGACGCCCAGGAAGCCCTGGTTGAGCAGGTGCAACAGCGCGCACTCTGCCAGGAGCCGCCCCGGCCATTCGCCGCCGCCGGACCCGACGACCGTTCCCAACTCCCGTACCCGCGCAGCCAGTCCAGGGGCCTGCGCGTCGACCATCCGGGCAGCCATCTCGTCCCAGGTGGCGTATCCCGCCCGGTCTGCGCTCGCCAGCCCGCCGCGCAGCAGGTCGATGAGGCGCTGCTCCAGCTCACTGGCGCCCGCCACCATCCGTTCCGCCCGGCGCTCAGCCCGCCTACTGGCGGCTGCCCGGTCGGTGGCCCGGCTGCCGCCAGGCCCGTTCAACCCGTCCGCCCGGCTCGGCGCGATGCGTTCAGGGGGCTTGCCCTCGGCGCGCCGTCTGCGGCCCTCCAGCCATTCGTCCACCCACTCCGGCGGCTTCTCCCCCTGCGGAACGGCCCGTTCGTCCACCGACCAGAGCAGCAGCAGCCCCAGCGCGTGCTTGCACGGGAACTTGCGGCTCGGGCAACTGCACTTGTATCCCGGGCCGGAGCCCGTCGCCAGGCCGTGCAACGCCACCATCGTCTGGTACGGCTTGCTGCCGCTGCCCTTGCACAACCCCCATACCGCCCCCTCGTTCGCACCCGTCGCGGACCACGGCCCCGCCACGCCGAGCCGGCTCCCGGCCCTGCGTGACGAGACGTCAGGAGCCAGTGCCAGCACCTGCTCCGCCGTCCAGCGCACCCCCTGCTGAGTCATGGAAACGACGCTACGGGCGGCCACTGACAATCCCGTGACCACCTCGCCGACCTGCGGCTTCGGCTGCCGAACCGGCTCCGCGGGCCGATTGTCAGTGGCGTGGTGCACGGTTGATTCCGCAAGCGGCCCATGGGATTTCGCGGTGCGGCCGTAGCCGTGCGCCGCCGTGCGCAGTCATGCGAAGAGGGGGAGCCGTGACCGTGACCACCAGCGGGACCACAGCCAGCTCGACCACCACCGGCTCGATCGCCGACAGCGGGGCCACAACCAACGGAACTGCGCCTGGTCAGGCGCTCCGGCCGCATGCGGAGGACGTCTTCGCCGCCGAGCTCGAGGCGCTCGCGGCAGCCGACGACCGCCCGCGCCCGGCGCGTTGGCGGCTGTCGCCCTGGGCCGTGGCGACGTATCTGCTGGGAGGCACGCTGGCGGACAGCACGGTGATCACGCCGAAGTACGTCGGACCGCGCCGCATCGTCGAAGTGGCCGTGACCACCCTGGCCACGGACCGCGCACTCTTGCTGCTCGGTGTTCCCGGTACCGCCAAAACGTGGGTGTCGGAGCACCTCGCCGCAGCGGTCAGCGGCGACTCGACGCTTCTGGTCCAGGGCACGGCGGGCACGTCCGAGGAGGCCATCCGCTACGGCTGGAACTACGCGCAGTTGCTTGCCCACGGTCCGAGCCGTGCCGCGCTCGTGCCGAGTCCCGTCATGCGGGCGATGGCGGACGGGATGACCGCCCGGGTCGAGGAGCTCACCCGCATTCCGGCGGACGTACAGGACACGTTGATCACCGTGCTGTCCGAGAAGACGCTGCCGATCCCCGAGCTGGGAGAGGAGGTCCAGGCGGTCCGCGGGTTCAACCTCATCGCCACCGCCAACGACCGCGACCGGGGAGTCAACGAACTCTCCAGCGCTCTCCGCCGGCGGTTCAACACGGTGGTGCTTCCGCTGCCGGCCACGGCTGAGGCGGAGGTCGACATCGTGTCGCGGCGCGTCGACCAGATCGGCCGCTCGCTCGACCTGCCGACCGCACCGGACGGCGTCGACGAGATCCGGCGGGTCGTCACGGTCTTCCGCGAACTCCGCGACGGCGTGACGGCGGACGGGCGTACGAAACTCAAGTCGCCCTCCGGCACCTTGTCCACGGCCGAGGCGATCTCCGTGGTGACGAACGGGCTCGCGCTGGCCGCGCACTTCGGCGACGGCGTGCTCCGCCCGGGCGATGTGGCGGCGGGGATCCTGGGTGCGGTGGTCCGCGACCCTACGGCGGACCGTGTCATCTGGCAGGAGTACCTGGAAGCGGTGGTGCGCGAGCGCGACGGCTGGAAGGACTTCTACCGCGCCTGCCGCGAGGTGAGCGCGTGACCGCGAACCGGCGGCCGCTTCTCCTTGGGGTGCGGCATCACGGGCCGGGCTCGGCGCGGGCCGTGCGCGCCGTGTTCGACCGGCACCGGCCCCGGGCCGTGCTGATCGAGGGTCCGCCCGAGGCCGACGCCCTCGTGGCACTGGCCGCGGAGGAGGGAATGCGACCACCGGTCGCCCTGCTCGCGCATGCGGTGGACGACCCCTCGCGCGCGGCGTTCTGGCCGCTGGCCGAGTTCTCGCCCGAGTGGGTGGCCATCCGCTGGGCCCTGGCGCACGACGTCCCCGTCCGGTTCATCGACCTCCCCGCGGCGCACGCGCTCGCGCCGGGGGCCGGTGACGACGACCTGGAGAGCGATGACGAGCCGGGGTCGCGGCTGCGTATCGACCCGCTCGGACGGCTCGCCGAGACAGCCGGTTACGACGACCCGGAGCGCTGGTGGGAAGACGTCGTCGAGCACCGCGCTCCCGGCGGCTCCGCCGACCGGCCGCATCCGCGCGGTGTGGTGCAGGCGGCGGACCCGTCTGTACGGGCGGGTCGTGGTCGGGTTGGCACCGGCACCGGCTCCGGCTCCGGTGACGCGCCTGGCACCGTCGATCCCCTTGACTCCTTCGAGGCACTGGCGGAGGCGATGGGCGCGCTGCGGGAGGTGTACGGGGACGGCGGGCACGACCGTGATCTCGTACGCGAGGCGCACATGCGGCTGCGGATGCGCGACGCCCGGCGGGAGTTCGGGGACGAGTTCGCCGTCGTCTGCGGCGCCTGGCACGTCCCTGCGCTGCGCCGCCGTACCACGGCGACCGCCGATCGGCAGCTCCTCAAGGGGCTGCCGAAGGCGAAGGTCGAGCTCACGTGGGTGCCGTGGACGCACCGGCGGCTGTCCCGCCACAGCAGCAACTACGGCGCAGGGATCGCGTCCCCCGGCTGGTACGGCCACCTGTTCTCCTCCCCCGATCGCCCGATCGAGCGCTGGATGACGAAGGTCGCGGGGCTCCTCCGCGCCGAGGACCACCCGGTCTCCTCCGCCCATGTCATCGAAGCCGTGCGGCTCGCCGAGACCCTTGTCGCGATGCGCGGCAGGCCGCTCGCGGGCCTGGCCGAGACGACGGACGCGGTGCGCGCCGTGATGTGCGGGGGTTCCGACGTGCCGCTCGCGCTCGTCCAGGACCGGCTGGTCGTGGGCGACGTCCTCGGCGAAGTGCCCGAATCGGCGCCCGCGGTGCCGCTGCAGCGCGACCTGACGCGAGTTCAGCGCACCCTGCGCCTCAAACCGGAGGCGGCCGAGCGGGAGCTGGAGCTCGATCTGCGCAAGGACACCGACGCCGCACGCAGCCGCCTGCTGCACCGGCTGCGGCTGCTCGGCATCGAGTGGGGCGAGACCGTGCGGTCGCGCGGCGGACTCGGCACGTTCCGCGAGACCTGGCGGCTGCGCTGGAAGCCGGAGTTGTCGGTGCGGGTCGCCGAAGCAGGGGTGTGGGGGACGACGGTATTCGCGGCGGCCACGGCAAAGGCGGAGTCCGAAGCCCGCTCGGCGGGTTCTCTCGCCGAGGTGACCGCCCTCGCCGAACGCTGTCTGCTCGCCGGTCTCCCGGACGCGCTGCCCGTCGTGATGCGCGTCCTCGCCGACCGCGCCGCACTCGACGCGGACGTCGGCCATCTCGCCCAGGCACTCCCGGCGCTGGTCCGTTCGGTCCGCTACGGCGACGTGCGGGGGACGGATTCCGCCGCGCTCGCAGACGTGGCGACGGGCCTGGCCGAACGGGTCTTCGTCGGCCTTCCCCCGGCCTGCGCCGGCCTCGATGCGGACGGCGCCGAGGAGATGCGGCGGCATGTGGACTCCGTCCACGGGGCTGTGGGTCTGCTGGCCGAGGCGGCTGCCACAAGCGGTCCGGCGACCGGAAGCGCTGATGCCGATTCCATGCAGGCGGCGCCGGGGCAGGGGATGCGGGAGCGCTGGACCGCCGTACTGCGGAGCTTGGCCGGTCGGGAGGCCGTCGCCGCGCTGATACGGGGCCGGGCCTCGCGGCTGTTGCTGGATGACGGGCGTCTCGAGGACGACGAGGCAGCACGCCTCATGGGGCTCGCCCTGTCGCCGGGGACGGCCCCGACGGAGGCGGCGGCCTGGATCGAGGGTTTCGTGGGCGGCGGTGACGGCGGCGTGCTGCTCGTCCATGACGAGCGGCTGCTGGGGCTCGTCGACGCCTGGCTCACCGGCGTCGCGGCCGATGCGTTCACCGATGTACTGCCGCTGCTGCGCCGCACCTTCGCGGCCCACGAGCCCGGCGTACGGCGCAGCCTCGGCGAACTCGTCCGGCGCGGCCCGGCCGCGCGGGGCTCGGCGGCCTCCGCTGCATCCGGCGAGTCCGCACCCGGCTTCGGCCCGGCCCTCGACCCGGACCGGGCGGCGGCCGTCCTGCCCACGCTGCGGCTGCTGCTCGGACTCGACGACAACGACCTTGTGGGGGTGGCGGGATGAGCGGCGAGGAATCGCATGCGGCGCCCGGAGGTGGCCCGGACGAGCGGCTGCGGCGGTGGCGGCTGGTGCTGGGCGGTGGGGACGCGGCCGACGGCACCGGGTGCGTGCTGGGCGGGCGGGATGCGGCCATGGACCGGACGCTGGCCGCGCTCTACGGAAGCGGCAGCCAGGGCGGCAAGAAGCGGGAGGACAGCAGCCGGTCCGCGGGGCTCGGCGGGTCCGCGCCCCAGGTGGCCCGCTGGCTCGGCGACATCCGCACCTACTTCCCGACGTCCGTCGTCCAAGTCATGCAGCGGGACGCGATCGACCGGCTCGGCCTGTCGTCCCTCCTCATGGAGCCGGAGATGCTCGAGGCCGTCGAGGCGGACGTGCACCTCGTCGGAACGCTTCTCTCACTCAACAAGGCCATGCCCGAAACCGCCAAGGAGACCGCGCGCGCCGTCGTCCGCAAGGTCGTTGCGGACCTGGAGAAGCGGCTGGCGACCCGGACCCGCGCCACGCTGACCGGCGCGCTCGACCGCTCGGCCCGGATCAGCCGCCCACGCCACCGGGACATCGACTGGGACCGCACCATTCGGGCCAATCTCAAGAACTACCTGCCCGAGTACGGGACCGTCGTCCCCGAGCGGCTCATCGGGTACGGCCGCGCCGCCCAGGCGGTGAAGAAGGACGTCATCCTGTGCATCGACCAATCGGGGTCGATGGCCGCATCCGTGGTCTACGCCTCCGTGTTCGGCGCGGTGCTGGCCTCCATACGGTCGATCGCGACCCGCCTGGTGGTCTTCGACACCGCCGTCGTCGACCTCACTGGCCAACTCGACGACCCGGTGGACGTCCTGTTCGGCACTCAGCTCGGCGGTGGCACCGACATCAACCGGGCCCTCGCCTACTGCCAGTCGCAGATCACCCGTCCCGCCGACACCGTCGTCGTCCTCATCAGCGATCTCTACGAGGGCGGCATACGGGACGAGATGCTGAAACGGGTCGCGGCGATGAAGGCCTCCGGAGTGCAATTCGTCGCGCTGCTCGCGCTCTCCGACGAGGGTGCGCCGGCCTATGACCGGGAGCACGCCGCCGCTCTCGCCGCGCTCGGTGCGCCGGCCTTCGCCTGCACGCCCGACCTCTTCCCCGAGGTGATGGCGGCGGCGATCGAGAAGCGGGATCTTCCGATACCGGAATAAGGGGAGGTTTGCCGCCGCACATGCAGCTGGGCGGCAACCCCCTGGCGGCGCTGTGGCTTTCGCACCGCAAGCTCGATGATGAACGTCCGCTCGGCGGTCTCCCGGGTGTGGTCGTCGTGATCGGACTATGCCTGCGCCACCGCGAGCATGTGTGAGGACGCGGCGAGTAGATCCGGGTATGGCTCGGCGAGCCGTGCGGCCTCCAGCGCGGCAGCGAACAATGGTCCACTGGTGTCGAGCCGCTCGCCGGTGTACTGCTCGGTCGCCTTCAGCGCCCCCCACGACGGGCCCTCCACGCCATACACCTTCGCGTCTGCCAGCCCTGCCGCCGCCAGCTCCTCGGCAAGCTGTCCGGCGGTATGGAAGTAGGCGGCGGTGAAGCCCTTCCGGCCCGGCTCGTGGACTCCCGTGGCCAGGATGTCAGCAACCGCATCCCGCACCCGATCTTTCGTCCCGAGCCATGTCGTCGCCGTGTGCTCAAACAGCGACGCATAGAGATTGATCGCGGCCGCAGCGACCAGACCACCTGGCCGTACAACGCGCCTCGCCTCCCGCAAAGCTTGTAGCCGCTCCTCACCCTCCAGCAGGTGATACAGCGGGCCCAGCACCAGCACCACGTCGTACGAGCTGTCAGCGGCCGTGAGCGATCGCGCGTCTCCCAGCTCCACCGTGGCGCCTGTCTCGGCCGCCCTCTCGACGTGCCTGGGCACCGGATCGACCAGGTGCACGCCGTAGCCGTCCTTCACGAGCCACCGTGCGTGTGCCCCTGGCCCCCCGCCGACGTCAAGCACCGAGGCGGGCGGCTCCGGCAGGTACCGGCGCAACAACTCCTGTGTGCGGACCATTTCCAGGACGCCGTCAGCGCTGCACGTCAGCCGTTCCGCTTCGTCGATGGTCTCGCTGTAGAACTCGATGATCTCGGGGGCGATGCTTCGATGTGTGGTCACGCTCGCAGTCTGGTCGCTGGTCACATCCGGGCGCCAGACCCTAACCTGCCCGGTTGACCGGTCAACCTGCGTTAGGAGCAACCCTCATGCCACCACTCAAGTACGAGCAGATCGCCGATAGCCTGCGACGGCGCATCGCCGACGGCGAATTCGGCCCGGGCGAACTCCTGCCCTCCAGCCGTGACCTGTGCGAACAGTGGGGCGTGTCCCGCGCAACCGCCATCAAAGCGATGGAGATCCTTCGAGGTGACGGACTCGTCGTCCCCCACCAGGGGCGCGGTTTCACCGTCACGGAAACCCCGCTGGCCCGGCCCGCAGGCGCCCGCCGGGCAGGAAACAACCGGACCACCGGCGGCCGCCCCTTCCGCCGACTGGGCACCCCGGAGATGCTGACGCCCCCGTCCCATATCGCCGACGCGCTCAACCTCCCCGCCGGGCAAACAGCCCTCCACCGCGCCCGGCTCATCCTCACCGACGACGGCGGTCCGATGTCCTACGTGACCGCATGGTTTCCGTCGGACATCGTCGAGCACTGCCCGCGGCTCACATACGCCGGTCCGATCGCGGAGGGCACCACGCACTACGTGCGCCGCCAGACCGGCCGCGGTCCCGTGCGCGGTACGGACATGACCACGGTCCGCCTCGCAACCAAGCAAGAAGCCGACCACCTTGGAGTGAAACGCCCCGCTGCCGTCGCAGTCGACCTTCACACCGCCTATGACCAGCATGAGAAGCCGCTGGTCTGCGAAGAGGGCATCACACCTTCCGGGTTGTGGGAGTGCATCGACAACTACCCCATGAGCGAGGGAGGTTGACTGGACCGGTCCACCGGTCCAGGGTGGAGGCATGCCGCGGCGCACACTCACGGTGCGCGCGCCACTACTTGACGTCTCCCACAAGGGCTCACGATGACCGTGACCACCACCGCCCGGCCGTCCGCCACAGGCGCCCCCGCCTACACCGCGACTTTCACGTGCGCACCGATCTCCGCCCGCTCCGCCCGAGTACTAACCGCGAATGCCCTCGGAGCCTGGCGACTGGACGACCTCAAAGACACCGTTGACCTGATCGCTAGTGAGCTCATCGCCAACGCCTGCCAACACACTCGTTCGCGGAGCATCCGTACCACGATCACCCGAATCGCGGACAGCACGGTGCGCGTCGGTGTAGTCGACTTCTCCCGCACCCTCCCCCAGCCCAGGGATGCCATGGACGCTGACGAGCGCGGGCGGGGCCTGGCTGTCATCGCATCCCTGGCTGACCGATGGGGCGCTGACCCCCTGCCCTGGGGAAAACGCGTCTGGGCGGAGGTATCGATGTCCATGTCGGACGCGCAGCCAAGGCCCCAGGACACGCATTCCTGCCACTGCGCCACCAGATGACAGGTCCGCGGCCAGGTGCCCCATCCCTGCGGCCCCTGCCCACGGAGCACACCACGCCCCGTCCCCGGCCCCCCGTACACCACGGATCGCCCGGCAAGACCGACGCGCTGCCGGCGCCGGGTACCAGACCGCGGCGCCCTTCCCGACGAAGAGACGCCCGTGCACTATCAACCCGTCTGCCAAAAGGAGACATTCATGCACCACATGCTCAGCACGACCCCCGGCGAGCCCTGGCCCGGCCCGCCGCTCCCACCGACCCCTGACGGCGGCCCCGGAATCCCCAACCCGCCCAAGACCAGCCGGACCAGCAGCGAGAGGAGCACGACGGCATGAACAACGTGCAGATCGTCACCTCCGCCGGTGGAGACGGGGACGGGGACAAGCTTCCCGGCCAGCCGTGGCCCGGACCGACCGAGGAGCCGAAGCCGGACGGCTCCAGCCCCGAGGGCGATGGGAAACACCGCAAATGACGAGTCCTGCACAGGTGGAGCGCCCCAGTCGGAAAGAGCTGGGGCGCGTCCTCCTCGAAACACAGTCGATGTCGTCCGACTGGGCCCCGACCTTCGCCGCGGTGGACCGCGCCGCCTTCCTCCCCGACCTCATGTGGCCGTTCGACATGGCAACCAGCAAGAGCATCCCGGTAGACCGGGCCGCCGACCCCGACACCTGGTACGCCGCCGCCGACGCCGACGCACCCATCGTCACGCAGTGGGACGACGGCAAACCCACCGGCACCGCGCCGGGAAAGATCTCCACCAGCTCGTCATCCATGCCGTCCGTCGTCTACAAGCTGCTGCAAGACCTGGACGTCGCCCCGAGCATGCGGGTACTCGACGTCGGCACCGGCACGGGCGAGACCGCCGGAGCCCTCACCCACCGCTGCGGCCGTCACAACGTCACCACGATCGAGGTGGACCACGCCGTATCCCGCCAAGCCCGCGAACGCCTCTGCGCGGCAGGGCTACACCCCAAGGTCGTCACGGGAGACGGATTCAAGGGCTACACGGACGCTGCGCCCTATGACCGCATCCTGGCCACCGTCGGACTCCGGCAGATTCCCGGGTCCTGGATCGAACAGACCCTGCCCGGTGGCCTGATCGTCGCCCCCTGGGGCACGCACTATTCCAACGCGGACGCTGTCGCCCGCCTGGTCGTGAAGGACGGGGAGGCGTCGGGATACTTCACGCGGCCCGTGGAGTTCATGAAGCTACGCAACCAACGGCTCAGGCTGCCAGGCCACAGCGCCTACGTCCCGCCGGGTGCACTCGACGGCGCCGACACCTCTAGCACCGAGATTACCGAAGAGGAGTTCGTCACCGGGCCGTACACCGCCGCCGCCTTCGCCCTCGGCCTCCGCGTACCAGCCTGCACGCAGGCCGTCGCCGACAAACGCGACGGCGCACGGCCCGTGTGGTTCTACGAGCTCGGAGGCGGCCGTTCCTGGGCGTGCGTCATGTTTCACGACCAAGAGCGGGTGGCGCGCGTCTGGCAGTCCGGCCCACGCTGCCTGTGGGACGAGGTAGAGGCCGCCTACCGATGGTGGGACGACCACGGGCGTCCCACACACGAGCGGTTCGGACTCACCATCACCCCCGACGGGCAGCGGGCGTGGCTGGACGATCCAGCGGGGTCCTGGGCCGTTTGAGGCGCGAAGCCGTCCCGGAACTCCGCTGGGCTGGCCGGATTCCCCGCGCAAGGGGCAGACTTCTCGCGGCATGAACGAGCCCACCCGATCCCGACTCGGCTCGGGATCCCGTGAAGATCGCCACCGCAGGAGCCGCAACGCCTACGGTGCCTGCCAGGTGCTTGTCGGCCTGTCATTGACTGGGAGGTGTTCATGCCTGAGGTGGAACTTTCGGCCGGGACTATCGAGTACGAGGACACTGGCGGCAACGGCCCGGTGCTCGTACTGCTGCACGGGGTCGCGATGGACGGATCGCTGTGGCGGAATGTCGTCGCTGACCTGCGATCGGACTTCCGGTGCGTGGTGCCGACGCTTCCGCTGGGCGGGCACCGGCGGCCCATGAAGGCCGATGCCGACCTGTCCCTCCTCGGGGTGGCCAGGCTGGTTGCCGAGTTCCTCGAGCGTCTCGATCTGCGCGATGTCGCCCTGGCGATGAACGACTGGGGCGGGGCGCAGGCGCTCGTCGCCGACGGCCGCGCGCAGCGGATCGGACGCCTGATCATCACCTCGTGTGAGGCGTTCGACAACTTCCCGCCGGGACTGCCTGGCAGCACCCTCGTCCGCTCGGCGAAGATGCCCGGTGGCCTCAACACCGCGTTCACGTTGCTGAGGCTGCGACCCATGCGGCGGCTGCCGATGACGTGGGGCTGGATGAGCAAGCGCCCGGTGGAGCCGGAGGTCATCGCCGGCTGGTTTCAGGGGGTGTGGTCCTCTGCCGGCATCCGCCGCGACCTGCGCAAGTACGTACTCGGCGTGCCGCCCAAGAGCGAACTGTTGCAGTGGGCCGAGAAGCTCCGGGAGTTCGACCGGCCTGCGCTCGTCGCCTGGGCCGAGGAGGACAAGGTCATGCCGCCCGAGCACGGCCGGCGACTGGCCGAACTGCTGCCGAAGTCACGGCACGTGGAGATCGCCGACAGCTACGCTCTCATTCCCGAGGACCAGCCGGCCGAACTGGCCAAACACATGCGGGAGTTCCTGTTGGATACGGCGAGAGGGAACGCGTAGCCGCGTTCGGAGCGCACATAGCGTCCTGCCAAGTTCCCCCGCGGTCCTCCGGCTGTGTTGCTTGCTGACTTGCTCAGTCAGTGCGTCGCGATCCGGCGCGGCGCTGGTAGCGCGAACGGGCGAGGTCTTAGGCCTTGCGGAGAAGGTCACGGATTGCCTCGTCGAACGCGCGAACGCCCGGACGCCGATTGATGGCATCCGGGCGTCCGAAAGCGTCTGGGCATAAGGCGGTGACTACACGTTCGGCACGCGCAGCTTGTCCCAGCTCGTCTTGCCGGGGATGCCGTCCGCGTCCTTGCCGGAGAAGCCCTGTTTGCGCTGCCAGGCCGCGTACGACTTGCGGTCCGCTTCGGTCCACTCCGGGCCGGGCCCCTCCTCGTAGCGGGAGCAGCCCTCCGCGACGAGTCTCTTGCCCATCGCCGTGATGATCTCGCTGCTGCGGCCGGGTCGGAAGAAGTCGGCGCCGGGGAACGGCTCGTACTTCGCCGGCGGCTTCGGCGCCGGCTCCGACGGGCCGTCCGGCTTGTTGCCGAGCCGCTTCCCGATCCGCCCGCGCATGGAGCGCATCGTGAACCCTCGCGGGTCCACCTTGCCCGGCTGCCATTCCAGGTGGCCGATCACCGACTTCTCGGACCAGCCGTGCGCTCGGCAGATGGCGGCCGAGGCCTTCTCGATCGCCAGCTTCTGCGCCTCCGGCCAGGTGTCCGTGCCGTCGCCCTTGTTGATGCACTCGAAGCCGTAGAAGTGCCGGTTGCCGTCCGTGTCCGCCTCGTTGTCGGGCGGCAGATCCTTCTCCTGGATGACCGCGCGCAGCACGTCGCCGTCGCCGAGACCGGCGTGGTTGGCGCGGCCGTTGCCGACCAGCCACACCTCGCCCTCCTTGTCGATGACCCCGAGGCACAGCGGCCCGGGCAGGGCCGAGTGCCCCTCGTAGCAGAGCTCGACCGAGCCGCTGGTGCCCTTGGTCGCGGTGTGATGGATCATCACGCCGTGCACCGGACCCCACGGGCCCTTGTGATTGCGGTTGTGGGTACGCCAGTTGCGGTACTCGTGGACCACCAGTCCCTCATCGCGCAGGACTTTGACGATGCGGGAGGCGGTCAGGGGCGTGGCCATCGTGGTGTGCTCCTTCCGGTGCGGTTCATCGGCTCTGCTACTGCTGCTCTCCGGCCTCCTCCTCCGCGCCCGTGCCCGCCGCCTCGCGTGCCTCCGTCTCCGCCGCTGCCGCCTCCTCCGCCGCCAGCGCCTCCGCGCTCGCGGCCGGAACCGGCGTGGCCAGCGGCCCGAAGGACTGCCGCAGATCCGCCTCTCCCTGCTCGCCCTGCACCCACGCCAGCGGCGCGTAGTGCACCTGGATCCCGAGCGGGGCCTGCAGCAGCGGCTTGCGTGCCGCGTTCACCGGCCATTCGACGCCGCCCGTGGCCGTGCGCGCCGGGATGAGCCAGTAGTCCCCGGACCTATACGTACCCTCGGCGGCGAAGTACACCTCGACGCCGTCCTCCAGAGCCAGCCATCGGCCCTCCTCGACCTTGACCGCTCCGTTCTTCAACCGGGCCGCCGTGCCGCCCTTCCCGCGCTGCGCGCCCTCCTGGTGGTCCCAGCGACGCAGGAACGGCCGCAGCTCCGGTCGGCGCCCGACGCCCGGCTCCGGCTCGGCGGACAGCCGCACCCGCCGCTCCGGCAGATCGAGCTCCTCCACCCGCAGCAGCGGCAGCGGTTCGAGCCGGCTGCTGTAGGCGGTGTCCACGAACTCGACCCAGTCGCCGACGTTCAGATCGAGCTTGTCGTCGCTGCCCAGCGACGCCAGCTCCACCCACGTGCCGTCGAGTCCGTCCACCGGGAAGACCACGGAGCCGTTCTCCCGCGACCACTTGAACGTCGCGTCCTTCGCCGTCCCGCCGTCGTGCACCTCTACCCGGTACAGCTGGTTCTCCGGACCTCGGTAGCGGGCGTCCGGCTTCACCAGGCACGGGTCCTCGTCCGCGTGCTCGGGCCGCTCGCTGCGCGCCGCCAGCCGCGCTGCCGGCCGCGCCTGCTCCGCCGCCCACCGGGCGAACGCCGCACGGACCGCGTCCTTCCCGCCCTTCCCGTCCTCCAGGTCCAGCTTCGCGCCCTCCAGCGGCAGTACCTGCCAGACCACCTTGGTACGGGCCGCGGTGTCCGGCATCGCCGAGCCGAGCGCCACCTCGCGCAGTGCCGGGTCCTCGGCCGCGGTGACCGAGCGCTCCCACACCTTCAGATAGACCAGGAAAGGGAATTGGGCGGGCAGTCGGTCGGCGTGCCGCTCCGGGTCCCGGAAGGCGTCGGGCTGGTCCCAGTAGGTCCAGGTCTTCGGGGCCTCGAGGGCCGCCCCGTCGCCGCCCTCCGTGCCGTCCTCGTCCCCGTCGTGGCCGTCGTGCCCGTCGTCGACCGCGGTACCGGGCTGCGGGCGCGTGGCGTCGCACAGGATGCCGTCGACGTAGTAGCGGCCGCCGCCGATGGTCAGGTCGTCCAACTCGCGGTTGCCGCCGAGGAAGTTGATTTTGAAGCCCGTGACGCCGGCCGGGCCGCCGTGCTGCCCGATCAGATCCGCGGCGGTCGTACGGGCCTGGTAGAGCTGGATGGCGGTGTTCTCGTTGGCGTCGGCGTCGAGCTGTACCCGGCCCTGCTGGGCGACGACAGCCGAGTAGTGCCGGTCCGGCCGGAAGGTGATGCGGGAGAGATCTACGTGCATGGAAGGGGTCCCCCTCGGAGGTTCGTTACGTCTGTCGTGAGCTATCAGGTGACGGGGATGATCCCGGCGTCGGTGCCGGCCGGTGCGTACTCCGCGAGCCGGGCCCGCAGGCTGTCCTCGCGCTGCGGCTGGAACAGGTCGTGGAAGGCGCCCATCTCGGCGCCGTCCTCCGCGCCCCGCACGATCTCCTGGGCGCACCCGGCTGCCAACTGCCCGTATGCGGGCGTCCCGTACCGCTCGCTCGTAAACAGCGGCTGTACCCGCCGGGCCTCGTCCTTCCCCACCAGATCGGGTTGGCAGCGGTGGCGGCGCGGCGTACGGGAGCCCGGCGGCAGGTAGCTGAACCGCACGCACCCGACCCCACGCCTGGCCACCTGCATCCGCCCGGTGAAGATGCTGTTCTCGGCGATCTCCACGGCATGGGTGTGGACTTCGCCGATGACCGTGGTGCGGTGGGCGTGCAGCACGGCGTGCGCGTGCCGGCAGTCCGGGGCGGACAGCGCCTCCCGGTCGTGCCCGGTGGCGTCCAGGATGCTGTCGGCGAGGTGGATGTGCAGCGGGTCGGTGTGCACCTCGTCGCCGACGACCTCGATCGTCCCGAGAATGGTGCGCTCGATCTGGACGCACGCGGTGGTGCGGTCCAGGACCAGGCTCGGCTCCTCTGGGGAGTGCGGGTCGCACTCCGGCTCCAGGGACCAGCCGGGCACGAGCGTGCAGTGACGCAGGACCAGGCTGCCGACCGGCCCGGTGACATGGAGCCCGCGCCCGGTCACCAGCAGCCCGTCCAGAACCATCCGGGGAGCGTCGCCGGGGTCACAGTCCTCCTGCCCGCGGATGTTGAGCGCGTCCGGCCGGTTGCTGTACCAGTCGAGCAGCCGGATCACCGGGCGCGTCCCCTCCGCGGCGCGCAGCTCGAGACGGTCGCCGGGGCCCAGGTCGAAGTCCAGCTGCTCCTGGTAGGCGCCGCTGTGGGTGATCTCGATGATGCCCTCGGGGCCGCACCGCCCGGCCCGCCGGTCGCCCTGCCACTGCCCGTACGCGTCCATGATCCGCTGGTACGTCTGGCCAGGCCCGACGCGGTAGATCTCCGCTCCGGGAGGAGTGACGCGCTCCCGCGGGTACTCCCCGCCCCCCAAGTCGTCGGCGAACGCGTAGTGATAGCTGACCCAGACGCCCTGGCTGGGCGCGGACCGCGCGCCGAAGGCGATCCGGCCCAGCGCCGGGTCGACCGCCACCTGCCCGCGCTTCGGCCGGTAGCGCCAGTCCGTCAGATCGGCCACCACGATGTCCGACAGCGGCACCGGCTCGTCCTGCCCGTCCCGCCAGATGGTGAAGCTCTTCCCCGGCCCGTAGTAGTCCGCGAGTCGGTCGTGGAGCTGCCGGCGCCGGATGTACGCCGGGACGTTGTCGATGGTGGCGGTGTGCGCCGCCGAGGGCTCCGGTTCCGGCTTGGTCACCAGCGGGGTGTCGTTGCCGAGGATGGAGAAGGTGTAGAGGTTGCGGGCCCGGTCGATGCAGTACGCGGGCGCGCTGGTGACGTGGTACGGCTTCAGCCGCCAGACGAACAGGCCCACCCCCGCCGGGGTGTAGCCGCCCTGCCTGCGGCGCGAGCCGGCCCGCCGTACGTCCGCCGACTGCGCCACCGTGCCGAACGATCCGCCCGCCAGGTCGAGCGCGGCTCCGTCCCGTACGTCCACCAGCCGCCCGCGCCGCGACCGCCGGTCATTGACGGTCTCGGTGCCGGAGCCGTACAGCTTCACCGGCTGCTGGTGTGAGACCAGCCGGGAGAACTCCACGGCGCGCGCGGGCCATCCGGCGACCGACTCCGACAGCTCCTCCAGCAGCGCGAGCGTGCCCTTGCGCCGCCGGTTCGCCACCGTCGACGCCACGTCCCGGCGCGGGGCCAGCGCCTGGGCCAGCCGCTGCCGCGAAGCGTCGGAACCGCTGCCGTCCTTCAGCCCGGTGGCCAGCACCCGCTCGTAGCCGGGCAGCGGGCGGTAGCCCACCAGGTCGCCGATGTAGGGCAGCACCCACTCGGCGGCGGTCTCCACGAACCAGTCCTCGTATTGCTGCTCGACCCCGCTCCGTACGAGATCGACCTGCTCGGCGATCACGGCGAGCAGTGCGCGCAAGGGCTCGCCCTGCTCCGCGTCCCGCAGCAGGTGCCACTGCGGGAGCAGCTCCGCGAGCCCGTCCGGCTCCCTGCTCATCTACTTGACCTCCGTCAGAATCAAGGTGTCCGCCACCTGCGGCGAGAACAGCGCGAGCTGGGCCGGCCGGATGCCGCGGAAGACGAACACCGTGCGGCCCTTCTCCAGCCGCCGCGTGTCGGTGATGTCGGGGTTGAGGCGCAGCAGTTCGCCGAGCGGGATGCCGTACCGCGCGGCGATGGCGCTGAGCGTCTCGCCGTTCTCGGCCGTGACCCGGTGGACCTGCTCGTCGTACTCGGCGTGCCGGGCGGGGACCACGGTCCGTGGGCCCGTGCGCCGCGCTCCCCCCGACCTTCGCTTGTGGGGACTCCCAAGCCGGGTGAGCTCCTGCGGGGTGATGGAGGCCGGGACGCCGGTGAAGGCGTCGACGTCCACGTAGTCCACGCCGGGCACCGTATGGGCGACGGCCAGCACCTCGCTGAGGTGCGCACTCTGGCCCAGCTCCCGTCCCGGATAGCCGAGATGGTGCAGCAGGGCGCGGCGCAGCCGCGGTTCGACCAGCTCCCAGGAGTGGTCGGGCGCCACCTTCACCCGTGCCGCCAGCATCAGCAACACCAGTTCGCGCACGTCGACGCGGACCGGCAGCCGTGCGTCCCCGTACTCGGCGAGCGAGGAGCGCAGGGCGCGCAGCACCTCGGCGTCCTCGGCGATCGGGATGTCGTCGGCGCCGACGACGGTCACATGCAGCAACTGCCGCCGCCCGTTGAAGAGTTCGCGGGCCGCGGCCCGGCCGATGCCCGCCCGCGAGCGGGCGAAGTCCTCGTAGTCCTGGACGGATACGAGCCGGTCCAGGGCGGATACGGCCAGCGGGATGTTGCGGCGGGTCAGGCCGGGCCCGTCCGAGTCCGCGCCGCCGGTCGCGGGCAGCGGATTGGTGACGGCGGTGACGCCCAGCGGCCGGGTGATGGCCTGGGTGATCCGGTGCGCCTGCACGTTGGCGGCCTTGCCGGTGCCGAACCGGTAGCGGGCCCGTACGTTCTCGTGGCCCGAGGGCAGCCGCGCGCCGTTCACCCCGTCGCCGAAGGTCACGGTGGTCCGGCCGTCCCCGGAGGTCCCCAGGACGTAGACCCTCCCCCAGCCTCCGGCCGGGGGGACCCCCGTCTCGCTTCGCTCGCGCGGTCCGCGCCCGGCGAGGCTGTCCACCTGGTGCCACAGCAGCCCGTCGACCCGCACCTCCAGGGTGGGCGTGGCCCCCAGGGGGTTGTCGTCGGGGAGCCAGGTGAGCGGCGACTGCCAGAGCACGAAGGTCTGGTGGGTCTTGGCGGCGTCACCGCTGCCGATCGGCTCGTCGCGGCTTTCGCCGTGCGTGGCCGGGACGACGTTGCCCTGGATGGACACGGTGTCGCGGCGGTAACGGTAGGCGAGGTCGGTGGTGAGCGTGAGCTTCGTATGGACGTGGTCGCCCGGCAGGTCCGGGTCGGCGGTCTGCTCGACGGCGGCGATCACGACCGGCTCGGTGCCGCGCACTCCGGAGACGGTTCCTGGGGGTCCCCCCGCCGAAGGCAGGGGGAGGATGTCGGTGCGCTCGCCGGAGACGACGAGCAGCCGGCCGGGGCGCAGCCCCTCGTACAACTCGGCGAGTTCGATCTCATTGCCGTGCACATCCTCGCCCAGCGGCTCGTCGGCCGGGCGCAGGGACTCGCCGCGCGCATGGACGACGGCGTCCCGGATGTGGGAGAGGAGCACGTCGTGCTCGTCCAGCCACGGGTCGGCAAGGGTGAGCTCGGTGCCCCGGCCGGTGATCCCATAGTTGGTGTACGAGGCGGTGCGTACGGCCTTGACGCGGGTGGTGACGAAGGCGAGCTTCTTGTCGCCCGGTATCCCGTCCGGACCGCCGGCACCCTTGCGCGGGCGCTCGATGGCCACCCAGCTGCCGACGGTGATCCCGTCGTGCACGGTGTCGAGAGCCAGGACGCGGCGGGCCGCCGGCGCCGGGATCGTGGCGATGCCGATCTCGACCTGGGTGGGCTCGCTTCCGGCCACGTACCGGACCGTCACCTCGTACTCGCCGTGCGTCGCCTGCCGTTGCTCACCGGGGGCGAGCCGCCACTGCAGCGCCTCGCCGTTGTCCACCGCGACATGGACCCGGCCGTCCTCACCCGGCCGGGACACGAACAGGGTGCGCCCCGGCAGATCCGCCAGCAGCCGGGCGGTGACGCCCGCTTCCTGCGAGTCGGTGGGCCGCCGGGTCAGCCAGCTCAGGTCGTGGTCCTGGCCGGCCCGGGTGGACAGCTGGACCCGGCCGGGGCCGAGCTCGAAGCTGGCGTCCGAGGGCAGATTCTCGGTGCGCTGCACCGAGTTGCCCGCCTCCGCGTGCACGAACTCCGCCTTCACCGGCACCTTGCCCGCCGTGTCGAAGACCACCCGCATGCTGGTCAGCGCGGCACCGGTGAGCGGCCAGTCTGACTGCCGGATGACCCGGCCGCGGTCGTCCTGCACCGGCTTGAGCGGTGCGGTCGAGCCGAACGGTGCGGCCGTTACGCGCATCGCCAGCACCTCGCGCAGGGCGGCGGGGGCGGTCGGCACGGTTTGCCGCCACGCCGGGTACAGCCCGTCGGAGATCCGCGGGTCGAGCGCGGAGAGGACCTGCGCCGCCAGATCCGAGTCCGGGGCGAAGACGCTGTGCGAGCTCGCTGCGCCCAGGGGTTTGGGGCGTGCGGCTCGCGTGCGGAGGGCGGGCAGCAGGGTGCCCAATTGCTGTAGGGCGCCCGGGTGCGGGCCGGTGGTGCCCCCAGCCCCGCGGAACGATGGCCCACCACCTTCTTGGTCCGGCTCCTCCAGTTCCACCGCGCGGTCCTGGAGGTCGACGAACACCGCGTTCAGCTGCTCGAACCAGTCGCCGACCTCCTCGTACGGGGCGGCGAGCGCCTGGGCCTCCCAGAGCCGCTGCACGGGATCGTCCAGCCGGCGCGCGAACTGCGTGGGGCTGTCAAGGTCTTCCAGGTCCGCACGGAGCTGAGCCAGCACCTGGGCGTCGAAGTCCTCGATCAGCGCGCTGCCCGCGGGCCGCGGATTGGGGCTGTCGGGCCCCTCCGTGATCCACTGCTGCAACTCCTCGACCAGCTCCTTGAGCGACGGCATGGCCGACACCGGCAGTCCTACCGCCGTCACGTCGTCGTCGCGGTCGATCCGCACCCGGGTCACGGGCAGCAACAGTCTCTGCCCGGCCTCGGCCGACGCGTCCTCGGTGAAGACGAAGAGGAGCTTGTCGCCGGGATGGAGGGCGTTGGCGGTCCCGGCGAAGAACAGCTCGGAACGTTCGCGCAGATCCTCCGGCGTCAGCAGCATCGGGCGGCGGCGCCGCACCGCCAACTCGTTCCAGTCCCAGCGGGCGGTGAGGTCCAGGGCGGTCTCGAAGGTCTGCGGGTCCTCGTCGGAGGCGCCGGGCACGCTGTGGCTGCGCGCGCCCCGCGGAATCACCACGGGGGTTCTCCCGTCGGAGCGCGGGTCGCGGTCCAGGGTGTACGCGAGGAGGGTGTCCGCACTGACGCCGGGGCGCGGCCGGTGTCCCACCAGCCGCCCCAGCAGTGCCAGGGACCGGTGCTCGTCCGCGGTCCGCAGATAGCCCTCGTCGGCGATCCGCTCGGAGTGGAAGGTCAGCAGGTCGCCGAGGACCGCCCACGCGTCCAGCAGCCCGATGGCCGGGTCGTCCGGGGTGCGAACGGTCAGCCCGCGCAGGGCGGGGTAGGCGGGCGAGGCGAGCCGGTCGAGCATGGCGGCCAGGAACGAGCCGTACTCGCCCACCCGGTAGTCCAGGGCCGTGCGGCCCGGCGGGTTGAACAGGGACGGCGGTGCGTGCCGCTCGTCGTGGCCACCGCAGCCGCAACCGCAGGTGCTCCCGCTCATCGGTCACCTCCGAGCTCCAGCGTGAGCCGGCCGTTCTCGGGCCGGTCCGGGTCGTTGTCGCAGCGGGCGATCTCCAGCGGGCCGAGCCGCAGCACACCTGCCTCCAGTGCTCTGTTGTCAAAGGGACCCTCATGGAAGAGCCGTCGCAGCCGGGTGACCCGTACGCTCCGCACCCCCGGCACGGCGGCGGTCACCGCCACCAGGCGGCTCAGCCGCACCGGTTCGCCGAACGTCAGCGCGTCCGGGTGGAAGAAACCGAGCCGTCCGCCCGGCAGCGCACGGCTGCCCAGCACCCGGTACAGCTCGGCCAGGATCTGGCCGTGCTGGTGGCCGGGCGCGGCGCACACCTCCAGCGCGATGTCCAGCGGCACCGGCCGCGCGCGCTCGACGACCAGGTCGTGGCCGATGCGCCGGTAGCGTTCGAGGCCGTGGGCGACCGCGTCGAGCAGTGCGGGCGGCGGATCCCCGGCCCCGTACGCGTCGATGGCGACATGCGCCTCCTGCACGCTGCCGGTCCAGCGGATCTCGGCCGCCGCACGCTGCACGCCGGGGAGTTGCGACGCCAGCGCCGCGTAGTCCTCGGCGGTGACGGCCCGCAGCCGGGTGCGCCTGAGGTCGAGCGGGGCGAGTTGGCGGACCTGCTCGACGGGCTCGGGGGCGGTGCCGCCGACGGCGGGCAGGGGGTTGCGCACCCCGGCGACCGGCAGCGGCTCCCCCGAGTCCACCTCGTCCGGGTCCCGGCACACCACCAGGTGGTTGATGGCCTCGGCACCGACGTTCCCGGCCGGGCCACCGCCCAGCCGGTAGTGAACGAGCAGGGTCGCGCCGGGATCGGGCTCGGCGCCGTGGCGGCCGTCGCCGAAGCGCAGCGCGAGCCGCCCGTCGTCCTCCAGCTCGCCGACGAAGTGCGGATCCCGGGACCTGCTGGTGAGCAGGTCCCGGCGTGGGGTCCACGCGACGGAGTCGCCGTCGCCGTGTCCGGCCGGCTCCGGCGTGCCGCCGCGATGGCCGGAGGACTGTGCAACTGCCGCGCCGCCGACCTGCCCCGGGACCGGGGCGTCTGCCGCATCCGGGGCGGGGAGGGCCGGGCGCCCCGCGGCCGGCCGCTCGTATGCCCGCACTGCGGGAAGCGCGGCTCGCGGATCCTGGACGAGCGCGGACGCTGGCCCGTACAGCACCGGCTCCTCCGGGTGCAGCCCGGCCGCGTACGGTCGGCCCCAACTCTGCCTGATCTCCCAGGCGATGCGACCGTCGAGCACCGTGCCCGCGCGGGCGCGGGCGGTCAGCACCTCCAGGCGGCGCAGTTTCGCGGCGAGCAGCCGTTCGCTGCGGTGCAGCAGTTCGCGCAGCGCGCGGACCGGATGCAGGTGCAGTTCCAGCCGCTCCAGCACCCGTAGCCCGAACAGCACGGTCAGCTCGGCGATCTCGTCCTCCGAGAGCCCGTCGCAGTCGCGGGCGCTGCGCCACAGCTCCACCAGCCGCTGCCGTACGCGCTCCGGGATCGCGGCGAGCCGCTCGGCCTGCCCGGCCGAGACGTGGCGCGGCTCGGGGAAGGGCACGGCCTGGGCGACGGGGGAGTGGTGCAGTACGGGCCGGAAGCGCGGTGCGATGCCCGGGTACACGGACTGGGCGAGCAGCGTCTCGAGGGCCCCGGCCTGGGCGTACGCGGTGCCGGGCACAACCCTTTCCCGCCGCTGCCCGGCGAGTTCGAGACCGAGCCCTGCCCGTACGGTCGCGTCCTCGCCGACGACCGTGAACAGCTCACGTATGTCGTCGGCGGTGAGCAGCCGCCCGCAACGGGTCTTGTCGAGCAGCGCGTCGATCAGTTCGGCAGGCGGGTTGCCGCGGGCGCCGTCCGGGCAGCCGGAGGCGGCCGGCCCGCAGAGCGCGGGGACAGCGGGTACGGGCGGCACGGTGACGGCCTCCGGCGCACTGCCGCAGAAGGTCAGCGACCGCCCGTGGTCGACGAGGGCCACATTGCCGCGGGCCACGCTCACGTCCTCGACCGGTGCGCAGTCCGTGCCGCCGAGCGCGGTCAGGCACAGGGGGAAGGTCAGAGCGTCCTCCCGCGACCAGGTGACCTCAACCACCGGCTGGTCGACGAGGCGGTCCACCGCCGGGGTGACGGAGGTCAGCCGCACCGCCTGCCGGTGGGCGGGGTCCGCGTCGCCGGGCGTGCCGGAGCGCGGGCCCAGGACCTCTTCGAAGATCAGCAGATCGCCGGGCCCCAGGTCCAGCCGCCGCTGAGTGCAGGCTGCGTCGTCGGGGTCCGCCCATTCGTCCCGGAGGGTTGCGGAGGTGGTGCCCTTGGGCAGGGAGCACACCTCGTCGCCCCAGGTCCAGAAGCGGATGGTGTTGTGCGCGGGCCGCAGCCGCAGCGGATCCCGGACGACGGGTTCGAAGACCTCCACCGAACCGCGCTCGTCCAGCTCCGCCAGGTCCCCGTCGTCGATGACGATGCCGGGCTCCGGCCTGTCGTGCGGCCCGAGGGTCCGGACGTCCACGGCGGCGAACCGGTACATGCCGGGGCGCAGCGTGAGCGGCTGCACCGTCTCGAGCGCCACGAACGCGCGGGCGTTGCAGCCGTCGTGCATCGGATAGTCGATGAGCCGGACGTGCCGGCGTACGGACACCCGGCGGCGCGCGGTGTCCAGATACGCCTCGGTCGCCACCGCGTCCTGCTGGTAGCTGATCTGGTCCGCGGTGTACGCGAGCATCTCGACCAGGGTGATGCCCAGGTCGGGGGCGTGCCGCTCGACCCAGTCGGGGGTCGTCAGCGCCATCCGGTCCAGGACGAGCCGGCGCAGGGTGTCGTAGTCGCGCGCCGTGTAGTCGATGACGGGCGCGGGTGCGAAGGTGGCGGGAAGGCCCGGCTGCTCGTCCTTGCAGTCGAAGGGTGTGGGGCAGTCGGGCTGGAAGGTGAAGTCCGCACCGAAGTAGCGCTGGACGAAGCCGGGGAAGGGCTCGGTGCCGGGCCGCCCGTACGGGTCGGTGTCGACGATCGACAGGCGGTAGCGGCTGGTGTCCCCCGCCCGGTCCACGGTGACGTACAGCTTGTCGTCGAGCTCCGGGTCCTCCTCGCGCTCGACGGCCACCTCGACGGCCTCGATGCCGGTGATCCGGCGGCCGCCGTCGATCCGGACGTTCTCCGGGCACAGGCCGTGCGGGGCCTTGCCGATGAAGGTGACGGTGAGCGTCAGCCCGTCGTCGCTCACCTCCACGGCGTCGACCCCGTTGAGCCGGGCTGCTCTGATCTGTCCCCGCCTGCTGTGCGTACGGCTCCTCATGCGGCACCCCTCCCCTCGAACACGTCGTCGCGGCGGCTCGCGGTGGAGCGCACCACGTAGCGCAGGTACACGCGGACGACGTTCTCCTCGCTCACCACGTCGAGGGACTCCACCTCGATCAGCTCGCCCAGCCAGCGCTGCAGCGACGCCTGGACGGACAGCTCCAGCGCCGAGGCCAGCTCCGGACTGTTCGGCGTGAAGACCAGATCGAGCAGCCCGCAGCCGAAGTCGGGGCGCATCACGCGCTCGCCAGGACTGGTGAACAGCAACTGCTCGATCAGGTCGCGGACGTGGTCGTCGTACGACGCATGGGCCGTGCGACCTCGACGGTCGCTCTGGAAGGGAAAGGCGATATCGGTGCGCACCTTCTTCGTCCTCATCGCACCACCACCTCCCGCTGCGAGGGAACAACGACGGGCGGTCCCTGCGGCACGAGTGCCGCGGTAAAGCACAGGGCAGCGGTCGTGTCGAGCAGGACGGGCGCGCCGTCGACGGTCGGGCCGCCGTCGTCCGCGGTCCAGCGGACGGAGGTGCACGGCATGGGCACGCGGTCGACGGTGTGTGGGCAGCCGGTGATCATGTAGGCGTCCGCGGCGGTGGCGACGGGCAGGCCGTCGAGGAGCACCGCGTTCGACGAGGTGCGGGCGGCGGTGGCCCGGCCGCCGTGCGGACAGCTGATCACGGCACCGGCGCCGAGCAGGTTCCCGGATGTCCCGGATGTCCTGGACAAGGCGTAACTCCCCCGTTTCCTATGGCTTCGCGGGCACGGTGAGCCGGCCCTCGTTGATGATGACGTCTTTGCCGGTGAGCGTGATCTTCGCGCCGGCGCCGTTGGCGATGATCACCGTCTCCTCGGTGATCCGGATGTATGCACCGTCCTTGGCCTGCAGCAAAATGCCGTGTTCGAGGCCCGGCACGTCCGACATCACGATCTTGTGTGCCCCCGGAGTCTGAACGACGACGGGCTTGAACGGCGACGCCTGCTGGAGCTCCGCCTGTGCGTCCGGCGGGAGTTCGTCGGCGGCCCCGTACCAACACCCGGTCCAGATCGGAAAGCTCGGGTCGCCCTGCTCGAACTCGACCCAGACGCCAGCGCCCGGCGGCGGCACCACGAACTGCCCGGCCTGGGGCCCGGTGAAGGGCAGGCAGGGCAGGGCCCAGGTCGAGGTCTCGTCCCCGAGCACGTCGGGGACCTTGACGGTGATCCGGCCGATCCTGAGCGGGTCGTTGTTGTCCACCACCCGGCCGCGGAACTTGCCGGGGAAGCGATTGATGGGTGCCGCCATACTCAACTGCTCCTGTTTTCCATGACGTTGCTTCTGCGGTGGCTGTGGGCGGGCTAGGGGCGGACGGTGGTGCTGCGGGCGATGAGCCCTTCACGTGAGAGCGTGAAGTTCTGGTGGTAGGAACCGGGACGGAGATTGTGGGTGACCGACTTGACGTAGTAGTCGCCGTCGTACGTCAGGCCGGCGCCGCGCACCCCGACCAGCTCGCGGGGCCGCAGGATGTACCCGTGCCGGGTGACGTCCAGCGAGCCGGAGCCGGAGATGGCGTCCGCGGAGAGCGCGGCCCGCGCCAGGAGTTCGGCCTGCGCCTGCTCCGACTCCTTCTTCGCCGTACCGGACAGCGTCCTGCGCTTGAGCGCGGGGGTGCCGCGGCGGCCCAGCGGCGGACGCAGGGGGCCGATGTCGGGCTGCGGCAGCAGCTGCGTGTCGCGGGTGGCGGGGTTCTGCACGCGCGCCTGCGGCTCTTCGCGCGCGGTCCCGTCGTACGCGAACGTCAGCTGGTCGACGGTCGAGTTGACGTCCATGTTCACGTTGAGGGCGTGTTGGCGCTGCCCGATCCGGGCCTCCGGGCCCCAGACCGCGGTGGAGTGTCCGGGCCGTGGCCCGGGTTCGAGGTAGAAGGTGTAGCCGTTGGCCTGGGCCAGCTCGTTCACGTACTGCAGGTCGGTACCCGTCTGGTAGTCCACGCGTAGCTGTTCGCGGGGCGGCTGCTCGACCTTCTCCCGGAAGACGCGGGGCTCGATGCCATAGTCGGCGTACTTGGCGAGGATCCGCGCCACCCGCTGCGACGGCCGCAGATTCGGATACCGGTCCGTCCGTTCTTCGAGATCCAGGAGGAGCGTCAGGTCCTCACCGGTGACGGTGAGCGTGGAGTGCCCCGGCTGATTGCTCGCGCCGACCTCCTGGCGCACGATGAGTCCGTCGAGCAGGACGCGGGCGGTCCCTTTGACGCTGACGGTGAGGATGACGCGTGTCTTGGGGTCGAAGAACCCCTCGGGCAGCAGCCGCCGGGATATGGCCCCTTGCTTGGTGAGGTCGAAGGCGAGCTGGAAGCCGCTGCGTTCGCCCGCGGTGGCGGTGATCTGTGCGGACAGCAGCGCCTCGGTGACCTCGGAGGGGACGGGCCGGGTGAGCTTGGGGCCCATGTAGAGGGTGACGTGGATGGGGCCGCGTCCGACGGGCTGATCAGGCATGGCGGGCTCCGATGCCGCCGGTGCCACCGATGCCCGCGGTGCCGCCGGTTCCGGCGGGGAAGCCGCCGGCGTGCGGGATCTCGATCTCCTGGCCGGCCTCGTCGGTCAGTTCTCTGGGGTCCAGCACCGGATTGGCGTCGGCGATCTGCCACCACTGCGTCGGGTCGCCGAAGTACCGCTGGGCGAGGAGGTCGGGCCGCTCACCGCTGCTGACGGTGTGCGTTGCACTCTCCTCGGCGGCTGCGTCGAGCGGCGGCAGCAAACGGCGCTTGGTGTACCGCACTTCGGTGCCGTCGGGCTGCCGGTGCACTCCGATCTCGGCATCGTGGTAGCGACTCGATCGCGGGTAGGGGTGTGCGCCGGGGATCGCGTCCAGCGCGTTCTCGTACGGCTCGATGTCTGCCATGTCCTGTGCTCAGCCCCTCCTCAGCCCGGCATTCCGCCCGGCGAGCCCCAGCGCGGCGAGCCCGCCGCCCCTCGCGGCTCTGGCCAGCCGCTCCTTCTGCGCGAGATGCGCCATGTACAGATCGGCCCCGCGATGCCCGGCCGGCAAATCGCTCACGCTGAGCACCTTCATGCCGATGCTCAGCGAGGCTCGTATCGGATTCAGATTCACGTCGAACGCGGACTCGTTGATGGACAGTTCGGTCAGCCGCACGGGCATGACACGCTTGCTGCCCCAGGTGAAGAGGGTCAGCGGCATCTCGATCGGACTGATCTCGATGGTGCCCTTCTTGGTCAGCCGCGAGGCCTCTTCGAGCTGCGCGGTGGTCGGATGTACGAGCATCTCGAGCGTCGCGAGCTCGGGGTGAATCCCGTCGGGCGAAGCGACTTCGAACTGATCGGTCGCGTCGATCTCGGCGGTGAACTTCCAACTCTCCTCAGCGGGCCCTTTGAGGCGCAACGCCTCATTCCGATCCCCTCCACTGCCCCCGCCTCCACCGCCGTCACCACTGCCGCCGGCGGCCTGGGGCGCGAGCGAACGCTCCAGCGTGTCCGGGTTGAACTGGAGGATGATGATGCGCTGCGGGGTTCCGCGCTCGGGGTCGACGACGACGATGCCGGAACGGATGGGCTTGGGTATGTCCGCATATCTGGTCACTGGGTGCCTCCTGTTTCTCCGAATGCCGAAACAATGCTTTCGGCGCGCATACGGAGCCAAGCCTCGGAATCCCCATGGGCGACTTCGCGGACCGCAGGGACGAATTCTTGGTAGCCCGTATACGAAACGGCCCACAGTCCGGCGAGTCGGATTCGTGAGTCCTCGTCAGTGAGCGACGTCTGGATTCGGATAAAGCAGCCATGGGTCAGCTCCGGGGGTGCGGCCAACCCGATCCTGAGTGTGAGCCTCCCGCGTTCGACCGGGTCATCCTCGCTGTCGAACCGTTGGTAGAGCTCCTCAAGCTGCCACGGCTTCAATGACTCGTGCACCTGTGTGATAAATGGTGTCACGGTTTGCTCGTCCGGTCCGGCCAGCGTGACGTACCCGATTCCGGATGTCGCATCCACGATGTAGTGCAAGGAGATCCCGGAGGGAGACTGCCAAATCATCTGGCCGTCGGTACCCTCAGCCTGATTTCTCGTAGTCTCGTACGCCAACGGCCAGCCGAGCGTGTCAGCGAAATCACCGACGTCGTTCCAATGTGTGTCCGGGTGCAGCACATAGCGGTGTGTGCGGTAATTCGGCTCGATCATTCGCTCTCTCCGGGGCCTTGCTGGGCTACTGGCGCCTGGTGGCGCCATACATCTCTCGAACTGTGTCTTCGATCTCGTTGAAGATCAGTTCTTTGATCGCTCGTTCGCGGTCCTCGGTTCCCACCACGTTCTTCCTCTTGAGCGAGGCTTCTACCTTGCTCTCTATGTTGAATTCCTTCATCCAAGCAGATACGGCCTGTACGTGCCGGTTTGCCAGGCGGTTGGCGTCGTTGAGAGGCCTTCGCTCTCTGTTTCGCCGCCGTCGGGCATCATCCTCAGTCTCGCCATCGAGGCGGTGTTGAATAGCCGCTCGTTCTCCGGAGATCGAGCGCTGACCCGCCACGTCCTCATTGAGGATCTCACCGGCTCGCTCGGATCCCTTGAACGCCGCAGGTATCTCGAGGAAGGTCCTGGTCAGTCGGGCTGGGGAAGCGCCGTTCTCCCGAGCATTCTTGAGCCGCTTCACGACGAGGGCGTTCGTGATGAGCGCCATCGGGTCCCGGTCGACCTCCTGGTTCCCGACGATCCAAGCCGTCTTGAGCAGGTTGACTCGCTGAACTCTGGAGAGGCTGCTGGACTGCGGTTTCGCGCGGAAGTGATTGTCCAGATAGTTGACAGCCTCCGGCCAGTTATTCTGCGCCGTGAACTCGTCAGGGATTCCGAGAATCCTGTGTTTCTCTCCGGTTTCCTTGTCCTGTTTGTTGGCCGACTTATAGGCGTGAGCCGACTGCTCTTCCCGTTTGATCCCCTCGCCGGTAACAATCTTGTTTGCGGCCTTGGGGCCGGTCTGCTGACGCCGTACTGCCGGCGGAGTGGCGGGGGTTTCCGCTTCCGCGGACGACCTTGTGGGCTGTCCTTCGTCGAAAACGTTCATGACCTCTTGTTCCTGCGGGCCCAATGGAGTGGCGTTTCGGGTGACGCGTGAGACAGCAGGAGGTGGCGTGGGGGCGTTCACGGTGTGCCGCGGCACGACACCGGGGACCTTAGGCGACAGCTGTACGTTCTGGCTTGCCGCAACCATATTCGGATCAGATTCGAGCCTACTTGCCAAATCGTGCAGGAATGTAAGTAGCTCGCGTCGGGGAATAGTGATCCCCAGCGCCTTGAGTACTTGCTCCTTCGGGTTGAGGGTGGCTTCGATTCCGAACCGTTCGCCCGCCTCGGCGGCAAGACTGGTGAGTCTATACCACGTCCGCATGGCGGTAAGTGCCGCACCCAGCACGGGGCGCGGAGTGCCTTTGGCGAGCATTCCGCCAAGACGAGGCTTGATACGGGCAACGATCTTTTGGAGACGGGCTTCCTTGGACTCTTTGGTCTTCTCGTCCTTCTTGCGCTTGTCCTGGTTCTGCTTCTTCTGGTCCGTCTGCTTCTTCTTGTGGTCGCGCAGGCGGTCGCGCTTCTTCTTGAAGATGTTGCGCAGCTTGGACGCGCTGTTCCTCATGGCCTTGCCCGGCTTGCTCTTCTTGAGCTTTCTGCCCAGCGTCTTTGCTGCGTTGCGGACCTTTTTCAGGGCGGACTTGACGGCCTTCTTCGCCTTGCTAAGGGCGTTGCCCAAGGGGGACTTCGGCTTCTTGGGCTTGGTGGGCTTCGGGCCCTCGATCTCTTTCTTCTTCTTGGAGGGCTGGGGCGTCTTGTCCTTCGTGGCGTCCGGGGACTTGTCGGGCGTCCTGTCCTTGGAAGGACCGGGACCCTTGTCCGGGGTCCTGTCCTTCGCCGGGTCCGGCTTCGTGTCCTTCGGCTTCGCCGGCGTCGGTTGCGGCTTCGGAGGCGCCTTCGGCGTAGGCGCGTCCTTCGGCTTCGGCGGGGACTTCGGGTTCGGGGAAGGCTTCGCCTTCGGCTTGGGGGCCACCGGCGGCTTCCGCAACGCCTGCTTGGCGTTGCGGATCGCGCCGCGCGCCTTGTTGACCGCCGTGCCGGCGGCCTTCTTCGCGCCCTTGCCCGTCTTCTTGAGGCCCTTCATGATCTTCTGGGCCATGGCCTTCAGGCGCTTGCCGACGCCCTTCGTCGCCGCGGAGAGGCGGATCATCAGGAAGTTGGCGATGAAGTCCAGCAGGGCGACGATGCCTGCCGCCACCGCCTCGGCGAAGAGGCAGGCAGCCGGGCCGGCCTTCACCGCCTTCAAGTACGCCCAGAACTTGCTGAAGGCGGAGAGGATCGAGCTCAGGCTCTGCCAGGCCGCCATCAGGCCCTGAACGATGGTCAGGATCGCGCCCGCCGCGGGGACGATCATCGAGACGACCTTCTCGATGACGATCGAGGCGATCATCATCGGCAGTGACGCGATGATCGCGTCCCACGCCATCTTGCCGATCTGCTTGATCGAGACGCAGCCCTTCACCAGGGCGTTGATCACCGCCTTGCCCAGGCCCAGGATGCCCTCGACTTTGGCGTCGAACCAGCGCTTGACGCCCGTCTTGATGGCGCCCCAGAGATGGTCGGTGATGCCCGTCTTCGCTGCGCTGCCGGCCTTCTTCAGCCAGCCGCCCGGGTCCGGGGCGATGTCGGCGACCAGCGCCGCGAACTTGCCCAGCGCCTCGATCGCCGCCTGCGCGAACTTGATCGCGCCCAGGATGACCGCCTGATAGATCTTGATGACGGCCTTGATGCCCGCCTCGAGGACATCCAGCAGTTTGTTGAGGCCTGCTGCTAGCGCGTCCAGCAGCGCGTTCACGGCCTTCTTCAGGCCGTCCGCCAGCTTGTTCACCGCCGCGATCGCCTTGTCGCGCAGGCCCTCGATCGCCTTGCGGAACTTGTCTCGCAGTTCCGGGAACGCCGCCAGCAGCACGTCGCCGATTGCGATCAGCGCGTCCGCCAGGACGTTGATCGCCTTGATGGCGAGGTCGCGCACGAAGTCGATCGCCTTGTTGGCGAACTCCTTGAACTTGTCGATGATGCCGTTGACGGCCGCACGCGCGGCTTCGAAGACCTTGGTGACGGCTTCGAGAAGCGCGCTGAAGAAGCCCTTGACCTTGTCGGCGAGCCAGCCGAAGAAGCCTCCGGAGGGTTTCTTCTCCTCCTTCTTCTTCTCGGCCTCCTTCTCCGCGTTCTCGCGCTCCGTGTCGATCTGCTGGTTGTCCTTGTCCTTCCGGTCGCCGACCTCCTTGTCCTTGTCGTCGCGGGCCTTGACGATCTCCTTGTTCTTGGCGGTGTGTTCCTTCTCGGACTTCTTGTCCGCGTCCTCGATCTTCTTGTCCTGCTCGGAGCGCCAGTTCTCCCGCTCGCGCTGCGCCTCCTGAGCCGCCCGGCCGCGCTCGGTCGTCTGCTTCTCGGCGTTCTGCGCGACCTCGCGGTCGATCTCGGACTGCTTCTCCTGCTTGGCCTGCTGCTCGCCCTGCTTGTGTTCCTTCTCCTTGGCGACCAGATCGCCTTGGGCCTGGCCTGCGGCCCCTTGAATCTCCGAACCGCGCTCCTGCTTGGCGACCGCGCCCACACCCGGCTTGGGCGCCGAGCCCGCCTTGATCTCACCGCCACCCTTGCCGCCGGCGCGGCCCGTGGCCTTGCCCACGAGCTGCTCCTGGGGCGCGTCGGGGAAGATCTGGTCCTCGCCCATCGGCTTGGCGACGTCCTCGCGCCCCGTCTTCTGGATCTCGGACTGCTTCTCCTTGAGCGCCTTGGCCTGGTCGTCGGTGCGCTTGGGGTCGCTGGCGCCCTCCAGTTTGATCTTGGGCGCTGGGCCGACCGTCTTGTTGCGCAGCTCCGGGTCGACGGTCGGGACGGCGTCGGCCGCAGCCTCGACGTTCTCGGCCTCGTCGGCGCTGAGCTCCTTCGCCACCGGGAGCGGTGGCGAAGGAGTGTTGTCCGTGGGCTTCTGGCCCTCGGCCTTCTCGCTGCCCTTGGCCCGCTGCTTCTCGCCCTCGTTCTCCGGCCCCAGCTTCTCGACCTTGCCGGTCACCTGGGGCGCCGGCGCGGCAGCCTCGGGCGGGGCCGACTGCGTACGCGGCGCACCCGAAGGACGCTCCCGCTTCGGCGGGTTGGCGTCCAAGCGCTGCTGTTCCTCGCCGATCTTCTTGTCCGTCGCGGCGTTCACACCGGGCATGGCGGCTGCCGCCTGGTCCGGCGCCAGCTTGCTGACCGTCTGCACCGCGGCCTTCGGGTCCTGGCCCGAGACGTCCGGAGGATCCTGCTGCTTTTCCTCGGGCGCGGCCTCACCGCCGCCACCGCCGCAGCCGCCCTTGCCTCCATCGTCCTTCTCGGCCGCGGGCTCCGGCGGACCACAGCCGCCGCCGTCCTTCTCCAGTGACGCTTCCGGCTTGGCCTGGGTGCCTTCCGGGGCGGGGGCGCCCATCGCCCCCGGGTTCTCGGCCTGTTCGCCCGCCGGCCCCACCGCCGCCTGTGCGACGGACGGCGCGGCGCCCGGACCTGCTGCGGCCGTCGGCCCCGCCGGTTCGCTCTCGCCGACCGTGCCACGGGGTGCCGCACCGGAGCCGGTCTCCTTGGGCACCTGGCTCTTCGGCCCCGCCGCCTCCCGCTCGGACTTGGGCGGCTCGGCCTCGCGCCGCGCGGCGGGGGAGGGGTTGCGGTCCTCGGCCGGGGTCTTCTGCGGCTGCGCGCCTGCGGGGCGCATCGCCGCCGGTCCCGGCGGCGAGCCCGAGGAGGCCTCGGCCGCAGGCCCGGCCGGCTTGTCCGCGGCAGCGCCCTGCGGCTGCCCGCCTTCGCCCCGCTGTTCCTCCTGCCGACCGCGCTCGCTCAGCTCCCGCCGTTCGTCCTGCGCGTCCTTGGCGCCCCGCTTCTCCTCGCCGTCAGCAGAGTCCTCGTCCTTGTCGTCCCCGGCGAGCTTGGCGGCCTTGGCGCCGTCGTCGTCCTGTTCCTGCTGCTGGGCCGGGTCCTGTTTCTCGGCCTCCGGCTCCTGCTGCTCCTTCTCCGCGGTCTCCGGATCGGGCCCGACCTCCTGATCGGTCGGCTTCTCCGGCTGCAGGTCCTTCTCACCGCGGTCCTGAGCCTCCGCAGCAGGACCGCCGTCCGGCTTGGGGGCCTCGCCTTCGATCGGGCCCTCGTCCTCACCCGGCGCCTTCGCCTCCGGACCTGCGGCGTCCTCGTCCTCCTCCTGGGACTCCTTCTCCCGCTCCTGCTCGACCCGTTCGGCCTTGGTCGGCGGCGGCGTCGGAAAGCTGGGAAGGGAGGGCTCCGCCTCGCCCGGCTGCATCTGGTCCGCGGTCGGGACGGAGGACAGGTCCAGATCGGCATCCGGCAGGTAGTCCTCGGGCTTCAGCTCCGTCTCGCCCTTGGCAGCACCGCCCTTGTCGCGCTCCCGGTCCTCCTCACCACCGATCTCGTTCTCCGCGCCCGCCTCCAGCCCGAGCGGCTTCTCCTCCTCGCGCGGCTCGTCCTCGTCCTCGTCCTTCTCGTGCAGGCCGTGTTCGGACAGCGCGCTGTCCCGCTCGTCTGCGCGCTCGTCCACCTTCTCCGGGCGTACGGGACCGGGCTGCCCCTTCGCCTTCGGGTCGACGTCCTCCTGCTTCGACCCGTCGGCAGGTTTCTTCGCGTCGTCCTTGCGCTTGCGCTTGTCGGCGCCGGGGGTGTTCGCCTGCTCGGGGTCCTGCTCCTCCCGATCGCGCTGCGCCTTGCGCTGCTCCTTCGCCTCCTCGGCGCCCTCCTGTTGCCCCTGCGCCCGCTCGTCGGCGGCCTGGTCGACGCGCTGCCGGTCTTGGCCCTGCTTCTCCTCTTCCTGCTGTTGCTCCTGCTCGGCCCGCTCGCGGGACTGGGCGCGCTCGTCCTCCTGTTCCTTGCGCCCGGCGGCCTCCTTGTCCTCGGCTGCCGCGTCGGCGCTCGCCCTGCTCTGGTCGCTGCCGCGCTTCTCGTCCCGGGCCTTCGCCTCGTTTTGCTCCTCCCGGGAGTCCTCGGCCTGCTTCTCCTTCGACCCCCGCTTGCCCTCCTCCTTGCGCTTCCACTGGACGCGCTCGACACCCAGCTCCTCGAAGAGGTCGATCTCGGGCGCGGGCACCTCGGCCGTGTGGAAGCCGATCGGGGTGGCCTCCGCCTCCTCGGCCAGGTCGAGGAGGCGGTCGTACTCGGGCGTAAGCAGCCGTGTTTCCAGCTGGTCGAGTACGGAGTCCTGCAACTGCGGCGAGAGCCGGGCCAGTTCCCACCGCACCCTGCCGGACAGGTCGTGGGGGTCGCCGCGCAGCGACCGCAGTACGCCGTTCGCCAGACGGTCCACCAGAGTCGCCGGGTCCAGCTTCTCTGCGCGTGAGCGGTCCGCGTCGACGGTGGCGTAGCGCAGCCAGCCGGGTGTCGCCTGGCCGGGCTCCACCTCGCCTTCCTCGGGCCGTACGGCGATCTCCGCCGACGGATCCGCAGACTCCCGTACGAGATCCTGCGCCGCGGACTCGGCCTCCTGCTCCATCGCCTGCTGCGGCAGGCTCACCGCGCCCAGATCCCGGCCTGCCCGCAGCGCGCCCAAGCCGTGCGGGTTCTGCACCGTGTGCAGCAGCTCGTGGGCGAGCAGCCGTTGCCCGTCCGCCGTACCTGGACGGTACGCCCCCTCGCGGAAGAAGATGTCCTGGCCGACGGCGACCGCGTCGGCCCCCAGCAGTTCGGTGAGCTGCCCGGCGTCCCGGTCGGTGTGCAGCCGGACCTGGCTGAAGTCGTGCCCGAGCTGCTCCTCCAACTCCCGCCGCACGCTCAGATCCAGTGGTTGCCCCGCGCCGCTGACGATGTCCTTCGGCTCGGGCGTACGGGCCTTGGCGGCGCGCTCCTTGCGCTTGCGACGCTTGTTCGCCTGTGCGGTCTGGGTGTCCTGTGCCGAAGCGTGAGACGTGCTCATCGCGACTCACCCCGTCCCGCAAGACCCGCGTGCACTGCACGAGCCAGTGCCTCGCCCAGCCGTACGGGAGACGTGGTCGCCGGCAGCGGCGGCAGTCCGGCGAGCCCGTCCAGCGCACGGCCGGTGCCGTCCGCCGCCAGCGGCACGCCCCGCTCCCGTACGAGCCGGGTCAGCTCCATCTGGAAGGCGGCCGTGACGCGGTCCGGATCGACCCGCGGGTCGAAGCCGTCCAGCACCAGTTCGCCGATGTCGATACGGAAGGAGTGCGGCGCGGACGGTCCCGTCTCCGCAGGCCCGCGGGCGGCGTTCCTGGCCTCGTTCAGACCCATCCGCGGACCTCCGAGGGCGTCAAGGAGCGTTCCAGCTTGAGGTATTCGGTACGAGCGGCGGCCAGCATGTGCCGCATCTGCAGCGGGTCGCCCTCCTCGGCGGCGAGGAAGGCGCCGGAGAGCGCGATGTTGCGGATCGAGCCGCCCGCGACGGTCAGCTGTGCCAGCAGCTCGGGGTCGACGTCCTTGACCGGTGCCTGCGGCGGCAGCACCCGGCGCCAGATCTCGGCGCGCTCGTGCTCGGCCGGGAAGGGGAAGTCGACGACGAACCGGATACGGCGCATGAAGGCGGAGTCCAGCGCCTTCTTCATGTTGGTGGTGAGGATGGCCAGGCCCCGGTACGCCTCCATGCGCATCAGCAGGTAGCTGACCTCGAGGTTGGCGTACCGGTCGTGGCTGTCCTTCACCTCGCTCCGCTTGCCGAAGAGCGCGTCCGCCTCGTCGAACAGGAGCAGGGCGCCGCCCCGCTCGGCCGCGTCGAAGACCTTGCGCAGGTTCTTCTCCGTCTCGCCGATGTATTTGCTGACCACCTGCGACAGATCGATGATGAACAGGTCGAGGCCGAGCTCCTTGGCCATCACCTCGGCCGCGAGGGTCTTGCCGGTGCCGGAGCCGCCCGCGAACAGCGCGGTGACGCCGAGGCCGCGGCGCAGCGTGCGGGCGAAGCCCCACTGCTGGTGGACGGTGGCCCGCTGGCGCACATGCGCGACGATCTCGCGCAGGATGCTCGTCTGCCGCTCGTGCAGCACGAGATCGTCCCAGCCGGCCTCCGGCTCGATGCGCCGGCCCAGCTCGTCCATGCCGATGCGCGCTTCGTGGAGCCCGGCCCGCCAGGCGAGCCCGGCGACGTCCAGCTGGTCCTCGTCGGCCAGATCACGGTGTACGGCGGCGGCAGCGGACCGTACGACGTGCGGGGGCAGCTCGAACTGCGCGACGAGCGACCGCAGCTCGCCCTCGCCGATCTCCGGAAGTTCCGCGAACGCGCCCGCCCACAGACCGAGTTGCTCTTCATCGTCCAGGCGCGGCACGGTGACGCGCGCGCCGCGCGGCCGGTCCGTCTGGCGCGGATCAGGACTCGATACGACGAGGGGGACGCCGGCTCCGGCGATGAACGCCTCGGTGGCGGCGTGCTGTTCGCGATCCAGCTCCCCGACCTCCAGCAGCAGCGCGGCGGGCAGCAGGATCGCCTCCCGCTGCCACAGCCGGGCGAGCCGGTCCCGCTCGGCGGCGTCGGTGGGAACGTCCTCCGCACTCATGGAGTACAGCCCGAGCCCGGAGCGCGCGGCCGCGGCGGCGGCGATATCGGCCCGGGTCCGCAGATCTCCGCCGACCAGCTCGACGAGGAGCGGCGCGTCCGGCCGCGAACCGGCCGCCCAGCCCGCGGCGACGCGGTTCGCGGCCAGGTCGTACGAGGGGGGCAGCTCGTCCGGCACGGTGGCGCGGCGCAGCTGCCCGTGCAGCCGGGCGTCCAGATAGGGCGAGCCGAGCAGAAAGTGCAGGATGCGCTCGTCCAGCCGGAGCCGTGACGTGGTCAGCCGCGTCTCGTCGTCCAACTCGACCAGCCGCCAGCGGCGCAGCGGCGCGACGGGGGTGAGCGCGCTCCAGTGCGGTTCGGCGAGCGCGGCGAGCGCGAGTGAGAGCGTGGGGTACGCGCGGTCCGGATCGCCGCTCGCCGCGGCACAGCGGCTGCCGGTGCTCGGATCCAGCTCCGCTGCGGCGGCGAGAAGGATCACTTCGCGCTCGAAGCTGCTGAGCCCGAAGCAGGTGACGAGCGCGTCGAGCGCGACGGGCCCGACCGTCGCGGCGTCCGCTTCGCGGACCCCGGACAGGGCCGGGACCGGCTCCCCGCCCTGGCCACGCCCGCCCGCGCGAGCGGACCGCCGCCCCGCGGCGTCCGCCGCCGGGCGCGGCCCCGGACCTCCGTCGGCCTCGCCTCGGGCTGGGCCGGTGGTGCGTTGCGACTCGCCGACGGGCGCATTGAACTCGCTGCCGGAAGGCGGATGTTCGCCACTCCCGGTGGCGTCCGCGTGCCCCGCGCCCGCACCGCTGCCTTGCAGGCGGACGTGGGCGGCGCGTTGTGCGTGGGCGTCGATGCGGGCGAGGACGGACCGCACGGCCGCGGCCAGCGCCCGGCCGTCCGCAGCGGCGCCCGCCGTGACGGTGCCGCTTTCGGCCCCGGTTTCGCTGAACGTGCCCATGCTTTCACCCACCCCCGTCTCTCCCACCGTGCTCAGTTCTCCTTGCCCTCAGCCCCGTCGGCGGACGTGCCGGACCGGCCGGCGCTGCGCCGCGCGGTGCTGGTGCCCCCCGACGCCTTGCGCGTACGCGCGTGCGGGGCGGCCGACTTGGCTCCGGAGCGCTTCTTCGCGGGCTGGGCCACGGCCTCGGCGGCCGTCTCGGCGCGCTCCGTCGCTGACCTCCCCTCCGCCCGGCTGACGCCCGTACCCGCCGTTCCCGCAGCTTCCGCAGCACCTGCGGTGCCCGCGGTGGACGGCGAGTCGTTCGCGGCGGCTGATGCTCCGGTGCCGGCGCGGCCCCGCCGGGCAGTGGCCTCGGTGCCGGAAGTGGGCCCCGCGTCCGTCCCACCGGGCTCCTGGGTCTCCGGTCGCTTCGTCCCGACGCCGCCACCCTTCGTCGACGTTCGCTGGTTCCTCGCTCCCCGCTCTTCGCCGCCTTCGGCCTTGGCTCGCCCTGCGGCACGCTCGCCGACGGCCGCGGGACCCGCGACCGTGGCTGTGGTGCCTCGGCCGTCGGTCGCGGAGTCGGCGTCGGCACGGCCGGAGGAAGCGCGTACGGCTCCGCCCGATTCCGCCCCTGCGGAGTCCGCCGCGCGGGTATCCGCCGACGTCGCGCCGTCCGGTGCGGTCGTCGGCGGCTCCGGTGCTCCCGGGGCGCCGAACGGCAGTACGCGGACCGTGCGTTCGCGCACCGGCGTGGCCGGGACCGGCTTCTCGCGGCCCTCGATGAGGACGAGCGCCGCCTGGTAGACGACCGACAGCGAGTACGGCGTCTGGTGCAGCATCCCCCAGAGCTTCGACGTCTCGTCGACGTCCATCACCGTCGGCGAGAAGCGCACCTTCTGCGGGGACTCCGCCAGGTCGCTGCCCGCCAGATACGGCCGCTCGGCTGCCGCCTCGATCACATCCTTCGGCAGGATGGGGATTTCGTGCAGCGTGCGCACCACGGAGCCGATCAGCCGCTGGCCGACCAGCTCCGACTCCTCCCCGTACGCGCTGATCAGGAAGTGCAGATCCAGTGCCGCGGCCGGGCGTTTGAGCAGGGTGCCGTCCGATGCCCGGGTCACCAGGTCGTTGTTGCGCATCGACGGGTTCGGCGTGACCTGGTAGAGGAAGACCGTGATGGTCGGATCGGTGGGCGGATCGGTGTAGGGCTTGCGGGTCTCGACGGAGACCGCCATGTCGATCTCGGGTTGCAGATTGTTCCCGATCAGCAGCGCCAAGGCTTGGGTGACGTGCGCGATGGCGAGTGCGTTGCTCATGAAGTCGGGCCCCCGCTCAGGCAGTTCACACGGTTGCTGCGGTTGATGCCGCTTGTGCCGCTCATGACGTCAGTTCCTCTTCTCGCCGCGCGTAAGGAAGTCGTCCAGGCTCATCGCGGGCGCGCGGCGCCCCGAGGGCTCGGAGCGGGCGCCGGCCGGGCGGTTCGCGCCTGGCCCGCCGGCGGCGCTGACCTCGAGCCGTCCGATCTGTACGTGCACGACGCGCTCGGCGGGTCGGCCACCCCGTCGTGCAGCCGCGGCCCGTGCGGCCCCCCGCGCCGCCGTCGCGTCCGCAGCGCGGGGCCGCGGGGGCGCGGGGGCGGCCAGGGGCGCGACGTTCCCGTCCGCAGGGGCGGGCTTGGGTGCCGAGGCCCACGGGGACGCGTCGGCGGCGGGCGACGCGGCCCGTCGTCCGGCACGTGGCGCTTCGGGCGGGACGGACCGCAGCAGGGGAGTGACCGGTGTGGCGGGGCGCAGCAGCGGCGCCGCGGTCCGCGCTGCGTCGACCACGGGTCGGTCCGGCTCCTCGCGCGGCACCGCCTCGGTCCGTACGACGGTGTGGCGATCGGTCCTGATCTCGCGCTCGTGCCGGACCAGAGCGCGCGCTGGAACGTCCGGTCGGGGCGCGGCCGGGAAGAGGGGCGCGGGCTCGTCCGGCTGCGGCGGGTCCGCCCGGAGGGCCTCGACCCGCTCGAACGGGCCGGGCAGCCGGGGCCGCACGCGCACCGCGGTGCACGACGCCTGAGGGGCGTGGCGCGCCAGCAGCCGGTCGAAGTAGTCAGGCATCTGCGCACAGCTCCAGGTAGTAACGGCGCCGCAGCGGGCTGAGCGCCAGGATCTCCGGCTCGCTCCAGCCGTACGCGGTGGCGAGCAGGTGGACGTCGAGCATCAGGTCCCGTGCCCAGGCGTCCAGTTCGGTCCACAGGTGGGTGGCGATGTCCAGCTCGGCCGGGGTGGCCTCGCCGCACTCCGGGCAGGCGATGTTCAGCGTCACCGCGGCGGCCGGGTCGGCCCGCTCGGCGGCCTCCGCGAGCAACCGCTGCACGGAGTCGGGCAGCTCACGCAGCCGGTCCGCGGGAACCGGCCGGCCGTCCCGTACGGCGGAGATGACGCAGCGCTCGAGCAGCACCTGTCGGGCCGCGGCCCGCGCGGTGCCGACCGCGTCTTCGCCCGTCCCGGCCGCCGGATCAGCGGTACGGGCCTCGGCGGTACGGGCCGCCGCGGTGAGGTCGGCGACGGTGGGCAGCCGGAACTCGACCGCCCAGCCGTCCGCCACGACCCGCAGCGGCTCATCGGACCGCGGCGGTCGCCCGGCGGCCTGAGGACCGTCCAGCGCCTGGGCAGCGAGCAGTTCGCGTGCGTCGACGTCGAACTCCATGCCCTCGCCGCACGCCCCGCACTCCACCAGCACCTGCATCCGGTCGCCGAACAGCGCCCGGCGCAGGCCCAGCAGATCCGCCTCCCGCTCGCCGGCCGGCACCGACAGCAGTGCGTCGGTGCCGGCGTCCGGCCGGGCCGCCCGGTGCAGCAGTAGGGCGCGTTCCGGGGCCGGGTGAGCCAGCCCCGCCTCCCAGGTCGCCAGCAGCTCCGCGGGCCCCGTGTACGCCATTCCTCACCCCGCCCCGGGCTCAGGCGGGATGGGTGAACGAGGGCTCGGTGGGTTCCGGCACCTCGTAGTCCCGCTCCCAGCCCTCGCACTCGAGCTTGAGGCTCTGGATCGCGACCGCGTTGGCGTTCGCGTCCAGCTCGCCCAGCACCTGGTACTCGCTCGGCCAGGTTCGGTAGAGCTTGTGCGAGACGGCCACCTGCCCGGCCTCGTTGAGGACCTGGATCACGATGTCCTTGCGGAAGTCCGCGAGCGAGACCTCGGAGCCGAGCCCGGCGCCCACCTGCCAGACCTTGTTGGCCCAGCGGTCGAACTCGGGGTCGTGGGTGACGCCGCGCTCGAGCGTGATGCCCTCGAACTCGGAACGGCCCGGGGACTTGCGCGGCGAACTGGGGTCGCCGCCGTGCCGGTGCTTGACCACCTCGGTGGTGCGCTTCAGCGGGCTGATCTTGCTGATGCCCGCGACCGTACGGCCGTCCCAGAGAACGAGGAACTTGAAGTTCTTGTACGGGTCGAAGCGATGGGCGTTGATCTGAAACTCAGCCATCGGGTTCCTTCGGATTCCTAGAGCTCGAACTGTCCGGCCAGCTGCTGGATCTTGACGATCACGAACTCCGCAGGCTTGACCGGCGCGATGCCGACGATGACGTTGACCACCCCGCGCTCGATGTCCGCCTCGGTGGTGGTGTCCTTGTCGCACTTGACGAAGTACGCCTCGCGTGGCGTGCCGCCCTGGAAGGCGCCCTGCCGGAAGAGGGTGTGCAGATACGCGGAGGCGTTGAGCCGGATCTGCTGCCACAGCTGCTCGTTGTTCGGCTCGAAGACGACCCACTGCAGGCCGCGGTGGAGGCTCTCCTCGACGTGCAGCGCGAGCCTGCGCACCGGCACGTACTTCCACTCGCTGTCGAGCGCGTCCGCGCCCTCCAGGGTGCGCGCGCCCCACACCAGCGAACCCACTGCGGGCAGGGTGCGCAGGCAGTTCACGCCCAGCGGGTTGAGCAGCCCGTTCTCCCGGTCGGTCAGCCGCACGGTCAGCGACCGCACCCCGGCCAACCGGGCCTCGGTGCCCGCCGGTGCCTTCCACACGCCGCGCTCGGCGTCCGTACGCGCGATGACTCCGGCGATGGCGCCCGACGGCGGGAAGGAGCGCAGCCGGCCGGTGAGCGGATCCGTCAGCTGGATGTGCGGGAAGTACAGGCCCGCGTGGTTGCCGCGCACCGGCTCGAAGGCGGCGAGCCCGGCCCGCGCGGTGTCGACGCTGACCCAGGTGGCGGGCGAGTCGACGAGGAGGAAGATCCGGCGTTCCTGGCACAGCCGCTGCGCCGCCGAGATCACCGTGATCATGTCCTCGGTGGACTCATACGCAGCCAGCTCCGGGATCGCGAGCAGGTTGACGTCGTCGACGTCGCGCAGCGCCTGCAGGCCGGTCTTGCGGGCCTCGCTCCCGATGAGGTCGCGGGGGCCCGGCGGGTCGCCGTCCACGCCGCCGCTCAGCGGGAAGACCGGCGGATTGACGGACGCCTCCAGACCCAGGTCGTTGGCGCATTCGCCGACGAAGCGGACGACGTCCTCGGGATCGGTGGACCCGGCGACGACCTGGAGCCGCCGGCCGAAGGCGGTGACCTCGGCGCCCGCGAAGGCCCGTTTGCCGGGGGCGTCGGGCAGGGCGCGCAGCTTGCGCTCCAGCAGCAGGGCCAGTTCGGTGACGGTGCTCGGCGGCTCGCCGTCCTGGTCCGGGTCGTACAGCGTGAAGTCGCGCTCCACGTCCCCGATCTTGACGGTGAGGTCGACGGCGAGATCGGGCAGTTCGGCACCGAACGGCTTGGAGACCGTGCCGGACGGGTCGGGCCGGTCCTCTTCGAGGGCCTCGACCCGGATGAGCGAGGAACCCGCGTTGATCACGGTCTCGACGAAGCGGCCGTGGCCGGGGCGCATGGAGACCCCGGTGTACGCCTCCCGGGCTGCGCCCTTCGCGTCGAAGACCTGGAGGTTGAACGTCTCGTCGGGGCATGTGGTGTCGTAGTCGACGGCCACCCGCAGGCCGTTCCCCCAGACGCCGGGCTCCTTGGCGTGGACGGTCAGCACCGGGCACTCGCTGCGGCCCTCGGTGGAGTCGAGCGTGACGCAGGCCTCCTTGCCGGAGCCTGCGGCGGCCACCCGGACGATCACTGCGACGGTGCCGCCGTTGCCGAAGAACTGGTGCACGGCGTAGCTGACCGCGCTCTGGGAGCTCAGGCCCCCGAAGCGGCGCTCGAACTCCGCGAAGCTGGTGACCCGTACGGGGCGGCCCAGTGGGCCACGGCGGGTGTGTCCCACAAAAGCGGTCACCGAGGTGGTGACCGCGGCGATGGTGCGGACGCTGCTGGGAAGTTCCTCGATATAGACGCCGGGATAGCCCGTTTGCAGCGGCATTCCCCCTCCTTTCCCTTCGCGCATCAAGAGATTCGAGAGATGAGGAGGGGACGTGAAGGGATTGCGCGCGCCACTGCCGATGGGCACACTTTCTTCACCCGGAGTTCCCCCGTCGCACACCCCGTGCGACCTCGGTACCGCACGGTCAAGCGCAGTGGCTTGTGGCTCTTGATGCATGAGTGCCACACCGAGTCTTCAGGCCCGGTCATGTTCGGGTCAAGGCGATATTCCGGTCATCCCGCCTCAGTCGACCGGCGCCGAATTCGTGCCGCTTATCGCCGGTGATTACGGGTTTGACCGGGTTAAATAGCGGACTTAATAGACGCTATTCGCGATGGTGATGAGGCTCACGCGAATGGATCAAGCCGAACCGCCGAAGGCCTCGGCGCGCCGGTTTGCGGTCCGGCGGATGGGTTGATCTGCGGAATCTGTGGCGCTATGCGAGGGAAGAGCGTTTCGTTCCTACTTGCGGAGGCATGGGCCATGCGAGCGACGCCCGCGCCCCCGCTGTGACCACCATCACCGCTCGCATGTGACCTGTGTTTTAGGGCGGTCGCTCCGACGGGGATAACCTGCGGGACGGACATGCCGCGTACTCGGCCATCGTGTGCGCCTCCGTTGTGACCGCGTCGTCACGCTGCCCGTAGCGGCACGCCCACGCAGACAACGAACCGCTCATCTCCACGACAGCGGTATTGAAGCGGTATAGAGACGCAAAGGGACGGACGCGCGTGGACCTGTTCGAGTACCAGGCGAGGGACCTCTTCGCCAAGCACGGTGTACCGGTGCTGGCCGGTGAAGTCATCGATACGCCTGAGGCGGCGCGCCAGGCGACTGAGCGTCTCGGCGGCCGCGCGGTCGTCAAGGCCCAGGTCAAGACCGGCGGCCGCGGCAAGGCCGGCGGCGTGAAGCTGGCCTCCGACCCGGCCGACGCGGTGGAGAAGGCCGGTCAGATTCTCGGGATGGACATCAAGGGCCACACGGTCCACAAGGTGATGCTCGCCCCGACCGCCGAGATCGCGGAGGAGTACTACGTCTCCTTCCTCCTCGACCGCACCAACCGCACCTTCCTGGCCATGGCCTCCGTCGAGGGCGGCATGGACATCGAGGAGGTCGCGGCCACCAAGCCCGAGGCGCTGGCCAAGATCCCGGTCGACGCCATCGAGGGTGTGACCCCGGAGAAGGCCGCGGAGATCGTCGCCGCCGCCAAGTTCCCGGCCGAGCTCGCCGACCAGCTGGTCGACGTCCTGCAGCTGCTGTGGAAGGCCTTCATCGCCGAGGACGCGCTCCTCGTCGAGGTCAACCCGCTCATCAAGTCCGGCGCCGGCAAGATCATCGCGCTGGACGCCAAGGTGACGCTGGACGGCAACGCCGAGTTCCGCCAGCCGCACCACGCCGACCTCGAGGACAAGCTCTCGGCCAACCCGCTCGAGGCCGCCGCCAAGGCCAAGAACCTCAACTACGTCAAGCTCGACGGCGAGGTCGGCATCATCGGCAACGGCGCGGGTCTCGTGATGAGCACCCTCGACGTCGTCGCGTACGCCGGCGAGGCCCACGGCAACGTGAAGCCCGCCAACTTCCTCGACATCGGCGGCGGCGCCTCCGCCGAGGTGATGGCCAACGGCCTCGAGATCATCCTCGGGGACCCGGACGTCAAGTCCGTCTTCGTCAACGTCTTCGGCGGTATCACCGCGTGCGACGCGGTCGCCAACGGCATCGTCCAGGCCCTGGAGCTGCTCAAGTCCAAGGGCGAGGACGTCACCAAGCCGCTCGTCGTGCGGCTGGACGGCAACAATGCGGAGGTCGGCCGCCAGATCCTGACCGACGCCAACCACCCGCTCGTACAGCAGGTGGACACCATGGACGGAGCGGCCGACCGCGCCGCCGAGCTGGCTGCTGCGAAGTAAGAGGGACGAGGACACCGACAACCATGGCTATCTTCCTCACCAAGGAAAGCAAGGTCATCGTCCAGGGGATGACCGGGTCCGAGGGCCAGAAGCACACCCGCAGGATGCTCGCTTCGGGCACCAACATCGTCGGCGGTGTGAACCCGCGCAAGGCCGGCACCGTCGTCGACTTCGACGGCACCGAGATCCCGGTCTTCGGCACCGTCCAGGAGGCCATCGACAAGACCGGCGCCGACGTCACCGTCATCTTCGTCCCGGAGAAGTTCACCAAGGGCGCGGTGATCGAGGCCATCGACGCCGAGATTCCGCTGGCCGTGGTGATCACCGAGGGCATCGCGGTGCACGACACCGCCGCGTTCTGGTCGTACGCCCAGGCCAAGGGCAACAAGACCCGGATCATCGGCCCGAACTGCCCCGGTCTGATCACCCCGGGTCAGTCCAACGCGGGCATCATCCCGGCCGATATCACCAAGCCGGGCCGGATCGGTCTGGTCTCGAAGTCCGGCACGCTGACGTACCAGATGATGTACGAGCTGCGTGACATCGGCTTCTCGACCTGCGTCGGCATCGGCGGTGACCCGATCATCGGCACCACCCACATCGACGCCCTGGCCGCCTTCGAGGCCGACCCCGAGACCGACCTGATCGTCATGATCGGCGAGATCGGCGGCGACGCGGAGGAGCGGGCCGCGGACTTCATCAAGGCCAACGTCACCAAGCCGGTCGTCGGCTACGTGGCGGGCTTCACCGCGCCCGAGGGCAAGACCATGGGCCACGCCGGCGCCATCGTCTCCGGCTCGTCCGGCACCGCTCAGGCGAAGAAGGAGGCCCTCGAGGCCGCGGGCGTGAAGGTTGGCAAGACGCCGTCCGAGACGGCTCGGCTCGCGCGCGCCGCGCTTGCCGGCTGACGCGTTCTCAGCTGCGCTGAGCTCTTCTGAGGGTGTGGCCCGGACCAGATGGTCCGGGCCACACCCCTTTCCGCGCCCCGCCCTGCGAGTCCGTGGACTCGCAGGGCGGGGCCATGCCCGGACGGGACACCCCCTCCGATCCCGTCCCCGGCACTACGCACCCCCAGCCGCACCCGGGAACGACGCGCAACCCTGCGCGGGGGCCTCCGTCTCGTACGAGGCTGCACGCCGGTAGCCGGGGGAGGAACGATTGCCCACAACCCGGTGGGTCAGCGGGTCTCGGGCAGCAGCGAGCCCTGCCGCGGCACGGGGCGCCCGGCCTTCCGCTGCGCGGGGCCTTGGCCGGACCGGGCATCGACCCGGTCTTCGTGGCCCGGCTCCCGCCGGTCCGGCTTACGGCTCTCCCGCCCCTCCTCCATCTGGGTCACCGGGGACGCGGTGGCCACCGACTCGCCGGGCGCCTGGGGCGCGCGGTAGCCGTCGGGCCGGACCGCCGCGACGAATGCCGTCACCACCGCGATGAGTGCGGTGAGCCCGAGGGCACCCCGCGTCCACCAGCGCGTACGGCGCTCGCTCCCGAGCCGTACCGCGTCCGCGGGACGGGTGCGCACGGGCTGCGCGGCGATGAGCTCGCCGAGCATCCGGCGCAGCGCCTCGTCCTGTTGCGAGGGGGACACGCCGCGCAGCTCCGGCAGCAGTTCGGCGACACAGGCCCGGGCGTGCGTCACCCGGCCGACGGTGGCCATCGCGCTCGCCTCGCACTCGGCGGCCGTCTCGGCGATTCCGAGACCGAGCCCGTCGTGCAGCAGCAGCGCACGGCGGTACGAGGGCGGGAGGGCGACGAATGCGGCCGCCAGCGCGGGGTGGGGTCCGGCGTCCGCCAACGGGCGCTGCCGGGCCGGAAGCAGCCGGTGCCACGGCGCCAGCGCGTACTCGTACGCCGCCGCGCGGACCCACCCGGCCGGGTCTCTGGCCACGGCCACCCGCGGCCAGCGCTGCCACGCCCGGTGAAAAGCCCGCTCGACGGCCCGGTACGCGAGACGCTGCCGTCCGGTGAGCAGACGGGTTTGCCGTACGAGGCCTGCGGCGTGCTCCGTGTAGAGCGCGTCAAAGCCGCGGGCCGCCCTGGACGCCACCTGGTGCGGCTTCGGTGTGCGGGGCCTGCGCATCCGGCCGGGGCTCCGGCGTCGTCCGCGCGACATCATGTCGCTCCGCCCGGACCGGTGCCGGACGAGAAGCCGGACCGTGCGGGCCATCTGGTGCTCCACTGCGGCAATGAGTGCATAACCACATATTGACGACACGACAGCCATTCAACGCTGCACGGACGAATGGTGTGTTGTTGGCAGCATGGCCCTGTGACACACGTGACCGAATGGACCGATGACCGCTCGGCGTCGTCCACCCCCGGCCAGGAAGGTCCGGAATTCCGGGAGTTCCGGGCCGCACGGCAAGGCGGTGACGGTCCGCTCCGCGCCCCGGCCGCCTCCGGAGAGGGGATGCTCGGCGGAGTGGTGGCCGCAGCGCTCGGGCTCGGGACGGTGACCGTCGCCGTACTCCTGCTGTGGATCACCACGCCGTACCCCGACAGCGGGCCCAGCGGGGCACTCCACGTCGCGGCAGGACTCTGGCTGCTCGCGCACGGTGTGGAGCTGGTCAGGGCCGACTCTCTGACCGGTGTCTCCGCGCCCGTCGGCGTCACGCCCCTGCTGCTGATCGCCCTGCCCGTGTGGCTGCTGTACCGGACGTCCCGATACACGGTCGAAGCGCGTGAGGACCGGAAGGGCACGGCCGGGCAGCCGCCGGCAGGTCCCACGATCGGGTGGCTGAGCGCGGGTTACCTCCTGGTCGGCGTGGTCGCCGTGCTCTACACCTCCGGCGGTCCGCTGGGCGTCGACGTGTTCAGCGCGCTGCTGCATCTGCCGGTCCTGGCGATGGGTGCCGCGGCGTACGGGGTGTGGGTGGCTCTCGAGTGCCCCTGCGAACCGCTGCCGCCGCTTGCCCTGCGGGCGCTCGACCGGATTCCGGACGGCGTGCGATCCGTCCTCACTCTCCCTCGTCTCACGGTCGCGCTCCCCGGCGCCGGGGCCGGCACGGCCGTCCTGCTGGCAGGCGGTGCCCTGCTGGTCGCGGTGTCGCTCGCCTGGCACGGCGTCACGTCCTACGAGTCCCTCGGGGAACTCACCCGGCCGTGGTCGGGGCGACTGTCGGTGCTGGTGCTGTCCCTGACTCTGGTCCCGAACGCGGTCGTCTGGGGAGCGGCGTACGGCCTCGGTGCCGGTTTCATGCTGGGCTCGGACACCTGGATGGCACCCTTCGGCGCACCAGCGCCCCCGGACCTGCCGTACTTCCCGCTGCTCACCGCGATCCCCGGACCGGGCCCGGGCGGGCCGCTCACCTGGGCGGTGCTGGTCGTACCGGTCGCGGCGGCGGTCGCCCTGGGGTGGTTCACGGCCTGCGCGGCGGTGCGTGCCGACCTGGGGTGGCGGGACACGGCGGCGGCAGCGGCGATCGGCGGCGCGGGCTGCGCGGTCGCGATGGCGCTGCTTGCCGGGGTGGCGGGCGGTTCGCTGGGGACGGGAGCTCTCGAGGAGTTCGGCCCCGCCTGGTGGCTGACGGGTGCGGCGGCGCTCTTCTGGACGACGCTGGTGGGGACTCCGGCGGCACTCGTCCTGCGATGGTGGTGGATGCGCAGGCGGGAGCGAGCGGCGGAGGCCGCGACCGAGGGCCACGCCGGCGGCCCCGGCTCGTGGCTGCGGGGTGGCCTGGCGAAGCCGGGGCATGTCTGGCGGAGGGTCTGGGGGAGTGCCCTCGGACAGCCCCTGTCACAAGGGTGGTTCCGGCTCGGTTGGTTGCGCTGGCCGGCGGGGGTGGCCGCCGGCCACGCCGCGGCGGCCGCCTCCAAGGCCGCGGCCGCGCTCTCGCATCGCGCGGGCGCGATCCTTCGCGTGCGCACCCCGTGGCCGAAGCGGTCGGCCGAGGCCGACGAGCCGACGGACGGCGGTCCCGAGTGCTCGGGGGAGGACGGCGGTTCCGAAAGCCCGCAGGGGGACGCTGATCCCCAGGGTTCAGGAGGGGACGTGGATTCCGGGCGCTCGGGGGAGCACGTTCAGTCCGAGTGCCCCGACGGGGACGTCACTCCTGCGTGCTCAGGAGCGGCCGCAGTTGCTCCGGCAGAAGCTTCTCGCACGACTGACGGGACGGCTGAGTGAGGGCGTCCTCCACGCAGGCGTAGTAGTCGCGGTAGACGATCTGGAACGTGAAGGTGGCCGCCACGATGGCCAGTGCGAGGCCGCCGGTGACCAGACCGCTGACGGCCGACGTCGTCTGGGGCCTCGAGTTCCCGGCGGGACCGGCCCCCGGACCCGCGCCGGGGCCCGCCCAGGGAGTCCTGCCCTGCCTGCCGGGCTCGGCGCCGCCCTCGGTGGCCGCGGCGTCCGCCGAGCCGGCGCTCGTACGGGCCGGCTTCCCGCGCAGCGAGCTGACACCCCAGTACATGGCCAACGCGCCCAGCAGCAGCGCGATCTCCGGCAGGCTGAACAGCGCGAAGAAGAAGCCCCACATGCCCGCGAGCAGGGCGTAACGGGCCCGCCGCTGCAGCGGGTCGGTCGGGTCCCAGCGAAGCCCGCCCGGACCGCCGTTCCCGTCCGGCCCCTTCCCGCCGTTCTGCCGCCGGCCGCCGCCCGGGCCCGTACCGAAGTCGCCGTCGTGGCGGCCGGGCTGGCGGCTGCTCCACTTGCCACCCCAGTCCGGCTGCTGGTCCCGGCTGTCGGGCCCGGCATGGTCGCCGCCGCCGGGGTCGCCGTCCTGGCCGTCGGGCCCGGCTTCGTCGGGGCGGCCGTGGGCGCTGTACGGGGAGCGAGGACGCCAGGGCTGGTCCGGCCGGTCCTCGGGCGGCGGCGCGAAGGGGTTGTCCTCGCTCTCCGGGGGCCGGGACGCAGACGAGGACGATCGGCGCTCACGCAGCAGCGGCTCGGCGAGCGCGCGCTCGCGCGACGACGTCGACGGCATCCGCAGCATCGTCGACGGGACCCGCAGCGGCACCGTCGCACCTGGCAGTGCCGCGGGCCCGGGTCCCCCCTGCCGCGGATCGACGTCCCCTGGCCTGCGGCATGGGGAACCCCAGGACGGTGCCGTGGGCAGCGGAACGCTGAGGGCCGCGCTGCGGCGTCGGTCCGGCATCTGGAGTGTGTCTTCCCCTTGTGTCGTCGTCCCGCCCTCCCCTACCCGGCAAGACGGTTCCCTGTCTCAGACGCTACCTCCCGCGCCTGCCCCCGTCCCATGGGGGCCGCCGGGTGTGCCGGTATCGTTGCTGACGGTCTGCGGCTTCGTAGGGTCTTCCGGATTCCGGGATCCCCTCGCTTGTACGACCCTACGATCCGAAAAGTTCCGAAACCCGCCCAGAGGGTCCTTCCCCCACCTTCGGCTGGGGGAGGCCCACACCCCCTCGGCTCCGCCGGGAGGGACTTCCACGAAAGAGCCCGCTGTGACCTCGCTCCTCCCCAAGGCCGGTCCGGCCCGCCTGGTCGTGCTGGTCTCCGGCTCAGGCACCAACCTCCAGGCTCTGCTCGACGCGATCTCCGCCGACCCGGAGGGCTATGGCGCGACGGTCGTGGCCGTGGGCGCCGACCGCGACGGCATCGCCGGACTCGAGCGGGCCGAGCGCGCCGGGATCCCCACGTTCGTGTGCCGCGTCAAGGACCACCCGACGCGCGAGGCGTGGGATCTCGCCCTGGCCGAAGCCACCGCCGCGTACGAGCCGGACCTCGTCGTCTCGGCGGGCTTCATGAAGATCGTGGGCAAGGAATTCCTCGCCCGGTTCGGCGGCCGGTTCGTCAATACGCACCCCGCCCTGCTGCCCAGCTTCCCCGGCACCCACGGCGTCCGCGACGCGCTCGCGTACGGCGTGAAGGTGACCGGGTGCACCGTCCACTTCGTCGACGACGGCGTCGACACCGGCCCGATCATCGCCCAGGGCGTGGTCGAGGTACGGGACGGGGACGACGAAGCCGCTCTGCACGAGCGGATCAAGGAAGTCGAGCGCCGCCTGCTCGTCGAGGTCGTGGGCCGTCTCGCCCGCGACGGCTACCGCATTGAGGGACGAAAGGTACTGATCCCGTGACCGCCACCTCTGAAGCCACGAAGCGCCCCATTCGTCGTGCGCTCGTCAGCGTCTACGACAAGACAGGTCTGGAGGAGTTGGCCCGCGGCCTGCACGAGGCGGGTGTCGAGCTGGTTTCCACCGGCTCCACCGCGGCCAGGATCGCCGCCGCCGGGGTCCCGGTCACCAAGGTCGAGGAGCTGACGGGCTTCCCCGAGTGCCTCGACGGCCGCGTCAAGACGCTCCATCCCCGGGTGCACGCCGGCATCCTGGCCGATCTGCGGCTGGACACCCACCGCGCGCAGCTGGCGGAGCTCGGCGTCGCCCCGTTCGAGCTGGTGGTCGTCAACCTCTATCCGTTCCGCGAGACCGTCGCCTCCGGCGCGACCCCGGACGAATGTGTCGAGCAGATCGACATCGGCGGCCCCTCCATGGTCCGCGCCGCCGCCAAGAACCACCCGTCCGTCGCCGTGGTCACCAGCCCCGAGCGGTACGCGGACGTGCTCGAGGCGGCGCGCGGCGGTGGCTTCGACCTGACCGCTCGCAAGCGCCTCGCGGCGGAGGCGTTCCAGCACACGGCCGCGTACGACGTGGCCGTCGCGTCCTGGTTCACCAGCGGCTACGCGCCCGAAGACGAAGGCGGCAACCTGCCGGAGTTCGTCGCGGGCAGCTGGGAGCGCAAGAGCGTCCTGCGGTACGGCGAGAACCCGCACCAGGCCGCCGCCCTCTACACCGACGGGACCCCCGAGGGCCTCGCCAACGCCGAGCAGCTGCACGGCAAGGAGATGTCCTTCAACAACTACATCGACACCGAGGCCGCCCGCCGCGCCGCCTTCGACCACGACGAGCCGTGCGTCGCGATCATCAAGCACGCCAACCCGTGCGGCATCGCGATCGGCAGGGACGTCGCCGAGGCACACCGCAAGGCCCACGCCTGCGATCCGCTCTCCGCGTTCGGGGGCGTCATCGCCGTCAACCGCCCGGTGACCGTCGAGCTGGCCGAGCAGGTCGTGGAGATCTTCACCGAGGTCATCGCCGCTCCGGCGTACGAGGACGGCGCGGTCGACGTCCTGGCCCGCAAGAAGAACATCCGCGTGCTGCGGGTGGCGGGCTCCCCGGCCCGCCCCACCGAGCTCAAGCCGGTCTCCGGCGGCGTACTGGTGCAGCAGAGCGATCTGTTCCAGTCCGCTGGCGACGACCCGGCCCACTGGACCCTCGCCACGGGAGAGCCGCTGGACGTGGCCGGCCTGCGCGAACTGGCCTTCGCCTGGCGGGCCTCCCGCGCCGTCAAGTCCAACGCGATTCTGCTCGCCAAGGACGGCGCGACGGTCGGCGTCGGCATGGGCCAGGTCAACCGGGTGGATTCGGCGCGGCTCGCGGTCCAGCGTGCGGGCCAGGAGCGGGCTGCCGGCTCGTACGCCGCATCCGACGCGTTCTTCCCGTTCCCGGACGGCCTGGAGGTGCTGACGGACGCGGGCGTCAAGGCCGTGGTGCAGCCGGGCGGCTCGGTCCGCGACGAGCAGGTGATCGAGGCGGCGAAGAAGGCGGGCGTGACGATGTATCTCACCGGCACCCGCCACTTCTTCCACTGAGCCGCCGCTCGGTGTCTCACCCTCCCCCGGGGGACTCCCCCAGCTAGCCCCGGGGGACCCCCCGCCCGGACCGTTAGGCCCAGGGGGACTCCAGCTGGGCGGTGGCGTTGGGCACCGTCGCGCCGAGGTCCCCACCAGGCCGACGGTCGCTGCGTTCAGTGGCTACTGACGGGCCGATGAGAGCCGCAACGCGGCTCGAGGGCGGCTGCCCATGGCGTAGCAGAACGGTCTGCGAATCACTGGGACTTGATGACCACCGAGCTCACGATCTTGTCGGCGAAGGTCTGCTTCTTCGCGTCCCAGGCCGGCCACAGGTAGCCCAGGCAGAGCGGGAAGAAGGGAAGAGCATCCACGATGTGGAGCAGACGCCGGGCGAATGCCATGCCGAAGCCGAGTGGCTGTCCGTCACGCTCGCGCAACAGGCGAATGCTGACGGCCCTCTTGCCGATGGTCTGGCCGGTCTTGCCCTCCTGGTAGATCATCCAGATGCCGAGGCCGATGGCCACAAGCCAGCCGAGGATCGTGACGATGACAGCGGCGGCGACGTTTTCGCCGCCCCCGGACACCGCCCCGGCGATGCCGGCGAGGATCGAGAACGGCACGCCGATGATGAGCCCGTCGAGCAGCGATGCTCCGAACCGGGACCACCAGCCCGCGTAGCCGGGCATCGCACCGGGCTGGGCGTAGCCGCCGCCGTAGCCGGGCTGCTGCTGCGGGTAGGCGCCGTACGGCTGGCCGCCCGGCTGCTGCTGCGGGTAGCCATAGGCCTGGCCGGGCTGCTGCTGGGGATACGCGGGGGCCGGGCCGGGCTGCTGCTGCGGGTAGCCGCCGTATGGCTGGCCGGGCTGCTGCTGCGGGTACCCGTAGGGCTGGCCCTGCGGAGGCTGCGCGTACGGGTTGTTCGGATCGCCGGGTGGCGGGGGGTAGCTCACGTGAGATCCTCCGAGCGGAAGAAGACGGTGGGGCCGAGGTGCCCGGGCGAACGCGCTCGGACGCAGCTGTTCTCTCGAATGAGCTGTGCGACCCATGCGGCGTGACTTCCCCCGAGATGCCCGCCGCTGAGGTTCGGCCCCCTGACGAGATGGCGACGGCGCCACCATCGTGGTCGCCGCATACTGATGCTGTCCAGTCAAGATCTGCAGATGTGGCGAATCTGCAATACGGTGCCGCACGAGCCTGCCCTGATTGGAATGAGGGCGGCTCGATCCGGGAGGATGGACCCATGACCGCCCAGATTCTCGATGGCAAGGCCACCGCCGCAGCGATCAAGTCCGAACTCGCCGCCCGCGTGGAGGCGCTCAGGGCCCGGGGCGTCACGCCCGGGCTCGGGACCCTGCTGGTCGGCGACGACCCGGGCAGCAAGTGGTACGTCGCGGGCAAGCACCGCGACTGCGCCCAGGTGGGCATCGCCTCCATCCAGCGCGAGCTGCCCGACACCGCCACTCAGGAGGAGATCGAGGCGGTCGTACGGGAACTCAACGAGGATCCGGCCTGCACCGGCTACATCGTCCAACTCCCGCTCCCCAGGGGGATCGAGGTCAACCGGGTGCTGGAGCTGATCGACCCGGCAAAGGATGCCGACGGCCTGGCCCCGATGAGCCTCGGGAAGCTGGTCCTGAACGAGCCGGGGCCGCTGCCCTGCACGCCCAACGGCGTCATCCAGCTGCTGCGCCGGCACGGGGTGAAGATCGCCGGGGCGCATGTGGTCGTCGTCGGCCGCGGCGTCACCGTCGGCCGCTCGATCGGGCTGCTGCTGACCCGTAAGTCCGAGAACGCCACCGTGACCCTGTGCCACACCGGCACCCGTGACCTGAGCGCGCAGCTGCGCCAGGCGGACATCATCGTGGCGGCGGCCGGCTCGCCGCATATCGTGAAGCCGGAGGACGTGAAGCCGGGCGCGGCCGTGCTGGACGTCGGCGTGAGCCGGGACGAGCACGGCAAGATCGTCGGCGATGTCCACCCGGGTGTAGCCGAGGTCGCGGCCTGGCTCTCCCCGAACCCGGGCGGCGTCGGCCCGATGACCCGTGCCCTGCTGCTGCAGAACGTCGTCGAGGCGGCCGAGCGCGGCCTGTCCGCGGCGGGCTAGCGGGGAAGGAAGGGGCTGCCACCCATGGCTGGGGAAGCGCACGCGAACGGTGGACCCGCCGCTTCGGGCGGCGCGGCTCGCCGTACCGGTGAGGGCGCAGGGTCGCGCCGGGGCACCGGCCCCGGCGCGCACGACGGCACGGGCACGCCCGCGTTCGCCGGCCGGTCCGAAGCCCGGTCCGGGGAGACGCCGCCGGTCAAGGCCGACAGCGGTCAGCCGTCGGCGGGCGGACAGCCCGGCGGTCCCGGGCAGCGGTCGGCGGAGACGCCACGTAGCCGGCGGTTCCCGCGCGTCACCCAGGACACCGCGCGCCCCGAGGGCGGCGGACGAGCCGCCTCGGGGGACGCGCCTGCGCCTGCGCGGCAGTGGCCGCTGCTCAGCGTCCTCGGCGGGACCGCCGTCGGGCTGGTGGTGGTCGCGGCCGACGCCGTCCGGATCGGCACGATCATCATCGGTCTCGCCCTGATCGCGGCGGCGGTGATGCGCCGGGTGCTGCCGTCGGTCGGCATGCTGGCCGTCCGGTCCCGCTTCACGGACATGGTGACGTACGGCGCCCTGGGAGTCGTGATCGTGCTGCTGGCGATGATGGCCCAGCCCAATCCGTGGCTGGAGATCCCCTGGCTGAAGGACGTGGTGCACTTCACCGTGCGCTGAGGCCTGGGGGCACTCCCCCAGCCACCGCCGGGGGTACCCAGCCCGGACGGAGTCTGGGGGACGGCCGGCGGATGGGCGGCGGGTCCGTCCCGTACGGGCAACGGCGCCCGTCCTCTCCCCCGGGTGTGAGGACGGGCGCCGTCGCGTTCGGAAGGCGACTGCCGCAGTCGCCCGGCACCCCCTTGTGCCGGTATGGGTGACGCGGTCCCTTCCGCGCACGAGGATCTTGGACCCCGGTCAGGGGCTCAAGGACCGCCGACGCTCTGTGGCACGGTGGTGACCGTTCCGGCGCACTCCCGAGTCCGTGCAACAACCGTCACGGAACGGTGCCGGCGGTCCGGCGCGCGGAGGCTTCGGGGGGCGCGCAGGCGCCCGGCCCCCAATGCATATGCCCCCCGTGCGAACGGCCCGCGGGAACTGACATTCTTGGTGCACGCATCCCAGGGAGTAGTTCCGGACAGGGGTGCCAGGTGCCATGGGGGGCACGCGGCGCCGGGACACATGCACGATTCGGGGGGAACAGGGGGAGGCACATGCCTCGTTGGAAGGCCCTGCCGGATGAACTGGATCCGCAGGTAAGGGAGTTCGCCAGTCAACTCCGCAGGCTCGTCGATCGCAGCGGGCTGAGCATCGCCACGGTCGCCGACCGGACCGGTTACAGCAAGACGTCATGGGAGCGGTATCTGGGCGGCAGACTGCTGCCGCCGGAGGGGGCCGTCGTCTCGCTCGCCGAGGTGACCGGGGCGAACCCCGCCCATCTGACGACGATGTGGGAGCTCGCGGAGCGCGCCTGGAGCCGTTCCGAGATGCGGCACGACGTCACGATGGAGGCGATACGCGTCGCGCAGGCGCGGGCCGCACTGGGGGAGTTCGGCGCACCGGCCGCGAAGTCCGGACACCGGGGCACGGCACGCCCGCAGGCCGCGCCCCCCGCCGGCCCCGCGCACGGGTACCACCCCACCGGTGCCGTCCGCCCGGCCCCGCCCGGCGACGGCCCCCGAGGAAGGGGTCGTTCGCGCCGGGTGCCGATGTTCATCGCCGGTGCCGTCGGTGGGCTGCTCGTCGTGGCCGCCGTCGTCCTGCTGCTCGACCTCGGCGGGAACGACGAGGCCGGAGCGGTCAAGATGCCGCCGTCGCCGACCGCTTCCCAGAAGCCCGAGGTGCCGGCCGGGGTGAAGTGCACCGGCGACGACTGCTCGGGAGCGGACCCGGAGGCCATGGGCTGCGGCGGGCAGTACGCGCAGACCGTGGCCGACGGAATCGTCGGCGGCGCGTTCATCGAGGTTCGCTACAGCGAGGTGTGCAAGGCGGCCTGGGCACGCATCACCGAAGCCGCACCGGGAGACACCGTCCGGATCGTCGGGGCGAAGCAGACCGAGAGCGGCACCGCGGACCAGGGCGGCGAGGCGTACACGATGATGGTCGCCGTGAGCGCCCCGGGCGGGGCGAAGGCGTGCGCGGAGACGTCGGCGGGCGTGAGCGGCTGCACTCGGCCGGGCCGCGAGCAGAGCGCGAGCCCGGGCGGAACCTGAGCTCGGGCCGACACCGCGTCGCCTCCGCGCCCGCACCGCCGCCGGGGACCAGCCGGCGGAACCGGCCGCAAAAGTGGCTGATACACGTAGGCATGCCTGCCGCGATCGAGGGCAGGCGAACCGCACCCCCCACGGGTGCCGTGCACCCCGGCGGCCGCCCGTCTCCCCTCATCCCGCGGGCGGCCGCCACTTGAGCATGGCCGGGAAGCAGCCACGTGACCGTGGCCGGGAAGGGGAAAGCGAGACATGGGCCGGGCGGCCCGAATCCGTCGCGCGGTGGTCGAGTACGCTGACGCCGAGTTCTCTTGATGCCGAGAGATCTCGCGTGCGAAAAAATAGACATGGGCAGGGACACCCGCCGCCAGCATGGACGTCTGGGGGCCGCCCCAGAGAACACAGCGCAGGAGATCGCCATGACCCGCACTCCCGTCAATGTCACCGTTACCGGCGCGGCCGGCCAGATCGGCTACGCGTTGCTCTTCCGCATCGCCTCCGGTCATCTTCTCGGCGCGGACGTGCCGGTCAAGCTGCGCCTGCTCGAGATCCCGCAGGCGGTCAAGGCCGCCGAGGGCACGGCCATGGAGCTCGACGACTGTGCCTTCCCGCTGCTCCAGGGCATCGAGATCACCGATGACCCGAACGTGGCCTTCGACGGCACGAACGTCGCCCTCCTCGTCGGCGCCCGCCCCCGTACGAAGGGCATGGAGCGCGGCGACCTGCTCGAGGCCAACGGCGGCATCTTCAAGCCGCAGGGCAAGGCCATCAACGACCACGCCGCGGACGATGTGAAGGTCCTGGTCGTCGGCAACCCGGCCAACACCAACGCGCTGATCGCGCAGTCCGCCGCCCCGGACGTACCGGCCGAGCGGTTCACCGCCATGACCCGCCTCGACCACAACCGCGCGCTCTCGCAGCTGTCTAAGAAGACCGGTGTCGCGGTCTCCGAGATCCGCAAGCTGACCATCTGGGGCAACCACTCGGCGACCCAGTACCCGGACATCTTCCACGCCGAGGTCGCGGGCAAGAACGCGGCCGAGGTCGTGAACGACGAGGCGTGGCTGGCCGACACCTTCATCCCCACGGTCGCCAAGCGGGGCGCTGCGATCATCGAGGCCCGTGGCGCGTCCTCGGCCGCCTCCGCCGCCAATGCCGCGATCGACCACATCCACACCTGGGTGAACGGCACGGCGGACGGCGACTGGACCTCCATGGGCATCCCGTCGGACGGCTCGTACGGCGTCGCGGAGGGCCTGATCTCGTCCTTCCCGGTCACCTGCAAGGACGGCAAGTACGAGATCGTCCAGGGCCTGGACATCAACGACTTCTCCCGCACCCGCATCGACACCTCGGTCGCGGAGCTGGCGGAGGAGCGCGACGCCGTGCGCGGCCTCGGCCTCATCTGAGCCCGGATCCGACGGACCGGATCCGTCCTCGGACCCGAGCCCCGGCCGATCAGCGGAAGGCCCCGGTTTTGCCACCGGGGCCTTCCGCGTTTCTCTATGCTGTGACCCTCGTCATACGGTCAACTCCCATGAAATGAACGGGAGTTCGAGCATTCGGGGGACATGTGTCAGTTCAGCGCATCCCGACACAGCCCGCTCCGTCAGCGTCGGCCGCGTCGGACGCGCCGGCCCAACCGACCCAACTGGCCGAACCGGCCGCCGACCCCGCCGCCAGCGAGGCCACCCGGCTGCTGTGCGCCGGCACCTACCTCGACGACGACTTCCGTGACGCGGTCGTCGACGAGCTCTACCTCCACGAGGAGCGCATCGCCGCCCCGTCCCTCGGCATCGACGCCGCGCGGGTGCTCGCGCATGCGCTGCGCGCCCGTCGCCTCGAAGCGGTCTGGGCGGTGGCCATCGTCGCCCTGTGGGTGCTCGCCTTCGTGCTCGCCGGATCCTTCTTCTCGGCCTTCCTGATCCCCTGTGTCCTGTTGGTGCTGGCGACCCGGCTGCGCGGCGGCGCTTCGGGCTCCTTCCGCGCCGACTACCCGGGCGCCCAGCGCCTCCCCCGGTACCGCCGGGTGGTGGCCGGCTATCTGCGGCTCTCGAGCTGGCTCTCGCTGGTGCTCTACGCGGTGTCGGCCACCTCGTTGGCCGTGGCCGGCGACGAGACCCGCTACGAACTGCAGAACATGGGCCTCATCGGTATGGAGGACGCCGCCGCGGCCTGGTTCGCCCTGATCATTCCGCTGGCGATGGCCGCCTGCATCGCCGCCCACCGTGAGCAAGTGGCCCGGGTCATCTCCGGCGAACTGCACCCCCGGGCCTTCGCGGACCCGGACCGTCCCGATGTCGCCGAGGCCACGGGCGGGGAACGCTTCGCGCGCCTGCAACGGCTGATCCGGGCCGAGCAGCACTCGCCCTTGGTCTACTACCACTCGCAGCACCCCTTCCTGGGGGCCGGCAGCCCCCAGGACCCCTGGACGCTCGCCGTCGAGCTGCGCCGGAACCCGGAGAAAAAGCGGCATGCCGCGCTCAACAACCGGGAGATCATCAAACGCGTCACACCGCTGGTCGAGGCGTTGCGCAAGCCCTCGAACCCCGACACGCCGCAGGCCGCCGCGGTCCGTGACCGGCTGCGCGGTCTCACGGCGGACGAGTGCGTCTTCGTACCGCTGACGGGCATCCCGGTGCGGGCCCAAGCCCCGCTGAAACCCGAGCACTTCGACGCCGAACGGGAGCGCGCCGTCGAGGAAGGCGGGGAGGGCCGCCGGCACTTCCTGCGCATCCGGGTGGGTGCCTGGGAGGAGGAGGTCGTCACCACGGTGTTCGTCCGGGTCCACACCCAGGGCGGGATGCTGATGCTGGAGATCGCCCCACATGTGCTGCGGCCGGTCCGCCCGGAGTTCCGGGCCGTGGACCGGGTCAGCGACACCTACCGCCGCGGCGGTCCGGTCGGCAAGGCGGTCTGGGCGCTCGGTCAGCTGCCGACGGGTGCCGGCCGGTCGGTCGTCCATGTCCTCCGCCAGCTCGCCTTCCTGTGGCGCGCGTGGTCCGGCGGCCAGGCGGCGGCCCTGCCCGACGGGCCCTGGGCGTCCGTACGGGAGCTCGGCAGCGACCAGGGGGCCTCGCTCTTCCAGGAGATGGACGTCAGCCGCTACCTCAAGAGCATCCAGGACCGGGTCGCGAGCGGCGTACGGGAGGCGCTCGACGCGGCTGGCTGGGAGACCGGCGAGTTCGTCCAGCAGGTGGTCAACGTCAGCGGGGTGTACATCGGCTCCGCCGAGAACAGCGCCATCGCCGTCGGTCAGGACATCGACCAGGACAACACGTACCTGAAGAAGGCAGGAGGCAGCCATGGGGGCGGCTGACGCGGCTGACGACGCCAGGGGCGTCCGCATCAACGACGTGACCGGCAGTGCCGTGGTGATCGGCAGCAACAACCAGGTCAGCAACACCGTGGGCCCGGCGGCGAAGGACGAGGGTCACGAGCGGCTGCTGCAGGCCGTGCTGCAGCTCAAGGACGATCTCGGGCGGCTGATCGAGACCCCGGAGATCGCCGCGCTGCGGGACGAGCTCGACAGCACCGAGGGTGAGATCCGGCGGACCGGGGAGGCGGACCCGAGCCGGTTCGCAGGGCTGCGGCGACTGCTGCAGGACGCCGCCGCGGGCGTCGGGGCGCTGGCCTCCGCGGTGGCCGTCGGGCAGGCGCTGGCCGCGCTGGGCGGTTGAGATGGGCGAAGGCGAGGCCGGGCCGTACTGGGACGAGACGACCAAGCGCTGGGTCATGGGGACTGCGGCCCCACCGGACCCGTACGGCCCGGGTCCGCGGCCGACGCGGACCTGGGTGCCGCCGACGGCCCGCACCCGGATCGCCGTCCTGCTGGCCGTCGCGGCCGTGCTCGGCGGTGGGGCTGGGTTCGGCACCTGGGCGCTGCTCCGGGACAGCGGTGACGGTGACCCCGCCGACGCGCGGCCGGGGACGAGCGTTGGCGCGCTCCCCACGGAATCCGGGTCCCCCTCCGGTCCCGACGCCGGGTACGTAGACCCTTCCCCGACTGCGGAGGCGGACGCGCCGCCGGACGGCTTCCGCAGGGTGCAGGACCCCGATGGCTTCACGCTGGACGTGCCTGTGGGATGGCAGCGCAGCGAGGACGAGACCGGCGTCTTCTACAGGTCGGCCGATGAGAGCGGCCTGATCCAGGTCTTCCACCTGGACGGTCCTGAGGAGACGCCGTACCAGGCCTTGGAGGAGGCGGAGAGGTTCCTCAAGCGCAACCGGGACTACGAGCGGCTCCGGCTGGAGCGGATGGGTCAGGGCGAGAGCGCCGACGCGGAGCTCGAGTACTCCTATACGAGCGACAAGGCCGGCGGCCCGCGCAGGGTCCTCGACCGGGTGCTCACCGCCGCGGACGCCGAGATGTACGCCGTGCTGGTCGCGGGTCCGGCCGAGGACTGGCCGGAGCAGCAGGAGGTCCAGCGGGTCGTGTTGGACGCCTTCTGCCCGGCGGGCCACTGCCCGGCGAGCGGGGACGTCACACCCTGAGACGTCACACCTTGAGTGGGCGGTCGGTCGGGGTTATGGGGGCCGGCAGCACCGTGGAGCCGGTCAGATAGCGGTCCACGGCGGCCGCGGCGGCCCGGCCCTCCGCGATCGCCCACACGATCAAGGACTGGCCGCGGCCCGCGTCGCCCGCCACGAAGACCCCGTCCGGCCCGCGGGTTCCGGTCGGCGCGGCCGCGAAGTCCGGATCGCGGGTGAAGGTGCCCCGGGCGTCCAGTCGGAGGGCGAGCTGGTCCGCCAGACCGCTGTCCCGTTCCGGGCCCGAGAACCCGAGCGCGATCAGCACCAGTTCGGCCGGGAGCACCCGCTCGCTGCCCGGCAGCGGCCGGCGGCCCTCCGGCTCCACTTCGGCCAGGTGGAGTGACCGGACGGCTCCCTGTTCGTCCCCTTCGAAGCGCAGGGTGGCGGCGGAGAAGACCCTCGGGTCCGCGCCGGCCCGGCCGCGCGCCTCCTCATGGGCGTGGGAGATCCGGTAGACCCTCGGGACGGTGGGCCAGGGTTCCTGCTCCGGCCGCTCGTCCCCCGGCTCCGGGTTGATGTCCAGCTGGGTCACGGAGGCCGCGTGCTGGCGGAGGGCGGTGCCCAGGCAGTCTGACCCGGTGTCCCCGCCGCCGACGATCACCACATGCCGGTTCTCGGCGGTGATGGGCGGCGCGTCGTAGTCGCCCTCCCGCACCCGGTTGGCGAGCGTCAGATACTCCATGGCCTGGTGAATGCCGCGCAGCTCGCGGCCGGGCACCGGGAGCTCGCGCCCGGCGGTCGCCCCGACCGCGACGACCACCGCGTCATGGCGCCTCCTGAGGTCGGCGGCGTCGAGGTCGGTGCCCACGGCCACGCCGGTGCGGAACTTGGTGCCCTCCGCCTGCATCTGCTCGATACGGCGGTCGAGGTGGCGCTTCTCCATTTTGAATTCGGGAATGCCGTAGCGCAGCAGCCCGCCGATGCGGTCGGCGCGCTCGTAGACCACGACGGTGTGCCCGACGCGGGTGAGCTGCTGGGCCGCCGCCAGTCCCGCCGGTCCCGAGCCGACGACGGCGACGGTCTTGCCGCTGAGCCGGCCCGGCGGCTGTGGCGGCGCGTATCCCTCGTCCCAGGCCCGGTCGGCGATGGCGGCCTCGACGTTCTTGATCGTCACCGGGTCGGAGTTGATCGCCAGGACGCAGGAGTCCTCGCACGGCGCCGGGCACAGCCGTCCGGTGAACTCGGGGAAGTTGTTGGTCGCGTGCAGCCGCTCGGCGGCGGCCCGCCAGTCCTCCCGCGCGGCGTAGGCATTCCACTCGGGTATCAGGTTCCCCAGCGGGCAGCCGCTGTGGCAGAACGGAATGCCGCAGTCCATGCAGCGCCCCGCCTGCTCCGTCACGATCGGGAGGAGATCCTGGCCGGCGTAGACCTCGTTCCAGTCGCCCAGCCGCTGCTCGACCGGGCGAGCCGGGTGGGACCGGCGCGGGGTGGTGAGAAAGCCGTGGGGATCGACCATCGACGCCTCCGTAGCTCACACATGGGCACCAGGGCGTAAGAGGAGGATCACCCGGGCCCGCGACGTTCCCCACCCGGACTCCGTCGGGGGTGACGGTACCTCTGGTCTAGTCCTGTGGGTAGCCCTCAGGAGTCCAGTGGCAGCCAGGGGAGAGTGCCCTCTGCGCCGACGCCCGGGCCGATCCGCGTTGATCCCTGGATGTGCGCCCTGGGCGTTCCGGCCACCCTACGCCTGTTTTGCCCTGGATAGCGAGGCAGGAGGCGGGCGGTCCTCCCCGCCTCGGTGAGGGACGCGTCGCTGTGCGCAGCGTGAAATGGGTCACTGTGGGTGAAATTTTGCGCATGGCTTTGCGGCTTCGGGGCAGGGGTCCCGGCTGCCGGTGCGACCGGCGCGGAACATTTCAGGCAGGGAAGGCAGAACCGAACGTGTCGGTTATCGAGAGCATTCATATCGACGGGGTGTGGCGTACCGCCATGTCCGGCGCCAGCCGCGAGGTCCTCGACCCGGCTGACGCCAAGCCCCTGGCGCTCGTCGCCGAGGCCGGCACCGAGGACACCGACGCCGCTGTCGCCGCCGCCCGCCGTGCCTTCGACTCCGGCGCGTGGCGGGGTACCGGAGTCGCCGACCGCGCCGCGCTGCTGCGCCGCGTCGCAGACCTGCTCCAGCGCGACCGCGAAGAGCTCGCGCTCATCGAGAGCCGGGACACCGGCAAGACTCTGGAGGAAGGCCGGGTCGACGTCGACGACGTCACGAGTGCCTTCCGGTACTTCGCCGACCTCGTGGTGGGCGAGAGCGGACGCGTGGTGGATGCGGGAAGCCCCGACGTGCACAGCGTCGTCGTGCACGAGCCCGTCGGGGTGTGCGCCCTGATCACCCCCTGGAACTACCCGCTCCTCCAGGCCAGCTGGAAGATCGCCCCGGCGCTCGCCGCCGGCAACACCTTCGTCGTCAAACCGAGCGAGATCACCCCGCTCTCCACCCTCCACCTGGTCAAGCTGCTGGTCGAGGCCGGACTACCGGAGGGTGTCGCGAACGTCGTCACCGGCGCGGGCGACCCCGTCGGCGCCCGGATGTCCGAGCACCCCGACGTGGATCTGGTCTCCTTCACCGGCGGGCTGACCAGCGGCACCAAGGTCATGCAGGCCGCCGCGCCCACCGTGAAGAAGGTGGCCCTGGAACTGGGCGGCAAGAACCCCAACGTCGTCTTCGCCGACGCCTGCGCGACCGAGGAGGGCTTCGACACGGCCGTCGACCAGGCGCTGAACGCGGCCTTCATCCACAGCGGGCAGGTCTGCTCGGCCGGCTCCCGGCTGATCATCGAGGAGTCCGTGCGCGACCGCTTCGTCACCGAGCTGGCGCGCCGCGCGCAGAAGATCAAGCTCGGCCGCGGCACCGAGGACGGTGTCGAATGCGGCCCGCTCGTCTCCGCGCAGCAGCTCGCCAAGATCGAGGAGTACGTCCGGTCCGCCCGAGACGAAGGCGCCGTGGTGCGCTGCGGCGGCTCCCGCCCGGAGTCCTCCGACGTACGGCCCGCCACTGGATACTTCTACGAGCCCACCGTCCTCGACTACTGCCATGGCGAGATGCGGGTCGTCCGGGAGGAGACCTTCGGCCCGATCCTGACTGTCGAGACCTTCCACACCGAGGACGACGCGGTGGCCCTCGCCAACGACACCGAGTACGGTCTGGCGGGAGCCGTGTGGACCTCCGACGCGGGCCGCGCGCGGCGCGTCGCCACCCGCCTCCGCCACGGCACGGTGTGGATCAACGACTACCACCCGTATCTCCCGCAGGCCGAGTGGGGCGGCTTCGGCAAGTCCGGCACCGGGCGGGAGCTCGGCCCGTCCGGTCTGGCCGAGTACCGCGAGACCAAGCACATCTACCAGAACCTCGATCCGCGCCCGGTGCGCTGGTTCGCAGGCTGACCCGGCCCATTTGTTTCGCGTACCAGGGACACGCACGCACCTTGCAGAGGAGCAACACCCCCATGGCCCCCTCCCCTGAGGACACCACGTTCGACTACATCGTGGTCGGCGGCGGCACCGCAGGATCGGTGATCGCCTCCCGGCTCACCGAGGACCCCGGTATCCGGGTCGCCGTCATCGAGGGCGGCCCCTCGGACATGGACCGGCCCGAGGTGCTCACCCTGCGCCGCTGGCTCGGCCTGCTCGGCGGGGAGCTCGACTACGACTACCCGACGACCGAGCAGCCTCGCGGCAACTCGCACATTCGGCACAGCCGGGCCCGGGTGCTCGGCGGCTGCTCCTCGCACAACACCCTGATCAGCTTCAAGCCCCTGCCGTCCGACTGGGACGAGTGGGCGGCGGCCGGTGCCACGGGCTGGAACGCGGCGGCCATGGACCCGTACTACGACCGGCTGCGCAACAACATCGTGGCCGTCGACGAGAAGGACCGGAACGCCATCGCGCGTGACTTCGTCGCCGCGGCACAGGGCGCGCTCGGAGTTCCCCGGATCGAGGGCTTCAACAAGAAGCCGTTCCACGAGGGTGTGGGCTTCTTCGACCTCGCCTACCACCCGGAGAACAACAAGCGGTCCTCCGCCTCCGTCGCGTATCTCCACCCGCACATGAAGTCCGGCGACCGGCCGAACCTCCACATCGTGCTGGAGACCTGGGCGCACCGGCTTGAGCTGGACGGCACGCGCGCCACCGGCGTGCATGTGCGCACCAAGAGCGGTGAGGAGATCCTGGTCAGCGCCACGCGTGAGGTCATCGTCTGCGCGGGCGCGGTGGACACCCCCCGGCTGCTGCTGCACTCCGGCATCGGCCCGCGACAGGACCTGGAAGCGCTCGGGATCCCCGTCCGGCACGACCTGCCCGGCGTCGGCGAGAACCTGCTCGACCACCCCGAGTCGGTGATCGTCTGGGAGACCGAGGGCCCGATCCCGGAGAACTCCGCGATGGACTCGGACGCCGGCCTCTTCGTCCGCCGGGACCCCGAGTCCCAGGGGCCGGACCTGATGTTCCACTTCTACCAGATCCCCTTCACCGACAACCCGGAGCGGCTGGGCTACGTCCAGCCCCGGCACGGAGTGTCGATGACCCCCAACATCCCCAAACCGCGCAGCCGCGGCCGCCTCTACCTCACCAGCGCCGACCCGGCCGTCAAGCCCGCCCTCGACTTCCGCTACTTCACGGACGAGGACGACTACGACGGCCAAACGCTCGTCGACGGCATCAAGATCGCTCGGGAGATCGCCAAGACCGAGCCGCTCGCCCAGTGGCTCACGCGCGAGGTGTGCCCGGGCCCGGACGTCACCGGCGACGAGGAAATCGGCGAGTACGCCCGTAAGGTCGCACATACCGTCTACCACCCGGCCGGCACCTGCCGGATGGGCGCACCCGACGATGCACTCGCCGTCGTCGACCCGGAACTGAGGGTCCGCGGGCTGGACGGGATACGGATCGCCGACGCGTCCGTTTTCCCGACCATGCCGGCCGTCAACCCCATGATCGGCGTCCTGATGGTGGGGGAGAAAGCCGCAGAACTGCTTGTCCAGAAGTCGACACCGGGAGGTGACGCGTGATGTCCGAGAGCCTGGCCACCGATCCGGTGTTCTCCGTCCGCAATCTGTGGAAAGTCTTCGGCCGCAAGGCCGAACGGATCCCCGGCAGCCCGCACGCCGAGCTGTCCGCCGAGGAGCTGCAGCGGCAGACCGGCTGTACGGCTGCTGTACGGGACGTCTCCTTCGACGTCCGCAGGGGCGAGGTGTTCGTCGTTATGGGCCTCTCCGGCTCCGGCAAGTCCACCCTCGTCCGCTGTCTGACCCGGCTCATCGAGCCGACCTCCGGCTCCCTGGAGATGGACGGGGAGGACGTCCTCGCCATGGACAAGAACCGGTTGCGCGAGCTGCGCCGGCACCGCGCCTCCATGGTCTTCCAGCACTTCGGACTCCTGCCGCACCGCAGCGTGATCGACAACGTCGCCTACGGGTTGGAGATTCAGGGCAAGAGCAAGGCCGAACGCCGTGAGCGCGCGGCCGAGATGGTGGAGAAGGTGGGCCTCGCCGGACTCGGCGAGCGGCGTCCCGGCCAGCTCTCGGGCGGTCAGCAGCAGCGCGTCGGCCTCGCCCGCGCCCTCGCCGTCGACCCCGAGGTCCTCCTCTTCGACGAGCCGTTCAGCGCCCTGGACCCGCTGATCCGCCGGGACATGCAGGAGGAGGTCATCCGGCTGCACCGCGAAGAGGGCCGCACCATGGTCTTCATCACCCACGACCTCTCCGAGGCGCTGAAGCTGGGCGACCGGATCGCCCTGATGCGCGACGGCGAGATCGTCCAGCTGGGCACCCCTGAGCAGATCGTCGCCAACCCGGCCGACGCCTACGTCCGGGACTTCGTCCGCGATGTCCCCCGCGAGCAGGTCATCACCGTACGCCGCGCCATGCGCCCGGCCGCCAGCGCCGAGACCGAGACGGGCCCGGCCGTCGCGCCCGGCACCAAGGTCGTCGACGCGATCGAGGCCGTCGCGCGCGGCGGGGAGCACGTCCGCGTCGTCGAGAACGGCCGCACCCTCGGCGTCGTCGACTACGAGCAGCTGCTCACCGTGGTCGCGGGCCTCGACGAGGAGGCCGAGGGCGAGGGCGAACGGGAGGTGGCGGCCGTATGAGTGCCGCCCCGACCACGCTGACGAAGGCCGGAGCCGGTGCCGTGGCACCGGATACGGCCGCGCGTACCGGTCCCGGCCTGCTTCGGCGGCTGCCCGGTGGCCCCCGGACCCTGCTGCTCGCCGCTGTGTTCCTGACGGTGGTGGTCAGCGCCGTGGTGAGCGGTTCCGGCCTCTGGCCGGGCGGGTTCACCGTCGACGTGCGCACCCCGCTGCAGGACCTCAACAGCTGGCTCGCGGAGAACCGCGACGAGCACTGGATCTTCCTCTACTTCCTGCTGCACATCAGCAACACCGCCGAGGCCTCCGTGGACGGCCTGGCCGGGCTCTTCGAATCGCTCGGCTGGATCGGCGTCACGGTGCTGGGCACCCTGCTCGCCTGGTACGCGGGCGGCGCCGGGCTGCGCAAGCGCGCGCTGCGGACGGCCGGTACCGCACTCGGCGTCTTCGCGGTCTGCGGGCTGCTGGGCATGTGGGAGCCCACCATGGAGACCCTGGCGCTCATGACGGTGGCCGTCGCCGTCTCCGCCCTCCTCGGACTGCTGCTCGGCCTGGCCGCCGGGCTGTCCGACGTCTGCGACCGCATGCTGCGGCCGGTGTTCGACACGATGCAGGTGATGCCGGCGTTCGCCTACCTGCTGCCGTTCGTGCTGCTCTTCGATGTCGGCGTCCCCTCGGCGCTGATCGCCACCGTCATCTACGCGGCTCCGCCGATGGCCCGGCTCACCGCGCTCGGGCTGCGCGGCGCCGACCCGGCCGCCCTGGAGGCTTCCGCCTCGCTCGGCGCGAGCTCCTGGCAGCGGCTGCGTACGGCACGGGTGCCGCTGGCGCGCAAGGAGATGCTGCTCGGCCTCAACCAGACGATCATGATGTGCCTGTCGATGGTCGTGCTCGCCTCCGTGGTCGGCTCCGGCGGCCTCGGTGATGAGATCTACACCGCGCTCAGCAAGCTGAACGTCGGACAGGCGCTTGCCGCGGGTATCGCCATCGTGCTGCTGGCGGTCCTGCTGGACCGTACGACCGCGGCCGCCGGTGAGCGGATGGCCGAGGCCACCACGTACGGGCCCGACTCCGGCCCGGCTGCGCGGCTGCGCGGCTGGCCGTCCTGGGCGGGGCTCGCGGCGCTCGGCGGTGTGCTCGCCGCCGTGGGCCCGAGGCTGGGGCAGCAGGAGTGGCCGCTGGACTGGACCGTGAACATCGCGGCTCCGGTCAACGACTTCACCGAGTGGTTCGAAGCCCATCTGGGCGAGGGCATCCCGGTCGTCGGCGGCACCATCACCTGGGCCGAGAACTTCGCCAACTGGGTGCTGAACCCGCTGCGCAGCGGTCTGGAGTCCACCCCCTGGTGGGCGTTGCTGCTGCTGGTTGCGGCGCTGGCCTGGTCGGCGGGCCGCTGGCGGGCCGCGATCACCGCCACCGCGGCCATGGCGCTGACCGGTGTGCTGGGCCTGTGGACCAAGTCCGTGGACACCCTCTCCCAGGTGCTGGTCGGCCTGCTGCTGACGATGGTCCTGGGCTTCCTGATCGGCATCCTGGCGGCCCGCGTGGAGCGGGTGGAGCGGCTGCTGCGGCCGGTGCTCGACACCATGCAGACGATGCCGCAGTTCGTCTATCTGGTGCCGATGGTCGCTCTGTTCGCCGCGGGCCGCACCGCGGGCATCGCCGCGGCGGTGGTCTTCGTGCTGCCGGCGGTGGTCCGGATCACCGCCCAGGGCATCAAGCAGGTCGATCGGGCCGCCGTCGAGGCCGCCCGCTCGATGGGCGCCACCGGGTGGCAGGAGCTCCGTCAGGTGCAGTTGCCCCTGGCCCGCAACGCGCTCCTGGTCGCTGTGAACCAGGGCGTGGTGCTGGTCCTGTCCATGGTCGTCATCGGCGGCATGGTCGGCGGCGGCGCCCTCGGCATCGACGTGATCACCGGGCTTTCGCGGGCCGACCTGGCGCTCGGTCTGCCCGCCGGCGTCGCCATCGTCTGCCTCGGCATCGTCCTGGACCGGGTCACCCAGCCCGGTACCCGCCTTGCGGACCGCCGATGAAGACCACCGACGAGGACACCGCCGGTACAGGCACTGCCGTCGAGGCGCCTGTGATGCCCGGCACCGCCGACAAACGACCGATAGAACCCCGGCATTACTGCCGTAACTCGCAAGAAAAGGTAAGAACGTGAACAGAAACCAGCGGATACGTATGTCCCTCGTGGCCGGTGCCGGCGTGCTCGGCATGGTCGCCCTCAGCGCCTGCGGCGCCGCCAAGACCGATGCGGGCGCCGACGGCGCCAAAGAGGTCACCTTCGCCGTCCCGTCCTGGGTCGGCGCACAGGCCAACGTCGCGGTGGCGGCCAAGCTCCTCGAGGACGAGCTGGACGTGACCGTCAACCAGAAGCAGATGGACGAACCGGTCGCCTTCGACGCCCTGAACAGCGGCAAGGCCGACGCCATCATGGAGGACTGGGCAGGCGTTCCGGACAAGGAGAAGCTCTACGTCGAGCAGAAGAAGACCGTCGTCAAGGGCGGCGACCTCGGCGTCGAGGGGCACATCGGCTGGTACGTCCCGAAGTACTACGCGGACAAGCACCCCGAGGTTCTCGACTACAAGAACCTCAACAAGCTCAAGGACGACTTCAAGACGTCCGAGTCCGGTGACAAGGGCCAGTTCCTGGGCGCCGCCCCGTCGTACACCTCGTACGACAAGGAGCTCATCGCCAACCACAAGCTGGACTTCAAGGTCCTGCCGAGCGGCGCCGAGGCGGCCCAGCTCAAGGAGATCCAGCGGCTCTACCAGGCCAAGAAGCCGTTCCTCACCTACTGGTGGCAGCCGCAGTGGATGAACGCGCAGATCAAGATGGTCGAGGTCAAGCTGCCGGAGTACACCGAGGGCTGCAACGAGCCCAAGGAGCAGACCAAGTGCGGCTACGAGACCCTCATGCTGCAGAAGTACCTCAACGCGGACTTCGCCAAGGACGGCGGTGCCGCCGCGGAGTTGGTGAAGAACTTCGAGTGGACGACCGAGGACCAGAACGAGGTCGCCAAGATGATCGCCGGTGACGACATGAGTCCGGAAGACGCCGCGGCCAAGTGGATCGCGGAGAACAAGTCCACCTGGGAGAAGTGGCTTCCCAAGTCCTGACGGCCCGCTGAGGACGGTCCGAGTCGGCCCGACCTGAGAAATACGGGACGGCCCCGGGAACGCATGGCGTTCCCGGGGCCGTCCCGTCTTTTGACAGCCGTTTGACAGGAGCGGGCTGCGGACTTCACCGTGGACACATGATCAGGCACTTGTTCGGCACGGTGGGACCTCTGCGCGTCCCGGACCGGAACGGGTGTGAGCGGTCGGGTCTGTAGCTCCTCGGGAGCCGGCTGCCTGATGTGGCAGCCAGGACACGCTACGCCCCCGAACCGCCGAGACCGCCGACCGGTCTCTCCTGATGCTGGAAGGACTCACCCATGACCGTCGTTGAATCCGGGCTGCCCACGCTGCGCGAAGCACGCGTTCCCGAGGGTGGGATGTACGAGGGCCGGCGGATGCTCCGCCGCGTGCCCGAGGGGTGGCAGGAGCGCCCCTACCGACGCTTCGAGATCGTGCCGCTGGGCCGCACGATCGGAGCCGAGGTGCGAGGCACCGACCTCTCACGCCCGCTCGGCCCCGCGCTGCGGGAGGAGTTGAACCGCGCCCTGCTGGAGTGGAAGGTGCTCTTCTTCCGCGGCCAGCACCTCACCTCCGCGCAGCAGCGCGACGTCGCCCGGCACTGGGGAGAGCTGGAGACCAATCCCCTCCTCGCCAGGGGCTCCAGCCAGGACGTCGTCCGCTTCGACAAGAGCGGCATCGCCGCGCCCACCTTCGAGAACGTCTGGCACGCCGACGTCACCTTCCGGGAGCGGCCCGCCCTCGGTGCCGTGCTCCAGCTGCGCGAGGTGCCGCCGATCGGCGGGGACACCCTGTGGGCGGACATGGCCGCCGCGTACGACAACCTCCCGCAGGAGGTGAAGGACCGCATCGACGGCGCCACCGCTGTGCACGACTTCATCCCCGGCTTCGCCCGCTTCTACGGCCCCGAACGGCTCGCCCCCCTCCAGGACGACTTCCCGCCCGTGGAGCACCCGGTGGTGCGCACCCACCCGGAGACCGGGCGCAGGACGCTCTTCGTCAATGCCTCCTTCACCACCCGTATCACCGGCATGCAGCGCGAGGAGAGCGACCGGCTGCTGCGCTACCTCTGGCAGCAGGCGCACGTTCCGGAGTACCAGGTCCGCTTCCGCTGGCAGCCGGGCGATGTCGCGTTCTGGGACAACCGGGCCACCCAGCACTACGCGGTGGACGACTACGTTCCGCACCGCCGCGTCGCCGAGCGCGTCGCCATCGCGGGCGACCGGCCGTTCTGAGGCCGGAAGCAGCGGGCCACGGCCCCCGGCGCACAGTGTCCCGCCGCATGCCCGTAGGCTGATCACTGCTCAGGGCATGCACACAACAGGGGGCGGCACTTCCATGGCAGCGGCACGGCGACGGTTGCGGTCGAGCACGGTGATTCTCGGTGGGATGGGCACGCTCGCCGCGGTGCTCACCTCCTGCGGATCCGAGCCCGACAAGCGCTGCGTGGACCGCGACAGTTACGACTACCTCAAGGGCTACCGGATCGTCGACGCCAAGGCGTGCTCCGGCTCCTCCTCGTCGTCCTCGACCGGCGGGCGGGGCTCCAAGAAGGGCCGCTCCGGCCAGCGGGCCGGCGACGCTCAGTGGTACTACGACCCTGAGGCGGAGGGGCGCTGGGCGGACTACGGGACCTTCAGCAAGAGCCAGGCCGTGGAGCGCGGCGGCTTCGGCTGCTCGGGCTCCGGTTCTGGCGGCGGCTGAGCCCCTCGGCGTAACCAGCACACGATGAAGCGTCACACCATCGAACCGCGGCCCAACTGGCAGCGGATCGTCGAGGAGCAGGGGCTCATCTACCCGCTCACCCGCTACCCGGACGGCTCGCTGCGCCCGTACTGGGACGAGAGCGCGTACTACGAGTTCTCGCTGGCCGAAGTCGAGGCGCTCGAAGAGGTCGTCGAGGAGCTCCACCGGATGTGCCTGGCCGCGGCGGCCCATATCGTCGACGAGGAGCGCTTCGCCGACCTCGGCATCACCGATCCGCGGCTGGCCGGACTGGTGGCCGAGTCATGGCGCCGCCGGGCCGAACAGCCCTCCATCTACGGCCGGTTCGATCTGCGCTACGACGGCACGGGGCCGGCGAAGCTGCTGGAGTACAACGCCGACACGCCCACCTCGCTCGTGGAGGCGGCCAGCCCGCAGTGGTTCTGGATGGAGGACCGCTTCCCCGGCGCCGATCAGTGGAACTCGCTGCACGAGCGGCTGGTCGACGCGTGGAAGCGACAGGCGCCGCTGCTGCCGCCGGGACCGGTGCACTTCGCGCACTCGGAGGCGGACGAGCTCGGCGAGGACCTGATGACCGTCGCGTATCTGCGCGAAACCGCCGAACAGGCCGGGATCGAGGCGCGGTCCATGTCGATGGAGGCCATCGGCTGGGACCGGATCTCGGGGCGCTTCGTCGACGAGCGGTACGCCTTCATCCGCAGCTGCTTCAAGCTCTATCCGTGGGAGTGGCTGACCACGGACGCGTTCGCCCCGCACGTCCTGGACACCCTCGACAACGGCGGCGGCACCGGCACCACCTGCTGGATCGAGCCCGCCTGGAAGATGCTGCTGTCCAACAAGGTGTTGCTGGCGGTGCTGTGGGAGCTCTACCCGGGGCATCCGAATCTGCTCCCTGCCTATCTGGACGGCCCGCGCGAGCTGGCGGCGACCATGGGGTACGTCGCGAAGCCGCTGTTGGGCAGGGAGGGCGCGGGAGTCACCATCCACGAGCCCGGCTCACCGGCCGCCGTGCGGGAGGAAGCCTGCTGCTACCAGGAGCTGGCGCCGCTGCCCGCATTCGACGGCAATCGCGTGGTGCTGGGGGCGTGGGTCGTGGAGGACGAGGCGGCGGGACTCGGCATCCGCGAATCGGCCGGCCTGGTCACCGACGAGTACGCGCGGTTCCTCCCGCACGTCATTCTCTGAACCACCTCGCCGAGCCCCCACCGCCATGTCCCTTGAGGCGGAGGGCGGTTCGGTTGCGTTGTCCGTACGGCGACGACGGCGGCGCGTTACGCCGTCACCGTCACCGCCGTACGGCACTGGACACGGCCTAGCCGCGGAGGACCGCCCGGAGCCGGTCCAGGCCCCAGTCCAGGTCCTCTTTGCTGATGACCAGCGGCGGGGCGAGCCGGATCGTGCTGCCATGGGTGTCCTTGACCAGCACACCCTCGTCCATCAACTTCTCCGAGATCTGGCGTCCCGTGCCATGGCGGGGGGAGATGTCCACGCCCGCCCACAGCCCCCGGCCGCGCACCGCGTCCACCGCGCCGCCGCCCACCAGCAGGCCCAGCTCGGCGTGGAGGTGCTCGCCCAACTCGGTGGCCCGCTGCTGGAACTCGCCGGTGCGCAGCATCGCGATCACCTCCAGGGCGACGGCACAGGCGAGTGGGTTGCCGCCGAAGGTGGAGCCGTGCTCGCCGGGGCGGTAGACGCCGAGCACCTCGCGGGACGACACCACGGCGGAGACCGGGACGACGCCTCCGCCGAGGGCCTTGCCCAGCAGGTACATGTCCGGGACGACGTCCTCGTGCTCACAGGCGAAGGTCCGGCCGGTGCGGCCGAGACCGGACTGGATCTCGTCCGCGATGAACAGCACGTTCCGCGCGCGCGTCAGCTCCCGGACCGCCGGCAGATAGCCGGCCGGCGGCACCAGCACCCCGGCTTCGCCCTGGATCGGCTCCAGCAGCACCGCCACGGTGTTCTCGGTGAGGGCCCGCTCGAGCGCGGTCAGGTCGCCGTAGGGCACGATCTCGAAGCCCGGGGTGAAGGGGCCGTAGTCGGCGCGGGCCTCGGGGTCGGTCGAGAAGCTGACGATGGTGGTCGTCCGGCCGTGGAAGTTGTTCCGGGCGACGACGATCTTCGCCTGGCCGTCCGGGACGCCCTTCACCCGGTAGCCCCACTTACGAGCGGTCTTGATCGCCGTCTCGACGGCCTCGGCGCCGGTGTTCATCGGCAGCACCATCTCCATGCCGCACAGCTCGGCCAGCTGCGTACAGAAGTCGGCGAACCGGTCGTGGTGGAAGGCCCGGGAGGTGAGGGTCACCCGCTCCAGCTGGGCCTTGGCGGCGTCGATCAGCCGCCGGTTGCGATGGCCGAAGTTCAGGGCGGAGTACCCGGCGAGCATGTCGAGGAAGCGCCGCCCCTCGATGTCGGTCATCCAGGCGCCTTCCGCCGACGCGACGACGACCGGCAGCGGGTGGTAGTTGTGTGCACTGTGCGCCTCGGCGGCGGCGATGCTGCGTTCCGTAGTCGTCACGGGGCTGCTCCGTTCGGTCTCGCGGCGGGTCCGGGATCATTTCTATCGTCGCTCGGGTGGATTGCGAAGAAACCTTTCGGGACCGCTCCCGGACCTCCCGGGCAATAGACTGTGCGAGCACATTGCGACTGGCGAGCGTGGAATCGACCACGAGGGAGCAGTGTGTGGACACCCCGCACGAGGTGCCGTACGCCTGGGCACCCCGGGATCGTGAACCGACCCACGGATCGACCCGGAGGACGCCATGACCGTGTCTCTCACCCACCGTGCCCTTTCCGCCGCCGACCCCGAGCTCGCCGCGATGGTCGCCGCCGAGGAGCAGTTGCAGTCCGACACACTGCGGATGATCCCCAGCGAGAACTACGTCTCGCAGGCCGTGCTCGAAGCCACCGGGACCGTCCTCACGAACAAGTACAGCGAGGGCTACCCCGGCAAGCGCTACTACGAGGGCCAGCAGAACATCGACCCCATCGAGCGGCTGGCGGTCGAGCGGGCGAAGTCGCTGTTCGGCGCCGAGCACGCCAACGTCCAGCCGTACTCGGGCTCTCCGGCCAACCTCGCCGTCTATCTGGCCTTCGCCGAGCCGGGCGACACCGTGATGGGGATGGCGCTGCCCATGGGCGGCCACCTCACCCACGGCTGGGGCGTCTCCGCCACCGGCAAGTGGTTCCGCGGCGTCCAGTACGGCGTTCGGGCCGAGACGGGTCTCACCGACTTCGACGAGGTGCGCGACCTCGCCCTCAAGGAGCAGCCGAAGATCATTTTCTGTGGCGGCACCGCCGTGCCCCGGACCATCGACTTCGCTGCGTTCGCCGAGATCGCCCGGGAGGTGGACGCCGTACTCGTCGCCGACATCGCCCATATCGCTGGCTTGATCGCGGGTGGTGCCCACCCGTCCCCGTTCCCGCACGCGGACGTCGTCTCCACGACCACCCACAAGACCCTGCGGGGCCCGCGCGGGGCGATGCTGCTCTCCCGTGAGCCGAGGGCCAAGGCACTCGACAAGGCCGTCTTCCCCGGCCTCCAGGGCGGCCCGCACAACCACACCACAGCCGCCATCGCCGTCGCGCTCCACGAGGCCGCACAGCCCGTCTTCCGCGACTATGCGCACGCCGTGGTGGCCAACGCGAAGGCACTCGCCGCCGAGCTGCTGGAGCGCGGTTACGACCTCGTCACCGGCGGCACGGACAACCACCTGATCCTGATGGACCTCACCCCCAAGGAAGTGCCGGGCAAGATCGCGGCGAAGGCCCTGGACCGGGCGGGCATCGTGACGAACTACAACACCGTGCCCTTCGACCCCCGCAAACCGTTCGACCCGTCCGGCCTCCGCATCGGCACCCCCTCCCTGACCTCGCGCGGCCTCGGCACCGAGCACATGCCGCTCGTCGCCGACTGGATCGACCGGGGTGTGACCGCCGCCCGCGCGGGCGACGAGGACGCCCTCACCACGATCCGCGCCGAGGTCCGCGACCTGATGGCCGCCTATCCGGCCCCGGGCCTCCCCACCGCCTGACGCCCCAGTCGCTGCTGAAGCACTGGCAGCACTGGCTGGCCGCGGTCCGCACCGGCTCTGTACGACGGCGCCCTGACGCGCCGATGAACTGCGTCTCGAGCCGGTGCGGTTCCGCGAGCCGAAGCCGGAGCCGGGGCCCGCCCGGCCCGGCATGGCGGATCGGCACCTGTCGTCGGCGTCACCGACGGGTCGTACCGCACCTTCACACCGCCCAAGGCGAACCAGTCCGTCACCGCCGCCCGCACCGGAGGCGTCAGCGCCAACACGACCAGCAGGCCGCACACCGCCGCCATCAGAGACCGCCACCGCGCCCGTGCCCACGCCCGCAGCCGCGCACCACGGCCCGGCGGATCCGCCTTCGGCACCGGCTCGCCCACCAGCCCGGCGAGCACCTGCTCCACCATGGTCTCGGCATCCACCGGAGGTATCCGCAGATCCCTCCCCAGCGCCCGCAGCTCGTCCGGCAGCGGGCCTGCCCCGACTGTGCGGCCCCTGCCGGCGTCCCCCACGCCCCGGTCGCCCGGGCGCCGGTCACCCAGGCCCCGGTCGCCTCTGTCCCGGTCACCCACGCCTGTCACCTCCCTTCCATTCTCGGGTCGCCACCCTTCCGTCTGCCTCGAGTGCCTCCCGTCCCTCCGGGCCGAGCAGGCGCTTCAGCCGCCGCAGGGCTCTGCTCAGCCTGGACTTCACCGTGCCGCGCGCCCAGCCGAGCGTCTCCGCCGTCTCCGCCTCGTCCAGATCCAGCAGATAGCGGCAGATGACCACCTGGCGGTGCTCCTCGCTCAGTTCGTCCAGTGCCGCCAGCAGCTGCGACCGCCGCTCGCCCGCGACCGCCGCGGCTGCTGGATCGGCCGACTCCGGTATCAGCGGCTCGGCTTCCGCCAGCGCCGCCTCCCGCCCCACTGCCGCCCGGAGCCTGCTCGCCGACCGCACTGTGTTCCTCGTCTCATTGGCGACGATCCGCAGCAGCCACGGCCGGAAGGCAGCCCCCTCCCGGAAGCGCCCCAGCGACTGGTACGCCTTCAGAAAGGCGATCTGCACAACGTCCTCGGCATCCGCACCGGCTCCGAGCAGGACCGCAGTGCGGTGCGCGATCTCCGCATGCGCCCGCACCAGATCGGCGTACGCCTCCCGATCCCCGGCCCGTACACGCGCGATCACCGCGGCTTCGTCGACAGCGATCCGCGCCCCCTCCCGTGTCCTCACACTGTTCCTACACCGGAGGCCGGATCTCGGTTCCACACCTGAGAGAATGGGCGGCATGGCCTTCGACAGTCCTCGTGTGCTCTCCGGCATCCAGCCCACCGCAGGCTCGTTCCACCTCGGGAACTACCTGGGTGCGGTCCGGCAGTGGGTGGCGCTGCAGGAAACCCACGACGCGTTCTACATGGTGGTGGACCTGCACGCGATCACCGTTCCGCAGGACCCGGCCGAGCTGCGCGCGAACACCCGGCTCGCCGCCGCCCAGCTCCTCGGCGCCGGACTCGACCCCGACCGCTGCACGCTGTTCGTGCAGAGCCACGTCCCCGAGCACGCACAGCTCGGCTGGGTGATGAACTGCCTCACCGGCTTCGGCGAGGCCTCCCGCATGACCCAGTTCAAGGACAAGGCGGCCAAGCAGGGCACCGAGGGGACGACCGTCGGCCTGTTCACATACCCGGTCCTGCAGATCGCCGACATCCTGCTCTACCAGGCCAACGCCGTGCCCGTCGGCGAGGACCAGCGCCAGCACATCGAGCTGACGCGCGACCTGGCCGAGCGATTCAACGCCAGGTTCGGCAAGACCTTCACCGTCCCGGAGCCGTACATCGTCAAGGAGACGGCCAAGATCTTCGATCTCCAGGACCCGTCGATCAAGATGAGCAAGTCGGCCTCCGCGCCGAAGGGCATCATCAACCTCCTCGACGACCCCAAGGCCTCGGCCAAGAAGATCAAGAGCGCCGTGACCGACACCGGCACGGAGATCCGCTTCGACGAGGTCGAGAAGCCCGGCGTGAGCAACCTCCTCACGATCTACTCCACGCTCACCGGCACCGGCGTCGCGGAACTGGAGCGGACGTACGAAGGCAAGGGCTACGGTGCGCTCAAGACCGATCTCGCAGAGGTCCTGGTCGAGTGGGTGACCCCGTTCCGGGCCCGCACCCAGGAGTATCTGGACGACCCCGAGACCCTGGACTCCATCCTGGCCAAGGGCGCTGAGAAGGCCCGTGCGGTCGCCGCCGAGACACTGGCCCAGGCCTACGACAGAGTGGGCTTCCTGCCGGCCAAGCACTGAGACGAGGCGCCCCGCCGCCGCGGAGCGAGCGGAGTGAGACGCAGGCGACAGCGACGCGGGCGCCAGAACGCGGATACTGAGACGAGCGCACCGAGACCGGGCACCGCAGTACAGATGAGGACGAAGGCCCGGGGGCGGACCAGCACCACCAGCGCGACCGGCACCACCAGACCAGCAGCACGACCGGAACGACGAGCACGACCTGCACGACCTGCACGACGACGCGGACAGACCGAGGGCCCCGGGACCGGGGTCCCTCGCCTGCCCGCCGAGGACCGAGGGCCCGCTCGCGACGGGGGCGGCGTACCCGCCACACTGGCTTGACCGTCAGGCAAAGGCACCAAGCGAAGGAGAACGACGTGGGGACCGTAACGCTCGGCGTTTCGATCGCGGTCCCGGAGCCGTACGGCAGCATGCTCCAGGAGCGGCGCGCGGGCTTCGGCGACCCCGCCGCGTACGGCATCCCCACCCACGTCACCCTCCTCCCGCCGACCGAGGTCGACGCCAGCATCCTCCCCACCTTCCGCCATCACCTGACGCGGGTCGCCGCCGCCGGCCGCCCCTTCCGGATGCGGCTCGCGGGCACCGGCACCTTCCGCCCCCTCTCGCCGGTGGTCTTCGTCAAGCTCGCGGAAGGCATCCGCGAGTGCACGGAACTGCAGGAGCGGGTCCGCTCCGGCCCGGTGCAGCGCGAGCTGCAGTTCCCGTACCACCCTCATGTGACGGTCGCGCACGGCATCGCGGAGGACGCGATGGACCGGGCGTACGAGGAGCTGTCCGACTACGCCGCGTGCTGGAGCGCCGCCGGCTTCGCGCTCTACGAGCAGGGCGATGACGGCCACTGGCGGAAGATGCACGACTACCCTTTCGGCAGGGGTCTGCCCGCGCCCGGCGTACCCGCCCAGTCGGCTCCGGTGGACTCGCCCGCCGCACCCTCACTGCGCCCCTGATCACGCCCGCCGGTCACCCCGGGTGATCGAGGTCCCTCGAACGGGTGCGGCGATCACTGTCGCACAGCGTGTCGGGCCCCATCTGAGCCGCCAGATCACCGTCGCCGGGTAGGCGTCGCTGCATGAAGTGGCTGACCAGACTGCCGGTGATCGGTCCCGTCGTCGTACGGCTGATGCGTACGCACGCCTGGCGGGCCTACGAGCGGCTGGACGCCGTGCACTGGACGCGCCTCGCCGCTGCGATCACCTTCCTCAGCTTCGTCGCGCTCTTCCCCCTCATCACCGTCGGCGCCGCCATCGGCGCCGCGCTCCTCAGCGACCGCCAGCGGACCAAGATCCAGGACGAGCTCGTCGAGCAGGTCCCCGGCATCTCCGACCAGCTCGACATCGACCGGCTCGTCGCCAACGCCGGGACCGTCGGAATCATCGGTGGAGTGCTGCTGCTCTTCACCGGCGTCAGCTGGGTCGGCTCCCTGCGCGAGTGTCTGCGCGCCGTCTGGGAGAAGGAGGAGAGCCCCGGCAATCCATTGCTGCTCAAGGCCAAGGACGCAGCCGTGCTGGTCGGACTCGGCGTGACCGGCCTGGTGGCCTTCGGCGGCTCGGTCTTCGCCGTGAGCGGCGTCGGCCGGCTCGCCGAGGCGCTGGGGCTCGCCGAGGGCGGTGCCAGCACGGTGCTGCTGTTCCTCGTAGGCGTGGCGATCGCCCTGCTCGCCGACTTCCTGCTGCTCGTCTATGTGCTCACCCGGCTGCCACAGGTTCACCCGGACCGGCGCGCGGTCGTCGTCGCCGGGCTGATCGGCGCCATCGGTTTCGAGCTGCTGAAGATCCTGCTGAGCAGCTATCTGCAGGGCGTCGCCGCACGGAGCATGTACGGGGCCTTCGGTGTCCCGATCGCCCTGATGCTCTGGATCAATTTCATGGCCAAGCTGCTGCTGTACTGCGCGGCCTGGACGGCGACGCAGCGCAGCAGCGAGGCGGAGGCGGACGTCAGTCCCGGGAACGGCGGCGCACCAGCTCCGGAAGCGGCCACCGGCGGTGCACCAGCAGCGCACCCACGGCCAGCGCCACGATCACCCCGCCCGTGACCCCGACGGCCGTCCAGACCCCGCCCGAACGCCTCTGCTCGGCCGCGACCGACGCCTTCGACGAACCCTGGCGGCCCTTGCCCTGGGCACCCGCCGAATTCTTGCTCTGGGCGCTCTTGGGCGGTACGAGCTTCCCGACCGGTTCCACCTTCCCCGAGGCCTTGAAGCCCCAGTCGAAGAGCGTGGCGGTCTCCTTGTAGACCTTGTTGTGTTCCTTGTCCGACGGGTTCATGACGGTGACCAGCAGGACGCGGTCCCCGCGCTGCGCCACTCCGGTGAACGTCCAACCTGCGTGCGAGGTGTAGCCGTTCTTGACGCCGGCGACGCCCTCGTACGGGTTGAGGCCGTAGTCCCCGGTGAGCAGCCGGTTGGTGTTCTGGATCGCGAAGGTCTCGCGCTTCTTCTTCCCGCCCTTCTTGCCCTTCTTGCCCTTCTTATCCTCGCCCGGGAACTGCGCGGTGGCGGTCGAGCAGTACTCGCGGAAGTCCGCGTTCTGCAGCCCGGAGCGGGCGAAGAGCGTCAGGTCGTACGCGCTGCTGACCTGGCCTTTGGCGTCGTAACCGTCCGGGGAGACGACATGGGTGTCTTGAGCGTTGAGCTCCCGGGCGCGGTTCTGCATGTCCCGTACGGTCTTTTCCTTGCCGCCGTTCATCTCGGACAGGACATGGACCGCGTCGTTGCCGGACCGAAGGAACACGCCCAGCCAGAGGTCGTGCACCGAGTAGGTCTGCTTCTCCTTGATGCCGACCAGGCTGCTGCCCGCTCCTATGCCGGCCAGCTCGGACGGCTCGACCGTGTGCTTGTGCTCCCGGGGCAGGCTCGGCAGAACCGTGTCCGCGAAGAGCATCTTGAGGGTGCTGGCCGGAGGAAGCCGCCAGTGCGCGTTGTGCGAGGCCAGCACGTCGCCCGACTCGGCGTCCGCGACGAGCCACGCACGGCCCGTGAGCTGCTTCGGCAGCTGCGGCGCGCCCGGTCCCGGCCGCACCTGGGTGCCGGGCCGGCCGAGCAGCTCGCCGCCCACCGTCGACATCTGCGCGGGCGGCTTGGGCTGTTTCTCCTCGCTGTCGGCCTTGCCCGTGGCGAACGCCGGCGCCGCCGGGGCGGCGACGGCCAACGCGGGCAGCAACGCGGCGGAGGCGAGGGCCAACGCGTAGCTGCGGCGCGGGAGGAGAGACGGACGGCGGGCATGGGGGGAGGAGAGGAATCCAGGCACGGAGGTGAACGTACAGGGCGTGGGACGGCGGCGGACCACCGAGGTGGGGAACTGGTGTACTGCGGCCCTCGGGCCGTCGTTCCGGCCGGGATCCCGGCGGCCGTCCGGGCCGTCGTGCCCAACCTGCCCCGCAAGCCGATCCCCGACATCGCTCGGGACATTACCCCCGGCATCACCGAGGACCTCACCCCGGCCGTCACTGCCCGTGGCCCGCGGTGATACTGGAACACATGAAGCTGTCCCGCCCCGTGTCATGGTTCCTCCTCGCCTTCGGGGTGTGGAGCTGGTTCATCTGGATCACTTTCGTCAAGAACCTCTGGAACGACGCGAGTGGACTCGCGTTCGACGACGTGGGTGACCCGACGGCGTACTTCTGGGTGCATCTGGCGCTCGCCGTGACGTCCTTTCTGCTGGGGACGGTGATCGGCGCGATCGGGTTGCGGGGACTTCGGTCGCTGCGCCGCGAGTCTGCCGAGCCCGTCGCTCCGGCCCGCTCCGAGGAAGCCAACGACACCCCGGGTGCGCCGGACGCGGCGCGCTCGGACGGTTGAGGGAGCGGGGGATGGGCGTCTTGATCTTCGTCCTCGTCCTGGTGGCCGTGCTCTCGGTGTTCACCGCCATTCACTGGTATCTGTGGCGGCGTCTGGTACGGGACACGACCACCGTGGGTGGGTGGGGCCGACGCGCCGGGACGGCCGCGGCCGTCGTCCTGCCGCTGACCACGTTCGCCGCGCTGGTCAGTGGCCGTGCCGACGCGCCCTTCGCCGTGCAACAGGCCTTGTCCTGGCCCGGTTACCTATGGCTCGCGCTGCTCCTCTACCTGACCCTGGCCCTCCTGGCGGGGGAGGCGATCCGCCCCTTGCTGACCCGGTGGCTCCCCGCCAGGCCGGCTGCCGGACCCGCGCCCGTAACCGCCGCGGAACCGACCCCCGACGGGACGTCCGCTGCCGTGGAGCCCTTGTCGGCCATCGGCTCAGAACGCGACGTTCCTCACGGGGCCACTGCCATCGGTGCGCCCGAGCGCCGACCACTCGCCGTGGCGCCCGCCCCGGCTCACGCCGGGAGCGAGTACGCCACTTCCGACGGCCCGGCGAACACCGAGTCCGCGACCCCGGCGGAGTCCCGCGCTCGCTACGGCAGCGCGGATGACGACGGTGCGACGCCCATCAGCCGCAGGCTGTTCGTCGCGCGAACCGTGGCCGTGACCGCCTCCGCCGTGGCGGCGGGCACCGTCGGGTACGGCACGTACGACGTGCTGGACGGCCCCATTCTCAAGCGGGTGCGGGTGCCCCTCCCGAAGCTCCCGCGCGCCGCACACGGCTTCCGTGTCGCCGTCGTCAGCGACATCCACCTCGGGCCCGTCCTCGGCCGCGCGCACACCCATCGGATCGTGGACGCGATCAACGCCACGCAGCCCGACCTCGTCGCCATTGTCGGCGACCTCGTCGACGGCAGCGTCGCCGACCTCGGACCCGCCGCCGAGCCACTGGCCCGACTCCGCTCCCGGCACGGCTCGTACTTCGTCACCGGCAACCACGAATACTTCTCAGGCGCGGCCGAGTGGGTCGACCACGTACGCGAACTCGGCATGCACCCCCTGGAGAACGCGCGCGTGGAGCTGCCGGGCTTCGACCTCGCCGGCGTCAACGACATCTCCGCCGAACAACTCGACCCCGCGCTCGGCCCGGACTTCGAGCGGGCTCTCGGCGATCGCGACCCCGCACGCGCCTCCGTGCTGCTCGCCCACCAGCCGGTCGTGATCCACGACGCCGTCAAGTACGGCGTGGACCTACAGCTCTCCGGCCATACGCACGGCGGCCAGCTCTGGCCCGGCAACTACCTCGCCGCGCTCGCCAATCCGACCGTCGCCGGTCTGGAGCGCTACGGCGACACTCAGCTGTACGTCACGCGCGGCGCCGGCGCCTGGGGCCCGCCCGTCCGCGTCGGCGCGGAGTCCGACATCACGGTGGTCACCCTGGCCTCCCCCGACGCCTGAGCGGTCGTACGCACCCCCTGGCGCGCGTCCGTCGGCACCGGCGACCGGCAGGGCCGTCAGCCGCTCGTAGTGGCGCAGAAGTGCGCGGCACGAGCGGGCGAGCTGCTGCGCGTGTCTCACCGCGGAAACCAGGCCCGGGCCCGCGTTCGCCTGCAGCTTCCGGCGGGCCTCGCCCACACCGGCGTACGCCCTGCGGCGCACCGAGTCGTCCCTCGGCAGGGGCACGGGCGCGGTCCGCGATCTCCGCGATGAGAGGTCGCAGCGGCGGCGGTCAGGACTGCATCGAGGTCGCCGCACACCCGAGCAGTGGACGGCGTTCGTCGCCTTCGCAGCCGCCCACCCCTCCGTCTGACGCACGTCGGTCCCACCGGATCGCGAACACCGCGACCCGGTGGGACCAGGGTCCCGTGGGCTCAGGAAGAAGAACCGTCCAGCAGCAACGGGTTGATCCGGCCCACCACCGCCTCCAGATGCGGCCGGTCCACCACGGGCCACAACACCGCCCGCGCGTCTCGGTACTTGACCATCAGCCGGGCCCGCTGCTCCTCCGGCAGCGCGGCCATCCGGTCGGGCCGCGAGTTGTGGGCGTTGTCGGCGATCTTGACGAGGGCGGCGTCCTCGTTCTCCGCGATAGCGCGGATCATGTCCGCGTACGCAACGCCCGGCTTCTTCGTCACGGCGTCGACCAGCGCCACCACGTCCGCCCGTACCCCGGCCGCCAGCAGCCCGTCGAGGGTCCAGTCCGTGTCCTCGACGATGTCGTGCAGCAGCCCGGCCTGGGCCAGGCGCTCGCTGACCGCCGCGAGTCCATGGGCCACGGCCCGTACGTGCTCCACGTACGGCACGCCGATCAGATCCATCTGACCTGCGTGCGCCTCGGCCGCGAGCGCGTCAATCTCGGCGAGACTCAGCGCACCGCGATCCCCGTAGTCGAACCGCATACCCGCGAGCCTAGCCCTGGCACCCCCGAGGAGACGACGCGCTGTCGACGAGCAGGGGCATGCCAGTCTGCACAGAGCCAGGCGGCACAGTGCCATGAGACTTCCGGAAGCCTGCCGCCCGAAGTTCCTGGCCATCGCCTGCAGCCGACCCGATCATCAACAGCGCGTGCGATTCGTCGTCACGTCGCTTTTCCGGTTCGACGATCGGAGCCCGCACCTGCCCGCCACAAGCAGACCACGAGCAGACCACGAGCAGACCACGAGCAGACCACGAGCAGGCTGACGACAGCAGGAGGCGTACCCAAATATGCTGACCCGTGCAGGAATCTGGTTGCGCCGTGAGGCCGCACCAAGCGAACAGCGGACCCCGCTCGTACCCGGCGACGCAGCCAAGCTCATCGCGGAGGGCGTACCGGTCACCGTCGAGGAGTCCGCGAACCGCTCCTTCCCGATCGACGAGTACGCGGCGGCGGGGTGCCATGTGGTGCCCGCTGACACCTGGCCCGATGCGCCACCCACCGAGGTCATCCTTGGCCTGAAGGAACCGTCGTTGGCATCGACGCCGCTCGCCCACCGCCACGTCTTCTTCGGCCATGCGTACAAGGGCCAGGACGGCGGACCGGCACTTCTGCGACGCTTCGCCGAGGGCGGTGGCACCCTGCTCGACCTGGAGTACCTGACGGACGAAGCCGGCCGCCGGGTCGTCGCCTTCGGTTTCTGGGCCGGCTACGTGGGTGCCGCGCTCGCGGTACTGCATTTCAGAGGCCAACTAGCCGCTCCGCTCGGCTCGTTGACTCGACCCGATCTCGACCGCAGGCTGAGTTGCACCAGAGAGGGCGAGAAAGCCCTGGTCGTAGGGGCACTTGGCAGATCCGGGCGTGGGGCGTGCGAGGCACTGGCCACTGCAGGCGTGCCGACCACCCAGTGGGACGTCGACGAGACCCGGCAGCTTGATCGGGCAGCTCTGCTGGACCACGACATTCTCGTCAATACCGTCTTCGCCTCCGAACCGGGCACGCCGTTTCTCGTGGCAGATGATCTCAAGCGTGGTAGCCGCAGGCTCTCGGTGGTCTCCGATGTCACGTGCGACGTGGCATCGGCCTGCAACCGCCTCCCGATCTATGACCGGGTGACCGATTGGACTGTTCCGGTCCGCCGTCTCGTCGCCGCGCCACCCCTGGATCTGATCGCCATCGACAACCTTCCCTCCCTGCTGCCCAAGGAGTCGAGCACGGCGTTCTCTGCGGGTCTGTTGCCCTATCTGGCGGTACTGCCTCGCGGGGGTGCCGTCTGGACCCGCTGCGAGGAGCACTTCCACCACGCCCGCGCACTGCTGACAGGCGATCAAGTGAGGAATCATGGCTGAGTTGATCACTCCGACCGGGCGTGTGCACTGGATCGGGACCGGGATGTCCACCGGCAGCGGCTTGGGGCTGGTGTGCGAGGGTGCATCGACAGTCCTGTGGGGCCGCACCGTCGAGAAGGCCGAGACCTGTCTCGCGCGCCTGGGCCTCCAGGGCAAAGCCGCGACGCGTGCGTACGATGCCGAGTCGCTTGCCGCCGAGCTGGCCGCCGGAGACATCGTGGTATCCATGGTGCCGGTAACCGAGCACCCCACGCTGGTGGAGATCGCCCTGGAGCAGGGCGCGCACTTCGTCTGTTCGAGCTACGTGAGCCCGGGGATTTCCCTGCACGCCGGCACCGCTGTGAGGCGCGGATCGGTCCTGCTCACCGAGATCGGGCTCGACCCCGGCATCGATCACCTCCTCGCCCACGCATTGGTACGGAAGGCCAAGGAAGTAACCGGGGACCTGTCTGCGACAGTGCGGTTCACCTCGTACTGCGGCGCCAACCCTGCAGTGCCGAACGACTTTCGATACAGGTTCAGCTGGGCGCCACGAGGCGTGCTGACGGCATTGCTGACGCCCGCCCGGCTGATCGAGGACAGTGTCGAACGAGTCGTCGACCGCCCCTGGGAGGCCGTCGCGCCCCGGGTCGTCGGCAGCGAGACCTTCGAGGTCTACCCGAATCGCGACAGCGTCTCCTTCATCGAGACGTACGCGTTCCCTGCCGCGTGGACGGTGGATACGTTCGTTCGCGGAACGATGCGCCTCGACGGTTGGAGTGCGGCGTGGAAGCCGATCTTCGACGAGCTTCCGGTTGCCACCCATGAGCGGATCACAGAACTCGCCGAGGAACTGGCCGCCCGCTATCCCACGACGCCGGCGGATCACGACCGAGTCGTGATGTCCGTGAAGCTGGACGTGGAGATGGACACCGGGCAAGCCTGGTCCGGTGAATACGTGCTCGACGCGGTCGGCGACGCTACGGAGGGCGCGACGCCCCGCCTGGTCTCCGTGCCACTGGCGTGCGCGATCCTCGATATTGCCGACGGACGGATGGGTCCCGGCCTCCACCAGGCCTCCGACACTTCGGAAACGGCACAGCGGTGGCTGAATTTCCTGCGCGTCCATGGGATCAGCGCCACGTACCGCGGAGCCTGAGCAATGTGAACACCGCTGGTCACGCCTAACCCGCGGCCGGAACGTTCGTGCCGTAAGGCCCGAAGCCGGTTCCGGCGCCCTGATCGACCCAGAAACCCGCGAGGGCCCCGCTGCTGTACGGATACGGTCAGCGGGGCCCTCGGCGCGCGTGGAACGGCCGGTCCGGCGAGGTCAGAAGCGGCGCGTGATGAGCGCCCGCTTGACCTCCTGGATCGCCTTGGTGACCTCGATGCCGCGCGGGCACGCGTCGGTGCAGTTGAAGGTCGTGCGGCAGCGCCACACGCCGTCCTTGTCGTTGAGGATCTCCAGCCGCTGCTCACCGGCCTCGTCGCGCGAGTCGAAGATGAAACGGTGTGCGTTGACGATCGCCGCCGGGCCGAAGTATTGGCCGTCGTTCCAGAACACCGGGCACGAGGTGGTGCACGCGGCGCACAGGATGCACTTGGTGGTGTCGTCGAAGCGCTCGCGGTCCTCGGCGGACTGCCGGCGCTCGCGCGTCGGCTCGTTCCCCGTGGTGACGAGGAAGGGCATCACGTCGCGGTAGGCCTGGAAGAACGGCTCCATGTCGACGACCAGGTCCTTCAGGACGGTCAGGCCCTTGATGGCCTCGATCGTGATCGGCTTCGACCCCTTGCCGTCCTTGATTTCAGTGATGTCCTTGATCAGCGTCTTGCACGCCAGCCGGTTACGGCCGTTGATCCGCATCGCGTCGGAGCCGCAGATGCCGTGCGCGCAGGAGCGCCGGAAGGTCAGCGAGCCGTCCAGCTCCCACTTGATCTTGTGGAGCCCGTCGAGCACCCGCTCCTTCGGGTCGATCTCGATCTGGAAGTCCTCCCAGACCGCCTCGGCCGCGATCTCCGGGTCGAACCGGCGGATCCGGAAGGTGACGGTGACGTACGGCGAGGGCGCGGCGGCCGCTGCGGGCTGGGCGTCCTCGGTCTTCTCCAGAGTCGGAGTGCTCATCAGTACTTACGCTCCATCGGCTGGTAGCGGGTCTGCACGACCGGCTTGTAGTCGAGGCGGATGGACTCGGTGCCGTCGTCGCCCACCTCCCGGTACGCCATGGTGTGGCGCATGAAGTTGACGTCGTCGCGGTTCGGGTAGTCCTCGCGGTAGTGGCCGCCGCGCGACTCCTTGCGGGCCAGGGCGGACACGGCCATGACCTCGGCCAGGTCGAGCAGGTTGCCCAGTTCCACGGCCTCCAGCAGGTCGGTGTTGAACCGCTTGCCCTTGTCCTGGATCGCCACGTTCTTGTAGCGCTCGCGGAGCTCGCCGATCTTCTCGACGGCCGTCTTGATGGTCTGCTCGGTGCGGAACACCATCACGTTGGCGTCCATGGTCTCCTGCAGCTCCTTGCGGATCTGGCCGACCCGCTCCTCGCCGGTGGAGCCGCGCAGGTTCTCGACCTGGTCGACGACCCACTGACCCGGGTTCTCCGGCAGCTCGACGTACTCGTTCTTCGCCGCGTACTCGGCGGCGACGATGCCGGACCGGCGGCCGAAGACGTTGATGTCGAGCAGCGAGTTCGTGCCCAGGCGGTTGGCGCCGTGCACCGAGACGCAGGCCACCTCACCGGCCGCGTACAGGCCCGGGACGACGGTCGTGTTGTCGGCCAGCACCTCACCCTCGACGTTGGTCGGGATGCCGCCCATGGCGTAGTGCGCGGTCGGCTGGATCGGGATCGGGTCCGTGTAGGGCTCGATGCCGAGGTAGGTGCGGGCGAACTCGGTGATGTCGGGCAGCTTGGCGTCCAGCTGCTCCGGCGGCAGGTGCGTCAGGTCGAGGAAGACGTGGTCGCCCTCAGGCCCGCAGCCGCGTCCCTCGCGGATCTCGGTGTAGATCGCGCGGGAGACGACGTCACGCGAGGCGAGGTCCTTCATGACGGGCGCGTACTTCTCCATGAAGCGCTCGCCGTCCTTGTTGCGGAGGATGCCGCCCTCGCCACGCGCGCCCTCGGTGAGCAGGATGCCCATGCGCCAGATGCCGGTCGGGTGGAACTGGAAGAACTCCATGTCCTCCAGCGGCAGCCCGCGCCGCCACACCGCCGCCTGGCCGTCGCCCGTCAGGGTGTGGGCATTCGACGTCACCTTGAAGAACTTGCCGGTGCCACCGGAGGCGTAGATCACGGCCTTCGCCTGGAAGACGTGGATCTCGCCGGTGGCCAGCTCGTACGCGACGACGCCGGCGGACTTCTTGACCCCGTCGACCTCGGTGATCAGCTGGTCGAGGACGTAGAACTCGTTGAAGAACTCCACGCCCTCCTTGACGCAGTTCTGGTACAGCGTCTGGAGGATCATGTGGCCGGTGCGGTCCGCGGCGTAGCAGGACCGGCGGACCGGCGCCTCGCCGTGGTTGCGGGAGTGGCCGCCGAAGCGGCGCTGGTCGATGGTGCCGTTCGGGGTGCGGTTGAACGGCAGGCCCATCTTCTCGAGGTCCAGGACCGCGTCGATGGCCTCCTTCGCCAGGATCTCGGCGGCGTCCTGGTCGACCAGGTAGTCGCCGCCCTTGATCGTGTCGAAGGTGTGCCACTCCCAGTTGTCTTCCTCGACGTTCGCGAGCGCGGCGGCCATGCCGCCCTGCGCGGCGCCGGTGTGGGAGCGGGTCGGGTAGAGCTTCGTCAGCACGGCGGTACGGCTGCGCTTCGTCGCCTCGATGGCCGCGCGCATGCCGGCGCCGCCGGCGCCGACGATGACGGTGTCGTACTTGTGAATCTGCATGTCTTGCGTCAGCCCCGGGCTCTAGCGGATGTTCGGGTCGAAGGTGAAGATCACCAGCGTGCCGAGAAGGACGGTGAACACCGTGGCGGTGTACAGCAGCATCTTCAGCCAGAGGCGGGTGTTGTCCCGCTCGGCGTAGTCGTTGATGATCGTCCGCAGGCCGTTGCCGCCGTGCAGCATCGCGAGCCACAGCATGATCAGGTCCCAGGCCTGCCAGAAGGGCGAGGCCCAGCGGCCGGCCACGAAGGCGAACCCGATCTTGCTGACCCCGCCGTCCAGCACGAGCTGGATCAGCAGGTGCCCGATGACCAGGACGACCAGGAGGATGCCGGACAGCCGCATGAACAGCCAGCCGTACAGCTCGAAGTTGGTCCGGGTCGCCTTCGGCGTCCTACGGGTACGGGCGCGCGGCGACTCGATGACCGGAGCCGGATTGTCCGGGCCGTAGCCGGTGTCGGTGAGCTCGACGGAGCCCGTGGGAGAAGTCTCAGCGGTGGCCATGTGTGTCAGCTCCCGAACAGCTCGCGCGCGGCGTGGTTGAGGATGGGGTACACGGCCCCGGCCATCAGCACGACCCAGATGCCCATGACGGTCCAGAGCAGCTGCTTCTGGTACCGGGCGCCCTTGGACCAGAAGTCCACGGCGACCACGCGGAGGCCGTTGAGCGCGTGAAAGAGGATGGCGGCGACGAGGCCGTATTCCATCAGGGCGACGAGGGGTGTCTTGTACAGCGCGATGGTGTCGTCGTACGCCTCGGGGGAGACGCGGACGAGAGCGGTGTCGAGGACGTGAACGAACAGGAAGAAGAAGATGAGGACGCCGGTGACTCGATGAGCCACCCAGGACCACATGCCTTCCCGGCCGCGATACAGCGTTCCAGCCGGCACGGAAAACCCTCCGGGAGCGGGGATCGGGGTCGGCCGCCAGGCGTCTACTCAGGAAGTACTTGCACTGTCGGTCTGGCCCGGCCGGGTACGGTCCACCGGCCCTGGCCATCGTAGCGACGGGTTGTCGGTTCACCCGCCCGGGGTGCCAAGGTGTGATCAAAGAGGCACGTACGGGCTATCAGGTGGTTCGAAAGAGCGCGATTCCGGATGGTCCGTTACGAGGCGGACAAGTCGCCCGCGGGCGGTCCGGCGCAGCTCGTCGGCCGTGACCGATCGTTCCTGCTCCACTTCATGGCCGAGCCGTGCACGGATGCCGACGAGGACGTGATTGAGCAACTCGTGGGGGTGCAGCTCGTCCAGGCAGATCACGAACGCGTGCCCGAAGCGGCTCTCGTACGCGGCATGGGCGGCGCGCAGTGCGGTCTGGACTGCGGTCTGCGCCGCGGATCCGGCCGGCTTGTCGAGCAACTGCCCGTGCGGTCCGCGCTGCCTCAGGTCGGAGGAGGCTTCGCGGACCAGCGCTTCGGCGAGGTCCGCGGGCGTCAGGTCGTAGCTCGCCTCGTCGGCGGCGGCGAGGAGGGCGTCGACATCGGGGTACGGGCGGTGGGCGGCGAGCCGGAGCGCCCAGCGGCGGCTGCCGCAGCAGGCGAGCAGGGCGGCCTCGACGGCAGGCGGCGAGGCGGCGTTGAAGCGGTCCAGGCCGGAGGGAGGGATGCCACCGCGGCTCTGTGCGGGCAGGCCGCCGGCGCCCCCGGGAACCTGAGTGGCGAACCCCCGCGGCGGGACGGCCGGAGTGTCGCTGGTCGGCATGGGCTCCTCTGAGTTTCCCCTGCATTTCCGTGCTTAACGGGCCAGGAGAGGGAGAGGTAGGGCAGGAGGTACGAGTGAGATGCAACCGTAACCAGGTATGCCTGCCGCTGTTCGACGGATTCGTGAATTTCACCCGTACGGGAGTGCGTTCGCGCGCGTGATGGACAGCATCACGTAAGCGGGGGCTTACCTTCGTCCTTGAATGGGAGGTTTGCGGTGGTGCGGTGTGCGACAGAGGCGGCAGGGTTGGCAGGGACGACGGTGCGGGCAGGGCAGCGGGCGAGGCAGGGGCCGGGGCGGTGGGCCTCCTGGGTCGCCGCGGCCGCGGTCCTGACCGCAGCCCTGGGCGCGTGCTCGAACGGCGACGACGGGCATCCGCGTGACGACGACCGCTCGCCGGTGAGCAGGGCACCCGGGGGTCGCACCCCCACCACGCATCCACGGTCCTCCCCGCCTCGGACCATCCCCGCCGTCCGTGCGTACGACCCGGGTACCGGGCCCGGCTGGAAGCCCGGCCCGGACAGCCGCGTCGTGGCCCCGGACGGGCCGCTCGCGGACGAGGCCCGGATGCTCGCCGACGAGCTGGGCGCCGAGTACGCGAAGCCACCTGCGCGCCAGGGCGACGTCGAGCTGGTCCTCGGTCCCGGGCAGCGCGGCGGCCCCGAGGCGTACCGGCTCACTACGCGCGACGGCCGGGTCCGGATCACCGGCGCGGCCGACGCGGGGGTCTTCTACGGCACCCGCACGGTCCTCCAGACCCTGCGGTCCGGCGGCCGAGTCCCCGAGGGCGTCATTGACGACCGGCCCGACCGCCCCCAGCGCGGCCTCCAGCTCGACATCGCCCGCAAGCACTTCACGGCCGACTGGATCGAGGCCCGGCTGCGTGAGATGGCCGGCCTCAAGCTCAACCAGCTGGGCCTGCACTTCTCCGACGACCAGGGGTTCCGGCTGGAAAGCTCCTCGCACCCGGAGATCGTCTCCCGGCAGCACCTCACCAAGGCCGAGCTGCGGCGGATCCTGGACCTCGCAGAGCGGCTCCACATCACCGTCATCCCCGAGATCGACTCGCCGGGCCACCTCGGCGCCGTGCTCCGCGCCCACCCCGAACTCCAACTGACCAGCGCCTCCGGCACACCCGCGCGCGGCGCGGTGAACATCGCCGATCCGCGGGCGGCGCGGATCGTGGACGACCTGCTGCGCGAGTACGCCGGTGTCTTCCCCGGCCCGTACCTGCACGTCGGCGCCGACGAGTACCGGGCGCTGATGGCGAAGAACCCCGAGGCGTCCTATCCCCGGCTCGCCTCGGCGGCGCGGGCGAAGTTCGGGCCGAAGGCGCGCGTGCAGGACCTGGCGACCGGCTGGCTGAACGACCGGGCGGCCGTGGTGCGCGCGGCGGGCAAGCGGGCCAAGGCCTGGAACGACGGCTTCTTCGCCGGTGGCGTCGTCGCCCCGGACAAGCGCATCGAGGTCGAGTACTGGACGGGCAAGGAGATCGGGGCGCGCAAGCCGGCGGAGTATCTGCGCGAGGGCCGTACCGTCGTCAACCTCAACGACGAGTACCTCTACTACGTGCTCGGTCAGCCCAATCAGTTCGTCTACCCGACGGGGGAGCGTATCTACAAGCAGTGGAACCCGGCGGTCCTGCGCGGCACCCAGGCCGTGACGTCCTCGCCCACCGGGCCGCGCCAGGTGCCGGGCGGGCGGTTCGCCGTCTGGTCCGACATCGCGCACGCGCAGACCCAGGACCAGGTCGCCCGGGGCATCCGTCTGCCGCTGCGCGCGGTCTCCCAGAAGCTGTGGGATCCGCGGAGACCGGCTCTGGGCTGGCCGGAGTTCAAGAGGCTGGCGGACCGGCTCGACCGGCGCCGGTAGCGCGCCGGTTCCCCCGGGGGGCTGCCCCTGGGCATTCGCCCCCCGGCGGCGTGGAGGCGCCCGGCCGGGCAACGCCGTTGCCTGCGACCTTGTGCATCGTCAGGGCGCGAGGACGTCGCCACTCTGTGCGGCCCCGGGTGTGGCTGATGGCAGCGATTCGGCGCTGCACGTAGCGCGCCCGAACTTGCCCATTGCGGTGGAGCGTTGGACATGCCGCCCCTTGATGGTCAGGGTGCACTGCGCGGTCCCGCCCTTCGCGCCCAGGACGACGCTCACGTGAGGCTGCGTGCCGTCCTGAGGCAAGGGGACCTTCTTGGTCCAGGGCAGTTCGACCGCGGTGACCTCCCCGCCTTTCCCGTCGAGGCCACCTCCGGTCGCGTAGGTGATGTCCGCTGTGCCCGAACCGGAGACCGTGTAGACCACCGCGTACGTCGGGACCTTGGGCTTGTCGGAGTCCTCGGGGCCGGAGAAGGCGACCCAGGCGGCACCCGCCGCTGCGAGCGCGGCCAACGGGGCTCCGACACGGACGAGTAGCACATGCGAGCGCGTACGGGGCGGCACGTCCGGCTCCGGCGCCTCCCCCAGGGATTCGTCCGGGGTTTCCTCCGATGGCACGTCGCCGGCGACGGGGCCCTGCTTGCTCTCGGCCTCGTCCTGCACCTCGGTACACGACTCCCCCGGCGCCGGTGGCTCCGTCCGCCGTGTCTCGTCGGAGTCCTGCTGCGCGGGTCTGTGGTTGTCGGGCATGGGACGTTGCTCCTGTCGGAGGGGTGGTTCAGGGGACGAGGCCGCTGCCGATGGGCGAGCTGGTGGGACGACGAGTCAGGCGAAAGTGCCACCTTTGAAGTTCCCGTCGGTGTGGGCCGGCACGAATGCGGAATGTGGAGAGAGCACGGGAACCGGCGTGATACCGATGGCCGAAGCGATTACTGCCGCCATGGAATTCGCCGCGATTCCCGTACGCATTGCCTCGAACCTCCCTTGGAGAGTCTGCTCGGCGTCCGAGAATGTGCACCCCCGAGGCTGAGCCCGAGGGTTATACCGCACGTGCGATTGCCATGTCACCCCCTTGGTGATGTCGCCACATGTCCGTTAAGTGAAGGTGGTTGACACCGGGTCAGAGCGCTGGCTAGAAACCTCGCCACCGCGTCGGTCGGCACATTTGGTGCGCGGTGACGTCTCTCTTGGCGGACCCCCTGGCCAGGGGCTTCGCCTGGAGACGCGTCGCTGTGCGTTCTCTTGGCATGCCGAATTGACGCCGGTCCGATCAAGGCCGTTCGGAATCCTCCGTGCGGTGTATTCGGCATGCCTTTTGCGCGCGCGTGAGCAGCGGGCGCGGGAAAGGCCGCCGGGAGAGAGGGCGATGTGAGAGCTCGGTACAGACGCCTGGTGGCCTGCCTGGTGATATCGGCGGTGGGGACGAGCCTGCTGCCGCAGGTGGCGTACGCGGCCCCGGCCTCCGGGAACGACGGCGATGGCAAGGGCATCGTTGACACCGTCAAGGACTGGTTGTCCGACGACGACGAAGCGCCGAAGCCGCCGGGCGACCCCAAGCTCGGCATCGCCGACCGGGAGAAGCTCCCGAAGGGTAAGAAGGAGCGCAAGGCCAAGCGGGTCAAGGAGCTGAAGGCCAAGCGCACGGAAACTGCTCGGTTCTGGCAGCTCTCCGACGGCCGGGTCCAGGCCGAGCTCTCGGCTGTTCCCACCTCGTACCGGTCCGGGAAGTCCTGGAAATCGATCGACACGACAGTGCGCAGGGCGAAGGCCAAGGGCTTCGACTTCGCCAACACCTCCAATTCGGGCCGTAGTTACTTCGGATCGGAGGCGAAGCGGCTGATGCGCTTCGCGACCGAGGGCGGCCGGTCGGTGACCATCGGTCTCGAGGGCGCGGCGGGCAAGGAGCTGAAGCCGCGGGTCAAGGGCGACACCGTGACGTACGAGCACGCCGCGGCGGGCGCGGACCTGTCGTACACGGTGGGCCCGGGCCGGGTGAAGGAGAACATCACCCTCGCCGAGCGCCCGGACTCGCCGGTGTCCTTCACCTTCACGCTGGACACCGACGGTCTCCGGCCGAAGGCCCGCAAGAACGGGTCGATCGCCTTCTACGGCCAGTCGAGCCAGCCCGTGCTGGTGATCCCGCCCGCGTACATGACGGATGCCGCGAAGGCGACGTCTTCGCCGTACGGGCACCCCTACAGCCACAAGGTGACGCAGAAGCTCACCAAGGACGGCAGCGACTGGCGGCTGACGGTGACGCCGGACGCGAAGTGGCTGGCGTCCAAGGAGCGGCAGTACCCGGTGGTGATCGACCCGACGATCACGATCACGCCGCAGACTGAGGCGGAGACGCAGGACGCGATGGTCCTCTCCGACCAGCCGTCGACGAACTTCGACAGCAGCTGGAAGCTGTCGGCCGGGGTCACCAACGTCGGTATCGCGCGGTCGCTGCTGAAGTTTCCGCTGACCGAGATCCCGCAAGGCGTGAAGGTCGACTCGGCCCGCCTGGAAATGTACTTCGACCAGGCGCACACCACCGGCGCCAACGACGTGCTGATCCAGGCTCACCGGGCGACCGGGGCGTGGGATGAGACCACGGCCACCTGGAGCAACACCAACTCGCTGGTCGGTGAGCTGTCGGGCACGACGGTGGAGATCGACGACGGTGATGTGGGGACCGCTGCCGTCGGCACCTGGCCCGCCTCCGGATCGTCCCTGACGCAGTACGCGGTCGGGCAGGACTACCGCTACAACAAGGACAGCGTGTCGGGCGACACCTACACCTGGCAGCCGAGGGTCCCCGAGACCGCCTCGTACCGGGTCGACGCCCACTACATTCCCTGGACCGACCGGGCCACCAACGCCCCGTACACGGTGACCTACGACGGCGGCACGGCGAACTACACCGTCGACCAGAGCGTCGGCTCGGGCGGCGTCTGGAAGACGCTCGGCACCGGCTCGCAGCTGTCGTTCGCGAAGGGCACGGCGGGCAAGGTCGTGCTCGGTGACACCTCGGCCACGACCGCTGTCACCGCGGACGCGGTCCGGTTGGTGAACCCCGCCCAGATCTGGAAGAATAACGGCGAGTACAGCCAGTGGCACAAGTTCCCCGTCAAGGACACCGTGCAGCAGTGGGTGGACGGCACCTACGCCAACCACGGGTTCGTCCTGAAGGCGAGCAGCGAGTCGTCCACCGCACCGAAGGGCGGCCCCCGCTACGAGGCGGGCGACGGCTACTACGGCGGCGAGACGTCGACCCTTCCGCGGCTGACGGTGACCTATGGGCGGGTGGGTACGTCGCTGCGGTCACCGACGGTGGTGCACGGCACGGGCCCTGAGCTGTCGTGGCCTGCGTACAGCAACACCACCGGTGACGCGGGTGCGGACATCGTGGAGTACCAGCTGCACCGCTCCACCAAGCAGGCCTTCACCCCGTCGGCGGCCACGCTGATCGCGCCGATCGACAAGAGCGCCACCAGCTATACGGACACCACCGCGGTCCCGACACCGGACAGCTACCTCGATGGGGAGATCGGCAAGTCGTACTTCTACCAGATTGCGGTCAAGACCAAGGACGGGCAGCTGCTCGGGTCGCCGACCCGGACCGTGGGCATACCCAAGGCCGGCCGGACCATGAAGCTCATCCAGGGCACCGACGCGGGCGTCACCGACACCACGCTTTCTTCGACCCAGTCGACCACCAATCTCGACAAGCTGCCCGTGGACGGAGTGGGGCAGACCTGGCTGGAGGTCGGCAACAAGGACGACACCTACGGCAAGACGCGATCCGTCCTGAAGTTCCCCACCACCGGCATCCCACCCACAGCCACGGTCCTGGAGTCCCAGCTGCAGATGTGGGCTACGGAGACAAGTGCGTTCAACGGCGCGGTCTACGAGTTGCACGCCCTGACCCGGGGCTTCGACGAGGAGACGGCGACGTGGACGAAGGCGGACACCCTCACCAACTGGACCACCGCCGGTGGTGACTTCTCGGCGACCGTCTCCGACACCGTGCCGGGAATCACGACTGATCTGGGTCGGCACTACTGGGACGCCACCTCCATGATGCAGTCCTGGGTGAGCACTCCTGCCAACAACAAGGGCGCCCTGATCAAGCTCAAGGACGAGACGACCAGCGGGCCGCAGGAGTACACCCGGTTCCTGTCGTCGGAGGCGTCCGACTACCAGCTGGGTCCGCTGATGCGGGTCATCTACGTCGACTCCACCACCGCGTCGACGTATCACGCGCCGCAGACCCCGGCCCGCATGACCCCCAACACCACATACACGGTGGACTTCACGGTCACCAACACCACCAGCTCCGCGTGGGCGGCCGGTGAGCGGGAGCTGTCCTACACCTGGAAGCTGCCCGACGGAACCGACCACACCACCGGCGGCAACCAGCTGAAGACCGCGATCCCGGCGCTGGCGCCGGGCAAGTCCACCACCATCAAGGCGCAGGTCAGCACCCCGACCAATTCGGAAACGGGGAACAAGAACAAGCGCACCGAGTACGTGCTGGGCTGGGACATCCGCAAGGTCTCCACCGGCACCTGGCTGTCCGCCACCAACAGCACCATCCAGCCGTTGAAGCAGAACGTGGCGGTGGAGGACCCGACCTCCGACCAGCTGGGCCTGGAGAAGTTCTACTCCTACACCGGCAAGAACACCGGCGCCGGTTCGACGGTCATGAACAACCTGGCCTCGGGCAACAGCGTCTGGTCGTACAACGCCTTCAGCAACCCGGGCCGTGGGCTGAACACCTTCGCCCGCCTGGCCTACAACTCCCTCGACACCTCCGACACGATGCTGGGCCACGGCTGGTCGGCCCAGGCGGCAGGACCCATCCGGCTGACTGCGCCGCTGGAGTTCCACCCCAAGCCGAACCCCACCGAGATCCGCCTCCCGGACGGGGACGGCACCACGCACACCTTCCGCTGGGACTCCACCAACAGTGTGTGGAAGGCCCCGGCCGGCGTTCACTACAAGCTGGCTGCCAAGGCGGGCCTGGACTGCACTCCGGCGAAGGACCCGATACCGGATGCCTGGACGCTCACACGCCCTGACGGCACACGGTTCCTGTTCGGCTGCGACGGCTATCTGACGTCGGTCGTCGACAAGAACGGCAACACGCAGACGTACAGCTACGAGGAGCGCAAGTCCAACCACAGGCCGACGAAGTTCCTCAAGTACATCACCGACCCGGCCGGCCGGCAGACGCTGACCGTCGACTACTTCGACAAGAGCGAGGCGCCCTTCCCGAAGGTCACCGACCACGTCCAGTCGATGACCGACATCTCGGGCCGCACCCTCACGTTCGAGTACTCGGACAATGCGCTGCTGACGAAGCTGACGGACGGCGCGGGCTCGTCGCAGCCGAAGGTGTTCACCTTCACGTACGACGCCACGCAGGGCATGAAGAACGTCAAGCTGGTCAAGGTCACCGACCCGCGCGGCAACGCGACCAGCCTGGCGTACAACCAGCCGCCGACCGATGACCCGAAGTACCACTGGTGGACCAAGACCATCAGCGATCGTCTGGGCGGCGACACGAACTTCCTGTACAAGGCCCACGCGAGCAATGCGAAGTTCATCGACACGAAGGTGACGGACGCCAAGGCGAACGCATCCACCCATGTGACGGACGACTACGGCCGCCCCGTCGAGGTCACCAACGCAAAGTCGCAGACCACCAAGATGTCGTGGGATGCGGACAACAACGTCACGTACCTCGAAGAAGCCAATGGCGCGAAGACCGCGTTCTGCTACGACCAGAAGACCGGCTATCCGCTGCGCCAGTGGGACGCGGAGACCACGAAGTCGTGGGCACCGGTGGCATTCAACCCGACCTACTACTGCGACCCGGCGAAGGCCGGTGATTACCCCAACCCGACCAAGTTCGAGTACCAGACCCGTGCCGACGGCTACTCCGCGGACCTGTGGAGGAAGACCTCTCCTGAGGGCCATACCTGGCAGTTCGACACGGACAACTTCGGCAACCTCACCTCGGTCACCGACCCCAAGGGCGTGGCGACCACTACGGCTGGCGACTACACGACGACGTACACCTACGACGCGTACGGTCAGCTGACCAAGGCGACGGACGCCAACGGCAACGCGACGACGAACAGCGACTTCGGTCCGACGGGTTACCCGAAGAGGATCACGGATGCGCTGAGCAAGTCCTCGACGTACGTCTACGACGAGCGCGGCCAGGTCCTGGAGGCCATCGACGCGCTGGGCAAGAAGACCACGCAGACGTACGACACGTTCGGCCGTCCGCTGGTGAGCACGGTGCCGAAGGACCAGGACGCCGGTGTCCTGATCACCACCCCGGCGCCGGAGTACGACGCCAACGACAACGTCACGAAGGCGACGGCGCCGAATGGCGCGGTGTCCACGGCGGTGTACGACGCGGCGGATCAGATCTCCGCGGCCACGGCCCCGAAGGACTCGTTGACCTCCGATGAGCGGAAGTCGACCTACACCTACGACAAGGTCGGCAACCTGCTGAAGACGACCGAGCCCAAGGGCAACCTGCCCACCTCCACGGACCCGGACGACTACACGACCACCAACACCTACGACGAGATCTACCAGCTCACGGACGTGGTCAACGCGGCCGGCGACAAGATCTCCTACAGCTATGACAGCGTCGGCAACCCGATCAAGGTCGTCGACCCGAAGAAGAACGCCACCGCGGACACCACCGACTTCACCACCAAGACCGATTACGACCTGAACCACCGGGTCACGACGGTCATGGACGCGGCGGGCAAGACGACCTCGCGGGCGTACAACAAGGACTCCTTCGTCGTCTCGACCACCGATCAGGAGGGCAACAAGACCCTTATCTCCTACGACGAGCGCGGCAAGCCGACCGAGGTCAAGGTCCCCCACTCGGGCACCTCGACGATCACGTACCGGACGACGAAGTTCGAGTATGACCAGGTCGGCAACCGCACCAAGGTGATCTCGCCGCGCGGTGTGGAGACCGCGAACGCGGAGGACTTCATCTCGGAGACCACGTACGACGCGCTGAACCGTCCGAGCAGGCAGATCCAGCCGTACGACCCGGCGGACACCCGTTACAACAAGAAGGTGTGGACGGAGACGTCGTACGACGCGGTGGGCCGTGTCGCGAAGGTGTCGGCGCCCCCGTCGGAGGGCCAGACGGTCCGTAACGACACGACGTACGGCTACTTCGACCACGGTCTAGTCAAGTCCTCGACCGACCCGTGGGACATCGTCACGACCTACGACTACAACGAGATCGGCAAGCAGACCGCACGTACGCTGACCTCGGCCGGCGGGTCTTCGAACCGCACGATGACGTGGGGGTACTACCCGGACGGCAAGCTGAAGTCGCGGTCGGACGACGGCGTCCCGGTCGGCAAGCACGTCGTGATGGTCGACAACTCGGACTCGCAGAACACTTCCTCCACGGGCACGTGGACCAAGGGTGACGCCTACGGCCAGCAGGGCTACGACCATCACAAGCACGCGGCGGGCACGGGCACGGACTCCTTCACCTGGAACCTCAACGTCCCGGCCGAGGGCACCTACACCGTCTACGCCAAGTACCCGTCCGTGACCGGTGCGTCGACCAGCGCGAAGTTCACCATCGCGCACAAGACGGCGCTCGGCTCGGACACCACCACCGACAAGACCGTCGATCAGACGAAGAACACCGGCACCTGGGTGTCGCTGGGCTCGTACAGCTTTGCCAAGGGCAACAGCCACAAGGTCACCCTGGCGCAGAACAGCGGTGGGGTCGTGGTGGCCGACGGCATGAAGCTGGTGCGCGACACCACCGGCGAGGTCGACAACGAGAAGCGGACCTTCTCCTACACCTACGACGTCAACGGCAACCTCACCGACATCGCCGACAGCTCCTCGAGCGCCAAGATCGACGCGTACAAGATCGGCTACACCGGCCTGAACCAGGTGCAGAAGGTCGAGGAGCTGGCCACGGGCTTGGTGAAGGAGGCCACCTCCTACACCTACGACGCCAACGGTCTGACGAAGACGCTGACCAACCCGGACCAGTACTCCGCGTACACGTACGACCTCCGCGACCTGGTCTCCAAGGTCTCGGTGGGCGACAGCCCGACCGACACCACACCGAAGGACACCGCGTTCACCTACACCGACCGCGGGCAGAAGCTGCAGGAGGTCAAGGGCAACAAGAACACCGTCGACTACACGTACTTCCTCGACGGCCAACTCAAGACCCAGGTCGAGAAGAAGCCCAACGGCACCCTGGTCTCCGAGCACACCTACGCCTACGACCCGAACGGCAACAAGGCCCAGGACGTAGCGAAGAAGATGAACGCCGACAACAACACGGCGTACCTCTCCTCCACCACGGACTACACCTACGACCCGGCGAGCCGTATCGCGAAGGTCACCAAGACTGGCAATGGCGCGGGCACCGAGACGTACGTCCATGACGACAACGCCAACGTCATCAGTCAGACGGTCAAGGGCGTCACCAGCACGTACACCTACGACCGAAACCGCCTGCTGTCGGCTTCGGTTTCGGGCACTGGCTTCTCCTACAACTACGACCCCTTCGGCCGCCTGGACACCGTGACCGGCGCGGGCAAGGTCGTCGAGCGAAGCACCTACGACGGCTTCGACCACGTGGTGGAGCACACCAAGCTCACCGACACCGGCGGCACGAAGACCACGAAGTACACCTTCGACCCGCTGGACCGCACCGCGACCAAGACGGACAACGCCGGCGCGACCGGCGAGAAGACCACCACCTTCGACTACCTCGGCCTGTCCGGCGAGGTCCTGGACGAAGAGGTCGCCGGCAAGGTCACCAAGTCCTACCAGTACAGCCCCTGGGGCCAGCGCCTCTCCCAGATCAAGCACAACAGCGACGGGACCAAGGAAGACGGCTACTACGGCTACAACAGCCACACCGACGTCGAAACCCTGACCACGTCCACCGGCGACACCAAGGCCACCTACGGCTACACCGCCTACGGCAAGGACGACGAATCCGAGTTCACCGGCATCGACAAGCCCGACACGGCCAACCCGGATAAGGAGGCCTACAACCCCTACCGCTTCAACTCCAAGCGCTGGGACGCCAAGTCCGGCACCTACGACATGGGTTTCCGCGACTACAACCCGGGCCTGAACCGCTTCACCACCCGGGACATGTACACCGGCGCCCTCGCCGACATGAACCTCGGCGCCGACCCAATGACCGGCAACCGCTACGCCTTCACCGGCGGCAACCCCACCAGCTTCATCGAACTCGACGGCCACGAGAGCTGCTACCCCAACTACTGCTCGGGCAGCAACGGAACCTACGGCACGTACCAGCCCAGTAAGGACCCCGCCGCGAAAGCCAGCTTGGAGCGAAACCAGGGCATTTCAAATGTTCAGTCTGCCTGTGGTGGTGGTACGGCGGGCATGAGCGGTCATGACGCTGCCGTGTGCCAGAGCGGCTACATGGCCCAAGCGTGGGCAGCAGCCCGCGGGGTGAACGGGTACGTGACAGTGGATATCGGCACGGGCGGTACTATCGCCAATGGAATTCCCGGTGCGAGCGGCAATGGCACGGGTAATGCTGGCGCCGCAGATGTGATCCTCTGGGGTGAGGATGAGGTCTTCATTTGGGAAGTCAAGCCCAATGGAAAGAAAGACGGGTATGGCCGTGTAGACGGCCCGAAGGATCTTCGGCGCTACATTAACGGACTTCGAAAGTATCTCAACGACTACATCGGGGACAATCGAACGGTCGAGGCGGGGCCCTCGTTGGCCAGAGGCTCCGTATTCTCCCGAGAGGGGTGGAAGGACGTATGGTCTGAGGCCGGATATCCGGGGATGAGGTTCTACGGTGGTGACAAGCGGCGGAGGGCCACGCCTAGTGCCACACCCAATCCGAGTCCAGGGCCGACAAGTATTCCCATGCCGCGGTCAACACAGTCTCCGCAGCCCACACCCTCGCCCTCAGCCACTGGAATGTACGGATCACCTGTTCCTGGCGCGCAAGGCTATGCACCTGAGGCGGCTGCTGGCCTCGGCCTCGCCGCATTCCTCGGATGGGCGGCTAGTATCCTCAGTGGAGGGCCAGCCTGTGTCCTGGGCGGAGCGTGCTGATTCGGCGTCGTGTAGATTTTGCTGAGGCAGGATTCCTGCGAAATCGCTGAAGCCCTTTATCACATGGCTGCGGCCGACCAGTCTCAGGTCGGCCGCAGCTTGGTCTTGAAAGGTGATCAAGTGGAAGATAGTCGAGACTGGGTCTTCTCCATGTGGGAGGTGGAGAGGAGTGCCCCCAGTATGGAATTCACCCAGGGGTGGTTCCGTGCAGCAGCTGAGTCCATCTCTGCTGCCGCGGGATCGGACTCGCTTCCCCCGGCGCGAGGAGTGGCCTTCATGGCCGTCTCGTGGGAATCGGGGGATTCCGTCACACGAGAGATCGAGCCGCGAGACGTATGGAGGGATGTCCAGCATGCCCTGGAGTCCAGTGCAGACTATGTGAACGTGGGGCTGTTCAGGCGTGGGCCGGATGGTCAGGAGCTGCCTCTTGGGCGTGTCGGTGTGGAGAGTTCGGGCGATGATGTCCTGCAGTACTCCTGTGACATTCCGGTCACGAAAGTGCATTCAGATTGTGATTCCACATCCCGTCAACTTTGGCTCCCGCTGATGACGGCTCCGTGGGGTGAGTTGAATCCACTCTTCGGTGTTGTCAGCAGGACGGATCAAAGGAACTCTACTGATCTTGATCGGGGTCTGAGGCGTAATCTCTATACTTCACACCGAGAAGGGCGGAGATGTCTTCGCGGATATTCTTGGATCACAGTCTGCCCTCAGGAAGTCGCCGATCGCCTGGGTGGTCAAGAGTCCCTGGCCCGATCGGGAGCCTTCGCCGATGTCGTTACTTCGAGGGGCGGCGGATTGGTGCTGTGTGCCACTCCGTCCCTTTCAGGATACGGGCCTGAGAATCAGAGGAAGGTTTTTAAGGCGCTCGCACCGGCACTTCCTCCGGGAACACCTAGGGTTAATCCCGCGTGGCCTGATCTGGAAATTGTGTATGAAGAAGCTGGGCGCGTCGTGTGACACAGTATCCTGATCCCTACCGAGTGGCGTCGTTAGATGGTTCGGTTCCAGGTGGGCCGGCGTAGGTGCTGATGGAATCGTCGAGTCGCACCATCACTGTAAGAGCCGAGTGAGACCGGCGGCGAAGGATGCGACCTCGGCCTCCGCGTTCCACAGCCAGCCCTGGCTGCGCCAACCTGTGACAGTCAAGGTCGGCTATTCCATTGTGAGTGTGAATAAGAAATGCTCGGACGCATGTCATCGGGCGACGACCTCGGTCCGCTTCAGCCCTACCCCTGGATGGTTGTCGGATCCCGTTCGCAGCCCGGTTCCCCGGCCGACGTCCTGCGGCGCGGCGCGGCTGTGCTCATCGACCTTGCGCTCGGCATCGCCGTCATCCTGGGGCCGCTGATCGCCCTCGAATGGATCCTCGAGGCGGCCTCGGCAGGTGACGCCTGGCTGCCCTTGGCCGCGGTGTGGTCGCTTGCCTTCCTGGTGCTGTATTCGCCGCTGAGTGTGTCGCGGTGGGGTGGAACTGTGGGCAAGCGGCTTCTCGGGATGGAGGTCGTCCGCGACGCCGATGGCGGACGCCTCTCCTACGGCGCCGCGCTGGTGCGCCACCTGAGCAACCTCGTGTTGAACACGGTGACGGTGTTCCTAATCGCCAACATGACGGTGATGGGCCTCAGTCCGAAGAGGCAGGGCATGCACGACCGGCTGGTCGGCAGCAGGGTGGTCATGCGGGGCCGGTGAGCAGCAGGCATGGGCAACGTCACGATCGCGCGGACAACCGAGACGAAGCGTGGGTCGACCTCTCTTCCGGTCCGTTGCCTGGCCCGGAGAGCAGCCACCTGATCGCTGGAGCGGCGGGCGACGGGATACGGGCTGTCCCGCTCGACTTCCTCGTCCTCCAGGCCGTCTACGGTGTCGGGGCCGTCGGAGGAGGCTGCGGCAGGCGTGCGCCCCGGCTCACCGCGATGCGATGCACATTGCCGAGCGCCTCCGTCGACTGGACCCGTATCGCCTCAATTCCTGTCGGGCGGCGCGATTCCTGTCCCTCGAGGTCGCGCAAGGCCCGGGTAGCGACACCGGCGCGCCCATTTCGGCAGCAGCGGCTCGATCCGCTCCCACAAGTCGTCTGGCACGACCCACGGCGAAGTGCCCAAGGCCCGGACAACGGTCAACTCACTCCTCGGACACGGCCACTCAGGTTCCGCCGCCGATGAGCGTGTGCTGCGGGAGGGACCGTTCCACCTTGGGTCACGCGTGTGTACATATCGGTGGCTAGTGTCCCTGCAAACACATGGGAGTCGGGAGGGGCACCGGTGGCTGACGAACTGATCGACTTGATCCGCCTGGAGGGCGAGGGCAATAGCGTCATCCTCAGGATCACTGGGAAAGTACGCCGGGAAGGATCAGCCGCGACCGTACTGGCCGGAGAGATCCTGGTCGATACCCCCTTCGTACGTGGAAGCATCACGACCTCGGTCTTCCCGGAGGAGCTGCAGCAGTGGCAGGAGGCCCTGGACGCACTCGACGCCGGTCAGGACATCGCGTGGAGTAAGGACACACGTGGGCCCCAGATGTTCATCGAGCGTGATGTGGGCGAGGAGCGGGCGCACGTCACGATCAGGGACAACTCGATGTCGCTGACAACGGTGACAGTGACCGTCCCGCTGGTCGACGCCTGGTTCGACGACGCATACCACCGCCTGGATCTGACCTGGCAGACCTGGCCTCTGATCGACGACTAGAACAGGCGGCCGTTCACAACACGGCGGCACTCCTGAGCGCGGTGTGGGTCTTCGACAACGAACCGCGCGGGTGGTGGGGGTCGGGTCACGGTCTGGCGGGAGGGTGCGGACCTGCTGGTATGCCGTGGTATGCGTAACACGGAATACGGAGGGTGGTCGCGAGATGCGCTTGAACAGCAAAGGGCAGGTGACGATCCCAGCGGAGATCCGTGATGAGTTCGGGCTCCGCCCCGGCGACGAGCTGGACGTGGTCGTGGAGGACGGCAAGCTGTGTCTCATGCGACGGCAAGGCAGTCCCACGCGAGGTCAGCTGGCGGCGAACCGGCTCCGGGGTACGGCGAAGACGCAGATGACTACGGACGAGATCATGGAACTGCTGCACGGAGAAGTAGTCACCTGACGGTGGCTGGGGAAAACGCCCGCAACACCCGCTGCCACCCTGGCGGATTCACGCATTCTGCGGATGTCGCGACCGTACGCGCCCCTCGTCGCCCGCCGGACGCTCGAGGTGGGCAAATGGTTGTAGAGAGGGGGCGATCCCTTTCTGTGATAGTGGGCACAGCGTTGACGCGTGATGGTCGGAACCCCGATTCCGCTTGGTGAGGTGGGAGTGACGCGCACTCCCTCATGGCCGAACGAAGGGGTGGGGACCTCATGGGCGCAGAGGCGGAATGGATGCCTGGGGCAGCCGGGATGCGGGGGTACGCGGTGGGCTTCGTGAATCAGCTGACGGCCAGGAACCGCCTGCCGCTTGACTACTCGGTCGCCAGCCTCCGCGTCGTCGACTTCATCGTCGACGGCCTGCGCAAGAGCAAGCCCGAGCGTCAACGCGTGGAGCGGACCCTGTTCGGCCTCGGCGCATACGTCGGCGAGGTCCTGGTCCGCCGGGCGGGCGCCGTATGGGTCGACTTCGATGCGTCCCAACGCAGATTGTTTGCCCAACCCGTTGGGATCCGGATGCCCGATGGACGCGTGTGGAACCCGCTCGGCAAGGTGGCGAACCGATTCGACTTCGGGCCCGAGGAATCCGTTCAGCAGCTGTATCTGCAGCTCCATGGCCGTCGTCGTGCCCACGAGGTGGACGAGGCCGGAGCTGCCTGAGCGGCTCGATGCCGTACGACCTCAATCTGCCCTTCAACTGTCCTGATTGTCTGTGGCCTTGACCCTGTTGTGGCGCGGTGGCTAGAACCTCGGCGCAGCGGCATGTGATGTCCCGCGGCCACGGTCGTTTGGTGTGGCACTCGGGGGCAGTAGGCGCGGTGATCCCCCATGTCACCGTCCCGTTCTGTGCGCGGCGGAACGCTTATGCGCACCCATCATTTCGGCCATCTCGACGTGCCCGTTTACCACCCATGATCCCGAGCAAGGAGCACAGCGTGCAGGTCCCACCCCGACAGGTTCTGGTCACCACTGCGGTCCTCGGCGCATTGGCGGTGATATCCGGGTGCGGACCCAACGACCGCCAGAATCCAGCCCAGGGCTCGGACTCGATCACAGTGACGGAGACCCCCGAGGAGGGCACCCCCAGCGCCGCCGCTTCCAAGAGCCCTTCCAGCTCACCCAGCGCCTCGGCTTCGCGCACCGCCAAGAAGACCACGGCTCCCTCCAGCCGTGCGCAGTCCGGGACCACCACCGAGGCGGCGACCGCGCCGCCCCCGGCTCCCTCCTTCCCGGTACCGGTCGCGGTCGGCAACGCGACCCAGATCATCACCGTCAAAGCCGGCGGCTCGTACGCCACCGTGACGGCGTGGGCCAAGGGCTCCTCAGGCTGGAAGGCGCAGTTCAGCACCACGGCGGGCCGTGTCGGCTCCAATGGTGTGACCGACGGGGCGACCCGGAAGCAGAGCACCTACACCACCCCCACAGGCACGTACACCATCACTGAGGGATTCGGCGTCGAGTCCGGGGGCACCGCCATGCCATACACCGTGGTGAACGACAGCCACTGGTGGGTCCAGGACCCCGAGTCGAAGTTCTACAACCAGATGCACACCGAAGAGGGCGCGGACTTCCCGCTGACCGAAGAAGGCGAGCGCGGCAGCGAACATCTCATCAACTACCCGACGCAGTACGCCAGGGCGCTCGTCATCAACTTCAACCGGTGGCCGGCCGTCCCCGGCCGTGGCGCTGGAATCTTCCTGCACGTCAACGGGCGGGGGGCCACAGCGGGCTGTGTCTCGGTCCCCCGCGCGACGATGGATCGGATCATGGCCTGGATCAAGCCGGCCAACCACCCCAGAATCGCCATCGGCTGAGCCCCATCGCCCCGGATCCGGCAACTACCTCGGCGTTTGTGGCTTGGGCCGGTCCTGCCGAATGGCCCGAGCGCGCCGGCGGGATGTTTCACCCTCACTCGACGGCGTCGCCCACGGCATGCTCGAGTCGGTGGGTCTTTCCTGGTGGGGCGGTGGCCGTGCCGTGGAGGGGGCCAAAGTCCTTGCGGGTCGGCTGGGGAGGCCGGGTGCCGGAGCGAATGGCGCCGGCGGGTCGCCCAGGCACGGCGGAGGTCTCCCTGGTCGGCTATGGCATCGGATCAGTAGCCGGCGTGGGCGAGGCGGCACGGAAGCGGGGAGACATCGGCTGTCCCTACTTCGCACCTGCACTCGCGGCGGGGCCCAACCGGGTGCGTACGGCGATACCGGCGCAGGCGATCACGGCGATGCCGCCGAGGATCGTGGGCCAAGTGATCTGCTCGCGCAGGACCAGTACAGCCCAGCAGATGCTCATCACGGGTTGGACGAGCTGGACCTGGCTGACCTGCGCCATCGGGCCGATCGCAAGTCCGCGGTACCAGGCGAAGAAGCCGAGGAACATGCTCACCACGGCCAGGTAGGCGAACGCAGCCCACTCGATCGGGGTGTCGCTCGGGGCCTGCTGGGCCATCGAGATGCCGGTGAGGACGATCATCAGCGGCGCGGAGAGCACGAGCGCCCAGGACACGGTCTGCCAGGCGCCGAGCTCGCGGGCGAGGAGCCCGCCTTCCGCGTAGCCGATCGCTGCTGCGACGACGGCGCCGAATAGGAGCAGGTCGGACCAGTGCAGCCCGCTGAGCCCGCCGCCCTGCAACGCGGCGAACACGACGGCGGCGATCGCGCCCACGGTCGCCGTGATCCAGAACGACGTCGGGGGCCGTTCGTGCCCGCGGAGCACGGCCATCACCGCGGTCGCGGCGGGCAGGAGGGCGATCACGACGGCGCCGTGGCTGGCCGGTGCGGTGGTGAGGGCGAAGGAGGTCAGTACGGGGAAGCCCACGACCACGCCACCGGCGACGATCGCCAGGCGGCTCCACTGGATGCCGCGGGGCAGACGCTGTTTCGTGATCGCCAGCGCCGCGGCGGCGAGCAGCGCGGCGATGACCGCACGGGCGGAGCCGATGAACAGCGGCGACATCCCGCCGCTCTCGACGGCGACGCGAGTGAACGGGACGGTGAAGGAGAACGCCGCGACCCCGAGCAGTCCCCACCGGAGGCCGGCACGCGACGGGGATAGCACTGGCGCCTCTGCGAGAGTAGCGCTACTGTTCCGTGTCATGTCGAACGATAGCAGTTCGCGGATCGTCGCGGGACTCCGCGAGTGGATCGCGGCGGCTCCGCCGGGTGCGAAGCTGCCGTCGACGCGGGCGCTGGTGGCGCAGTACGGGGCGAGCCCCGTCACGGTGCAGAAGGCGTTGCGGACGTTGACCTCGCAGGGGATGGTGGAGAGCCGTCCCGGTGTCGGCACCTTCGTGCGCGCGATCCGCGTTGCCCGCCCGAACGACTACGGATGGCAGACCGCCGCGCTCGGGTCACCGCAGAACCGCATCCCGCAGCTGTCCACCGCGTTGCGTACCGTGCCGAATGACGTGGTCGCGTTGCACTCGGGCTACCCGGATCGGGAGTTGCTGCCCGAGCGTCTGGTGCGTGCCGCGTTCACGCGCGCCGCGCGCCGTGATGCAGCCGTCAGCAGGTCCCCGGCCGCCGGTCTTCCAGAACTGCAGGCGTGGTTCGCGACCGAACTCGGCAAGGCCGCCCCGGTCGGGGTCGCGCCGCCAGCGCTGAGCGATGCGGTCATCCTCCCGGGAAGCCAGAGCGGGCTCAACACAGCCTTCCGCGCACTGGTCGGTGCGGGCCGGCCGCTGCTGATGGAGTCGCCCACCTACTGGGGTGCGATCCTCGCCGCCGCGCAATCAGGCGTGCAGGTCGTGCCCGTGCCCAGCGGCATCCGCGGACCGGACCCGGACGACCTGGCCCGCGCGTTCGAGCACACCGGGGCACGCGCCCTCTACGCCCAACCGAACTTCGCCAACCCCACCGGCGCTCAATGGTCGCCCGTCCTGGCCGATCAGGTGCTGGACACGGTGCGCCAGTACGGGGCGTTCCTGATCGAGGACGACTGGGCGCACGACTTCGGGATCACCATCGACCCGGCCCCCATCGCCGCGCGCGACGACAGCGGGCACGTCGTCTACCTGAGGTCGCTGACCAAGAGCGTGTCCCCGGCCGTGCGTATCGCCGGGATCATCGCCCGCGGTCCCGCCCGCGAACGCATCCTCGCCGATGCCCAAGCCGAATCCATGTATGTCAGCGGCATGCTGCAGGCCGTCGCGCTCGATGTCGTCACCCAACCCGCCTGGCACACCCATCTGCGCAGCTTCCGCCACCAGCTGGCCGCCCGCCGAGACCTCCTCATCGGAGCCCTCCGGGATCATGCCCCCACCGCGCATCTGGAAGCGGTGCCCCAGGGCGGGTTGAACCTCTGGGTGAGGCTCCCGGATACCACCGATCTGGTGCGGCTCGTTCGGGACTGCGAAACCGCCGGAGTCATCATCGCCCCCGGTAACGAGTGGTTCCCCGCCGAACCCACCGGCCCCTATCTCCGGCTCAACTACTCCGGCCCGAACCCCGGGGCCTTCACCGACGGTGCACGCATCATCGGGCAGGTACTCGCGCAGCAGCAGGCGTAGTAGCGGTCGAGTGCCACGGGCGCGATGAAGGGATGAGCCTGTTCGGAAGGACTCGCATCCAGTGAGGCAGTCATCACTGCGGGTCAGATCCCGATCGCATCCTCATCTGCGGAGAGCTCGATGACCTGCGCACACTCGGTCGTCGTTGATCGACACGTGGAACATCGCCGGGGTTCGGGCGGTCCGCCCACATCCCAGCGGTGTTTGTGCTTGGCGTCTCGCCGACTTGGTCAAGCGGTCCGTGCGGGTCTTCTAGTCACGGGCGCTCATCGCCTCGCCTGTCGCCGCGGTACCGCCTTAGGGCAGCGAGGACTTCGAGCGGGTCCGGTGCGGGCGGGATGTGCGGCGCGCAGTCCGGGCAGGCGTACACGTTCCAGCCGGGGCCGCTGTTGCTGTGGATCTCGCGGACCAGGACCGGTGCGGTCGTTGTCCGTTGACAGCGGACGCACATACGGACGGGCCAGGGTCGGTCGGAGGCGTGCATCAGGCGACCTCCACGCCGTGGATCACGTACGGACCGGGCGCGTCGATGCCCACCGTCGCCAGCAGCAGGGCGCTGCGCCGCTGCCGCTGCTCCTCCGCGACGAGGTACGGGCGCACCATGACGGTCGCGTCGCCGTCGATCGGCCGGTCGGGCCGCCTCCGTCGGGCCCATGGGGCGTGAGGAGGGTCCCAGGGCCGTACGACGAGCTTGCGGGCGCTGCGGTATGTGCGGGCTTGGGGGCCGGTTTCATGCCGTTCGCGGGTGCGGAAGGCGAAGAAGGCCCGCACCCATGCGAGACATCGGGCAATACGCTGTGTCATGTCGACGCTCCTGTTCAGCGTTGGCCACGCCCCGGGGCCGTTGCAGCGGCCGCCGGGGTCTGTCGTCGTCCGCCGCACGCGGACGATCAATCACCGTGTGTGCCCTCATGGTTGCCCTGTGCTGGCTACGATCGACAGAGGGTTGCTGTCCCACGCTCCGTCGTGGGACAGGGGAGGTGGACCGATGACGTTCGAACCGCGTGGACTTTCCCCGGACCGCTCGGCGCGTGACCTGTTCGGTGCCGAGGTCCGTCGTCACCGGGAGAAGGCCAACATGTCGCTGAGGCGGCTCGCCGAGGTGCTGAACTACAGCAAGTCGCATCTGGCACGGATCGAGACCGCGGAGTCGCTGCCGTACGACGACCTGCCGGCGAAGCTGGATGCCTGCTTCGGCACGGACGGGCTCTTCGCCTGCCTCCACGCCCTCGCGCGGAAGGAGCCCTTCCCTGGCAAGTACCGCCGGGTGATGGAGATCGAGAGCCGGGCCGCCGTCATCGAGACGTACGTGAGCGCCACGGTTCACGGTCTGCTTCAGACCCCGGAGACAGCGGAGCGGTGGCTGCGCTGTGGGCATCCGTACGCCCCGGACGCGGAGATCGAGGCGATGGTAAAGGCCCGAATCGACCGGCAGAAGCGGCTGAACGCCCCCAAACCGCCGCGCTGCTGGTTCATCCTCGACGAGGCGGTCCTGCGTCGCTCGGTCGGCGGGCCCGAGGTGATGCACCATCAGATGCTGTCCCTGATCGAGCGTGGGACAGCGCCGCACATTACCCTCCAGGTCCTGCCGTATACCGCGGGCGAGCATCCGGAGCCGGGTGGGGCACTGAATCTCTACACGGTGCCCGACGAGCCGCTGGTGGCCTACGTGGAAGGAAGCCAGGCCGGGACGATCATCGAGGACCGAGACGCGGTCGCGAGGCGCAGGGAAAACTACGATCTCCTCAGGGCCATGGCCCTCTCGCCTCGCGACTCCGAGGCGATGATTCGAGCGGCGATGGAGGACTGGACGCCATGCGAACCACCCCGGACCTGAGCGCTGCTATCTGGCGCAAGAGCAGCCACAGCAACCCCGATGGCGGAGACTGTGTCGAGGTCGCCTCCGGCTTCCCTGGCATCGTCCCCGTTCGTGACAGCAAGGACGCCAACGGTCCCGCCCTGGTATTCACCAGCGGAGCATGGAGCGAGTTCATATCGGGCGTGAAGTCAGGTGATTTCCCAGTCGCCGGCTGAGCCCATGCACAACCTCGAACAGCCCCGGCACGCGTACGGCTGCCGGGGCTGTTGCGCGTCCGCCGCGGTTGCGTGCGCCGATTCGTCGGCCCCCTAATCGCGGCGGATCAGCTCCGGGTTGATGCGGCGGCCGACCAGGGGCAGGGTGCCGAGTATCGCCACCACGAGGACGCCGAGCGCGGCCAGTGCGAGCAGGGGGATGCCTGCGCTGTCCCAGAAGACCTCGCCGCCTCCCGTCACGAGGTACGAGGACTCGGCGAGCTTTCCGGTGATCAGAGCGAGGATGAGGCCGAGGGCGAGCGGCAGGACGACCTGGGAGCACTGGACGAGCCGCAGGGTGCGCGGCCGGGCGCCGATGAGGGTGAGAGCGGTGACCTGCGGCCGGCGTTCCACGGCCCGGTCGGTGACGGAGACGAGGAAGGCCGCGACCCCGATCACCAGACCCATGATCATGCCGAGGGCCAGCAGTGTCTCGATCACGGTGATCTGCTGGAGTGCGTCGATATTGATGCCGACCGGCTCGACCTCGGCGGTGGGCACGATGGTGCCGATGCGGTCGAGGACGGTCCGTACGGTCTCGGGGTCGGAGGCACTGGCGAGGACCAGTGTGCCGGCCATGGTGACGGCGCCGGGCGGGAGCTTGGACGGTGGGTAGAGCACGGGGGCGTCGATGGACGTGACGTCGTAACCGGAGTAGGTGACCTGCTGGCGCGGCACGTTGATCTTGACGGAGGTGCGTCGGTCGCCCTGCTTCAGTCGGATGGTGGAGGGGGAGATGGAATCTTCCGTTTTCGCGGGGTCGGTGAGGTGGAGAACCTTGCCATCCACACAGCCCTCCATGTGGCGCACCATCTTCGCGAGCTGGTCGCAGGTCGCGACCAGGGCGCTCGCGGGAATCTCCCGGCCCTCGTCGTTGGGGTCGAAGGGTGGCTCCATCACGATCACGTGCGCGCGCAGTTCCGGGATCTCGCGGAGCCTGCGCTGCTGGTCCTTGCTGAGGTCGGAGAGTGAGAGCCCGTACTCCTGCGAAGGCGAGCTCGACCGCAGGATCTGGGCCTCTTCGACCAGGACGCCCTGCGCGAGGGACGCGGAGAACACCAGGAGCACAAGACCGGTGACGACGCGCATGGCGCTGCCTGGCTCCACCTCGTTTCGGCGCATGGCCAGATTGAGGGTGAGGGAGCGGGAGCGGGCAAGGCGCCTGGCGACGACGTACGACAGCAGCGGCATCGTCAGGACGAGGCCGAGTCCGGTGAGCAGGACGCCGAGCGGGACCAGCAGGGTGTGGATACCGATGCTCTGAGCCGGGTGGTCGGTGAGTCCGGTCAGGCAGTAGCCGATGACGAGGCCCAGGCCGGTGACGAGCAGGAGCCCACCCCAGATCCGGGGTGCGCGGGGCGCTGCCGTACGACGCGTGCTCAGCGGGTTGGCAGCGGCCGCGCGTGCGCTGGCGCGGCCGACGAACCAGGCGAGGGCCGGACAGCCGAGCAGACAGAGGGCGAGAGTGGAGGCGGAAAGCGCGCCGTCGCTCGGGTACCACTTCAGGCCGGGCAGGCCGGTCCTGGCCATGACCTGGTTGAGCAGCCAGAACTCGCCGAGACCGAGGAGCGCGCCGAGCAGCGCGGCGACGACCGTCTCGGCCGCGTTGACCCGCTGTGTGCCCTTGGTGCTGAGGCCGAGCAGCCGCAGGGACGCGAGACGGCGGTTGCGGCTGGCGGCGGAGAGTTTGGCGCAGACGGAGAGGAAGACGCCGAGCGGCAGGAGCACCAGCGTGGCGAGGGTGAAACGCAGGATGTCGAGGGTGGAGGGCTCGACGGCAGGGATGGGCGGGTAGCCGGTACCGAAGCCCTTGAGGTCGCGCGTGGCACTGAAGCCAGTGAGCTCCGAGCGCTCGGTGCCGACGTAGGCGTACAGCTCATTGGGGTCCGTGAGGCCCGCCGGGGAGATGAGCCCCTTCTCGCGGCCGGGCAGCAGCCCCTTCAGAGCACGCTCGCGCTCAAGTTGGTCATGCAGGGCCGGGGAGACGAACACCTCGCCCGGAGCCGGGAGTTCGCTCAGTCCGGGCGGCGGCTCAGGGGTGTCGTCAGTGCCGCGGGCGAGGAAGACGCGGTGGAAGGGCCTCGAGCCGTGTGGGTCGGACCGCTCAAGGACCAGCGTGCGGTTCTGCTGGGGCTTGCCTGCGAAGTTGACCGGCGTACGATCCCCGGCCCGGCCGTCGCGCGCGTCGAGGATCGCCGGGATGGTCAGGACGAGGGCGAGACAGCACACCCCGAGGGAGCCGCCCACGGTCATGAGCAGAAAACGAACTCGGGTGCCGCGCCCGGATCCGAGCAGCAGCCGTAGGCCGAGCAGGAACTCCCTCACGCGGCTGCCCCCTTGGGGGCGAGGACCCCGTCGGCCATCGTGTAGTTGCGGTCGGCCTGGGCGGCCACCGTGGAGTCGTGGGTGACCAAGAGCACCGCGGTGCCCTGCGAGCGCGCCAGGGACAGGAACTCTTTCAGTACGGCGCTGGCGTTGGCGCTGTCGAGCGAGCCGGTGGGCTCGTCGGCGAAGACGACGGCGGGCCGGTGGACCAGAGCTCGTGCGACGGCGACGCGCTGGCTCTGCCCGCCGGACACCTGTGAGGGCCGGCGCTCACGCAGGTCGGCGATGCCGAGGCGGTCGAGGACCTCGGCGGCGGCCTTGAGCGCGGGGCCCTTGCGCCTGCCGGCGAGGCGCAGCGGCAGCGCGGTGTTCTCCTCAATGGTCAGCTCGGGGAGCAACTCGCCGTACTGGAAGACGAATCCGAAGCGCTCGCGGCGCAGCGTGCTGATCTCCTCGTCGTCGAGGTCTGCGAACCCCCGCCCCTCGAACCGGATCTCACCTCGGCTGGCGGGCAGTACCCCGGCCAGGCAGTAGAGAAGAGAGGACTTGCCGGAACCACTGGCCCCAGTGATCGCGGCGACTTCGCCACGGGCGAGGCTGAGGTGCGCGTCGCGCACGGCGAGCGTGGAGCCGTAGGAGAAATCAACTCCCATGGCCGACAGGACTTCTGACGTACTCATTGCTTCCCCCCGATGATCCAGAGCGTCCCCGCTCATAGGGCCGGGTGGTACGCACGTCCACTCCCACCCCCGTGGATCAACGGTGACCCACCTCCGGTCGTTCCCGTGAGGGGCGACACCGCGGGCTCGAGGGCACGTACGGCTCCGGCGGCGCGAAGGTGCGACTCCGGATCGTGGGACGCCGACCGATGGCCGTCGGTCGTACCCTCGGAGCCCCCCGGGGATGCCTGCGGGAACCCCTTCTCAGCGGGCCGGGGAACAAGTACGGCTCTATATGCAACCAAGGGGCTTGTTTGGCTGTCTATAGGGATATTCCGGTATTCCGGCATCCATCACCAGCAGAATCGGGGGCGACATGAACAGTCGCCAGCGCATCGCGGCCGGAGCGGCCGCGGGCGCGTTTCTCATCGCCGGGACCGTCGCATCGGCCCCTGCCACGGCATCCGTGCCGTCGCACGCGACGGCTTCGCCACCGCCCATAGCCCTGGTGGTCAACGCCAGGACGGGTGTCCATCCCACCTTCGACCGCATCGTCATCGACGTGAAGGGCAAGCTGCCGCCGACGACTGTCCGGCGTGTGAAGGAGCTCCGCTACGACGGCTCCGGTGCCAAGGTGCCGCTGCGCGGTAAGTACTTCCTGGAGATCAAGCTCTCTCCGGCCGCCGCTCACAACGAGGCCGGGCAGTCCGTCTACAAGGGGCCTCGCCTGGTCAAGCTGAACATGCCCGAGGTCAAGGGTCTCGCTCTCACCGGCGACTTCGAGGGTGTGGTCACCTTCGGCGTCGCGTTCAAGGAGAGGCCCTGCTACAAGACCTTCACCCTCCACCGCCCGGAGCGCTTCGTCCTCGACATCCGCCACTGACAGGAGCAGGAGGCGGCCGGGCACCCCACCTGGAGGTGCCCGGCCGCCGCCGCTCCCGTGGAGCGGACGGGCGAGGACTCGTCTGCGGGGCCTGAGTTCCACCCCCGCAGCGTCCGCGAGGCATCAGTCCGATTCCGGCAGAGTGATGACTCATTTCCGGCGGTAGGGCAACCAATCCTCCCTTTCAGGGATCTAGGTGCCTTGGGCGTGCGTTAACGGGGGCGGGGACGGGAAGGGCGGCAAGAGGAAGGGCGCCGGGCTCATCCGCATCGGGCGGATCGTCGGTGATATCGCCGACCGCAAGACGATCGACACCTACCCGGCCGTCACCCGCGCCGGCATCCGGCTGCGCCCGTACGTGACTGTCACCGGCGATCTGACGGTCAGCGCTCGCGGCGTGTCCGACGACGCCTCAGCGTCGGTCGCCGAGTAGGTCCGGCACTTCGACGGAGCCACCGGTCGGTGAAGCACCGCCCCCGAAAAGGCTCTCGCCATGCCGCCCCCGTGAGGGAAGCGGCACGGCGAGAGGTCGTGCAGGGTGGTGCTGCTACGGCGTCTGGGTCTGGCCGAGTCGGGCGCCCGCAGGGGTGCCCAGGTTGGAGCGGCTGTAGTAGACGCCGGTGCTGGTCGAGACCCCGGAGCTGCCGCTGTCCAGCTGCAGGATCACGCCGTCGCCCGCGTCCTCGCCCTCGACGCCGATCGCCAGGTCCGCCCGGCCCCAGCCGGACAGGTCGTGCAGCACGACCGACGAGCCGAGGCGGTCACCGGACTCGGTGGCGCCCGCGATGCCGGAGGTGTCCTGGCTGTAGGCGAGGGCGCTGCTGCCCGTCAGGCCGGTGGAGCCGCCGCGCAGCAGCAGGGCCTGACCGGCGTTGGTACGGGCGGTCCCGTCGCGCGTGATGTCCTCGCCGGGCAGACCCGCCAGGACATCGGCGTACCCGTCCAGGTTGTAGTCGCCGACGGAGACGGAGTAGCCCAGGTCGTCACCGGTCTCCGCCGCGCCCGGGACACCGGTGGTGTCCTGATGGACGGTGGTGCGGCCGGTGGTGGTCAGCCCGGTGGAGGAGCCGTAGAGCGCGGTGATCTGGCCGCCCTTGTACGCGGCGGACTCCGTGGCGTACGGCTGGCCGACCGCGGCGTCCGTGTAGCCGTCACCGTTCAGGTCGCCGACCGCGAGGGAACGGCCGCCCCTGACGCCGAGGATGCCGGTGCGCTGCAGACCGGTCGCGGAGCCCTTGAGCACCAGCACGCGCGAGACCTTGCCCGGGTCGCGGAAGGTGATCGCGGCATCGGCGTAGCCGTCGCGGTTGAAGTCACCGGTCGCGGAGTCGACTTGGGAGACGGCCGCGGTGTAGGCGGTGCTGTTCAGATAGCCGGACTTGGCGGCTCCGGTCGTGCCGTCGTACGACCACCAGCGGCCCGGCGTGCCCGGGGCGACGGACAGGACGTCCGCCTTGCCGTCGCTGTTGAAGTCGGCGACGGTGACGGACGTGCCGAGCTTCTCGCCCGCCGCGCGGGTCGCGGTCGCCGTGCTGTACGTCGTGCCGCTGGACAGTGCGGGCCCGTAGAGGACGGTGACCGCGCCGGCGTCGGTGTGCCCGGTCGTGTCGTCCTCACCTGGGGCGCCGATGGCGAGGTCGGCGTGACCGTCGCCGTTGACGTCCCCGAGGGCGTTGTCCGCGCCGAAGTTGTCACCGGACTCCGAGGAGCCGGGGACGCCGGGGCTCGACTGGGTCAGCGTCTGCTTGGCGGAAGCCACCGGGCCGTCGGGTCCGCCCGGGACGACCGTCAGCGAGCCCACGCCGCCGGAGACGCCCGGCGTACCGGCGACGAGGTCGGCGACGCCGTCCTGGTGCAGGTCGGTGCTGGCTGGCGCGGCGTTCGCGGCCGGGCTGGCGGCGAACCGGCGGATCTCCGGGAGCTTGGAATACAGATTCGCGCCGGGGCACTCGGTGGCGTAGCCGTCGCGGTGGCCGGAGATCGTGGAGAGCGTGGCCTGTTCGCCCTTCTTGTACTTCCCTGTGTCGCCCGCGGCGGTGAGCGTCACCTTGCCGGTCGGGTCGACGCCGTACTGGCCGAGCTTGTAAGCGGCGATGCGGGATATGGCGTTCAGCACGGGGGCGGTGGCCTTGCCGTCGGTGGCGTAGTTGCCGATGACGGAGATGCCGGTGGAGTACCCGTTGAAGCCGTAGGTGTGCGCGCCCATCACGGGGAGGTCGACACCGCCCGCTCGGCCCTCGTAGACCGTGCCGCACTTGTCGACGAGGAAGTTGTACCCGATGTCGTTCCAGCCGTTGGACTGCACGTGGTACGTGAAGATCGCCCGGAGGATCGCCGGAGTCTCGGCACAGGTGTAGCCGTTCGCGTCCGTCGTGTGGTGGACGAAGGCCGCGTCGATCTTGTCGAGGTACGTCGGCGGGTCGTCGACCTTGGACTCGTCGGCGCCCCACTTGGCGCGGGAGACGATCGAGGGTTTGGTGACGGTGGACGGCGGAGCCGTCGGCACGGTCGGCGTCGGCGAGGGCGAGGTGGAGTCGCTCGGCGACGGGCTCCCGCCCGCGGACTCACTAGCCGATGGGGTGGGCGAACCCGTCGGCAGGACGGACTCGGAGGACGTCGGGACAGGGGATTCGCTGACCGTCGGCTCGCCCGTGACCGGGAGGCTCGGCAGCGGGGTGTCCTCGGCCGGGAGCGCGTACGCCGCGGGGTGGGCGTCGCTGCCGTCGGGGTCCTCCTGCGCCGCTCGGTCGGCCTTCTTGGCCTCGGAGGGCAGCACACCCGGATCGACCAGATCCAGTCGCAGTCCACTCGGCAGCCCGTCGCTCACCGAGCCGTCGGCGGCCACCACGCGGGCCTCGACGCCGTCCGACGGCCCGACCCAGCGGGGCTCGGTCGCGCCGCGCGCCTCGCTCTCCCTGCCCTCCTCGGACTCGGGAGCGCGTCCATCGAGGTCGAGCTCCTGCCAGCCGGTCCACTCGCCGGTCTCGACGCTGTGGGTGCGGACCTCGGCCGTACCCTCGATCGTCGCCGTGCTGGTCGGCCAGGAGATGCCGAGCAGACTGAACGGCTCGGTGCCGCGGCGATCGACGCCGCGCTTGCCGGCGCCCTTCGCCTTCAGTGGCACGGTGTGCATTTTGACCGGGGAGGCGGCTGCCGACGGCCTGTCGTCGTCGTATGGGTTGGCGACGGCGACCGTCACCACTCCCGCACCGCCGAGGACGACGGCTCCGAGGGTCAGCCAGGTTCTGCGTTTCAGGCTCAGCGGCCGGTACGCATGGGTTGATCGCGGACTCAAGTTCCCCACCTTGGAAGGAAGTATCGAACGGCCCACCTGTCACACGGAGGGCCCGACGTACCAAGCGCAGGGGCCGCCGGAAACATCACACCGCGCGAGGACGCGGTCGGCGTTGCTGAGCTGCTGGTGGGTTCCCGCCGACGTGCGGCCCGGACCGTGGGTGCCGGGCGGCGGATACGGGTCACACGGCCACAGTTCCCGCCTGACCGAGGCTCGGCGGTGGGTTGAGGAGAGCGGCCAGGTGGAGTAGGGAATCCCCTGGCCGGGCACCGGCGCTCAGGCCCCGGGGACGGTGCGGTGCAGCTGCTGAAGGAAGGCGGCGTTGCTCGGCGTCTGCTTGATCTTCTCCAGCAGCACCTCCAGCGCCGCCCGCGCATCCCTGGTGTGCAGGGCGCGGCGCAGTCCGCGTACGGCCGTCAATTCCGCCGGCGGAACGAGGAATTCTTCACGCCGGGTACCGGAGGGTGTGACGTTCACCGCAGGGTAGATCCGTTGATCCGCAAGTGAACGGTCAAGCCGGAGCTCCATGTTGCCGGTGCTCTTCAGTTCCTCGAAGAAGTAGTCGTCGGCCCGGGAGCCGGTATCCACCAACACCGTCGCGAGGATGGTCAGCGAGCCGCCTTCCTCGGCGAGGCGTGCCGCGCCGAACAGTCGCTTGGGTCCTTGCAGCGCCGCGGCGTCCACACCGCCGGAGAGCGTACGGCCGCCGGTGGCCGCGGAGTTGTTGTGGGCCCGGCACAGGCGGGTGATGGAGTCCAGGAGTATGACCACATCCCGGCCGAGTTCGACGAGCCGCTTGGCGCGTTCGACCGCGAGTTCGGCGAGCGCGATGTGCTGTGCAGCCGGGCGATCGAAGGTCGAGGCCAGCACCTCGCCGCGGACCGACCGGGTCATGTCGGTGACCTCCTCGGGCCGCTCGTCGAGCAATACCACCATCAGGTGGCACTCGGGGTGGTTGGCGGCGATGGCGGCTGCGAGGTGCTGCAGGAGCATGCTCTTACCGGTCTTGGGCGGCGCCACGATCAGTCCGCGCTGCCCCTTGCCGACGGGTGCGACCAGATCGACGATCCGGGTGGTCAGGCCCCCGGCCGAGGTCTCCAGCCGCAGCCGCTGCCGAGGGTGGAGCGGGGTGAGATCGCCGAAGTGCGGCCGGCCGTGCAGCGCCGTCGTCGGGCCGCCGTTGACGCGCTCCACCCGGCCGAGCGAGCGCGGACGGCCGGTCATGCCTTCGACGAGATCGCCTTTGCGCAGGCCGTGTTGACGGATGAGGGCCGAGGACACCTGGACGTCGTCCGGCGTCGGCAGGTAGCGGCGGCTGGTGCGCAGAAAGCCGTGGCCCTTCACGATGTCGAGGACGCCGGCAGCCGGGGCCTTGAGGTTCTGTTGGACAAGGGGGTGTTCGAGAGTGCTGGTCATGCGAGTCCTTTCACGGACGTGGCTCGAAAGAGACCCGGCAGGCAAGGGCGGAGAAAATCACGCCCGGTGCCGCGGAATCGGAAGCCTGCGTCCGGAGAGAAGAAGAGGTGCTACGGGGCTTGATCGCCGGTCACGGAAAGACCGGGCCCAGCAGCAATACGAAGTGAAACAAGCACCGACGCGAACGAAGTGCGTACACAAGTGCTGCTCGTCACTGTAGCACCCCGGAACGGACACCCCTTGAACAGCGCACGGACCGCGGGGGCTTACGGCCGCCAGTCGGCCTTGCGCAGTTCGTACTCCACGTCGCCGTGCTCTGCGCCGTCGATGTACTCCGGCCACGACTCGTGGAACGTCCGTACGTAGGTCAGGCCGGCCTTCTCCAGAACGCGGCGAGAAGCGCGGTTGACCGTCATCGTCGTCGCGTAGACGCGCTGAACGCCGAGTTCGGTGAAGCCGTTGCGGATCAGCGCGCGGGAGCCTTCGGTCGCGTAGCCCTTGCCCCAGGCCGCCGCGCGCAGCCGGTAGCCGAGCTCGACGTCGTCGGAACTCCCGTCCTCCGGCGGCCGGAACTCGAACCAGCCCAGGAAATCCCCCGTGGACTTCTCCACGGCTGCCCAGTGGCCGAAGCCCTCATATCGCTCGTAACAGTTGAAGTACAGGGGCAAGATTTCTTTCCGGACCACCTCGCGCGGGGTCGGCTTGCCTCCGTTGAGGAACCGCATGACGGCCGGGTCGCTGTCGAGGTCGACAAGAAGATCCACATCAGCTTCGGTGAAGCGGCGCAGCAGCAGTCGATCGGTCTCCAGAAAGACCTGCATGCCGGAATCCCTCTCTTCCCCGTCGTGGCGGCCGCCCAACCGTACTGCCAGTACCGCGCCGCGCCTGTGATCGGACGAGACGCCGGCCTGGGCGGTCGGCGCCGCACGCTCGTACGGCTTCGTGGTCGTTTTGGCAGGAATGAGGTGGAAATCTTCGAACTGCCGTGACATTTGCATGAGTTCTCACGCTGTGCGGAGGGGAGCCGGTGTCCTTGCCAAGGAGCCGGCTCCACGAGGGACATGGGCACGGTGAACAGTGCCGCGTCGGGATGGAGAGGGCAGAGTGAGCGAGGGCGGGGGCACGCGCCGGCGTTGGCACCATCAGGACGACGGGGGGCTCGGCACAGCCGTCGAGCGTGCCCAGGACGGGGACGAGCAGGCCTTCGCCGCCCTCTACCGGCACCTTCATCCGAGGCTGCTGGCTTATGTACGCGTACTGGTCGGGGACGATGCGGAGGACGTCGTCTCCGAGGCATGGTTGGAGATCGCCCGTGATCTGAGGAGATTCCGCGGCGACGGCGACGGGTTCCGCGGCTGGACGGCGACCATCGCTCGGCACCGGGCCCTCGACCATCTGCGACGGCAGCGCAACCGACCCCGCGCCACCGTCCTGGAGCAGGACGTGCTCGAACTGCCGGGCGGACAGGACACCGAGCGCGAGGCCTTCGAGTCCCTGTCGACCGAGCGAACCCTTGCGCTGGTGGCTACGCTGCCGCGGGATCAGGCCGAGGCGGTCCTGCTACGGGTGGTGGTCGGCCTCGACGGTCCCGCGGCGGCCCGCGTTCTGGGAAAGCGCGTCGGAGCGGTCCGTACGTCCGCCTATCGCGGGCTGAAGCGACTCGCCCGGCACGTCGCCGACCGCCGCGCGGCGGGAGAAGCGGCATCCGTGACGTCTGCGGCGTCACGAACGCTTGGGGATATGAGATGAGCGAGAACCGAGACCGTGACAGGGACGGACAGCGTCGGCGAGCCGGGCGGGCCGCGGAGAAGGCCGCCCTCGCAGCAGTCGAACGGCTGCTCGCGGCCGCCGCAGAGCCGGTGCGGCACGAGTCGGAACGCGCCCGCGGGCGGCAGGAGGCCGCGGTCGTCGCGTTCCGGGCGGCCCGCGGTACGCCGACCGGGCCCAGGAGATCGCAGGACGACTGGCGCCCCCGGCGGGGCTTGGGTGCCGTCTTCGCATGCCGTGCGGGGGGCGTTTCCCGTTCCAAGAAGGCCGTGATCGGTGCGGTGGTGGCCGCCGCGGCGCTGGGCGGGGTGGCGGTGGCGGCGGGAACCGGTGCGGTCCCGAATCCTTTCGGGACCGGCGACAGCGGCTCCCGACCGGCGCCGGTCCACAGCGCGTCCGCCGAGCCGTCCGGAGGTCCGGGGACCTTGGACCGTACGAGGCCTGGGCGCACGGATCCGACGCCCCCGGCCGGGAGGGGCGACGCGGGGCCTCGCGTCGCCCCTCCCGGCCGGGGAACCCCCAAGCAGTGGACGACGGTGAGCTTGTGCCGGGCGTACCAGGCGGCGGCCGGTAGCGGTGCCGCGCTGGACTCCGAAGCCTTCGGCAGGCTCGCGGACACGGCCGGAGGCGAGCGGGCCGTGGACGGCTACTGCGACCGCCTGATGAAGAGGCAGGGGAAGCGGTGGGAGAGGAGCGAAGGCAGCTCGGGCGGGAGAACGCAGGACGAGCCCCCGGCCTCGACGCGGCCCTCCGGCTCCGGGGCCGAACAGCGGAGTCGGTCCGGCAGAAGCGGCTGACCCGGGTCGGTCGGCGAACCACGGGGCAGCCGCCCCGGCCCGATCCCATCCCTTCGCCTGGTCAGGCCCAGGCGCGCAGGTGAGGGCAACAAAGGACGGCCGGGGTCGCCACCCCCCACAGGAGAGACCCCGGCCGTCGTCGGTGAGGGCCCCGCAAGGGGCCCGTACTCACCTCAGCGTCCCACGCCGGATTTCTGTCACACCGCCGTCGAACCACCGTTGCGTCACCTCCTGATGACCGAGCCCGGCCGCAGGAACATGGACGCGGACCCGCCGCAGGCCGTAGCGTGCAGGTCGCGCCGTGTCGGGCGCATGTCGTGTTGGTCGGGACGCGCCGGGGAGGACTGTGTACCGGGGGTGCTCCTCAGATGTATCCGTGGGTCGACGGCCGGGCCCCGGGAGTGGAGCCGGAAGGTCGCTGCGCCGCCGGCGGCGGGTACCGGCCGGGCGTGGGGCCGACGCCCGGTCCGCCCGTGCCGCCGTCCACCGTCGGGAGACCCTCGACTGTCGGGATGCCGCATCGACCGGCCGGCGGGCACGTCGTGCCGGAGCACCGCGGAACGCTCCGGCCGCCGGGCCTATGAGCAGCATGCTTATGGCGGCGGTCGGCGTGCTCGCCCACCCATTGGTCCGCCAGATCGGCGCGATGCGGGAGCAGCGGGCGGCGTTCGCCGATCACGTCGGCGCTGCGTCCGGTGGCGAATCTTGCGGTGATGCACCGTATCGTGGTGCGTCGACCTGGGGAACGCAGTGGCGCCCCGTTCGGCAGCCCCCCGTACGATGGGGCGGTCGGCGGGATGCCTGGTGCACCCGGTCCACAGAGCCTCTGCGGACCTGGGAGGCATCGCTGACACGGCCGGAGGAGACGCACAGCGTTGGCCCCACGTCAGGAGGCCACGGAGAGTGAAGCAGGATGAGGGCGTGCTGGGGGACGACGCGGAACTGACGGCCGCAGTGCACGCGGCACAGGACGGCGACGAGTACGCCTTCCGGACTGTCTATCGGGCCGTGCACCCGCGGCTGCTCGGTTATGTCCGGACACTGGTGGGCGAACCGGACTCGGAGGATGTCGCCTCGGAGGCATGGCTCCAAATAGCCCGCGACCTCGAGCGGTTCAGCGGTGACGCCGACCGGTTCCGGGGATGGGCGGCGCGGATAGCCCGCAATCGGGCGCTGGACCACATCCGGATGCGCGGCCGTCGCCCCGCGACCGGCGGCGACGAGACCGAGCTGACGGACAAGCCGAGCGACTGCGACACCGCGGGGGAGGCCCTGGAGGCGATCGGCACGGGCCGTACGATGCGGCTCATCGCCACGCTGCCGCAGGACCAGGCCGAGGCGGTGGTGCTGCGGGTCGTGGTCGGGCTGGACGCGAAGAGCGCGGCGGAGGTGCTCGGCAAGCGGTCCGGCGCGGTACGGACGGCCGCACACCGCGGGCTGCGACGGCTGGCCGATCTCTTGGGGGCGGAAGCCGGGGACGAGCCGTACGCCGGAGCGGCACAGCAGGAATCCAGGCCGGAGGCGGTCTCGGGCGGGGCGGCGGCCGCGGAGCAGGACGCCGCTGAGGAGTCCGGATCCGGAGGTGGTCAGGACGTGGGGGGACTTGAGGGCGTACCGCCGCAGAGAGCCCCGCGCCAGGGCACCGTGACGTCAGCCGGTGTGACGGATTCCGGCCCCCGGACGCAGAAGGACATGTGATGGCCGACGACCGGTACACCTGGTTGGACGAGGAAGCTGCGGAGCGGTTGCTCCGCGGCGAGCCGGCCATTCCCTCCGTCAGAGACGACGAGCGCGCGCGTGCCCAGGCCGAGCGGCTCTCCGCGGTACTGGCCGGGATGGCCCGTGAGCCGGTGCCCGGCGGGACGCTCCACCATGGCCTGCCCAATGGCGAACTTCCCGGTGAAGCCGCCGCCGCCGCTGCTTTTCGCAAAGCGAGAGAGGCCCGCGACGACACGTCGCGGGCCGGATCTACGCGCGACGACGCCCCTGTGGATCCCGCCTCGCAGGTCGTACGGATAGGCAGGCCAGGGTGGCCGTCCCGGTTCCGTGGGCTCGGGCGGCCGCTACGGGCCGGATTCGCCGTGGCGGTGGCGGGGTGCGCCCTCGGTGGGGTCGCGGTCGCCGCGGGCGTTGGCGTGCTGCCCACGCCGTTCGGCGGATCATCCGGTGAACCGGCACCCGGTGCGAGCGTGTCCGCCGTCTCGACGCAGGAGCCGCAGTCCGGCGATCCGTCGACCGTCGGCGGCAGCGGAGAACCCTCGCGGAGCCCCAGTGCGAGCACATCCGGGACCGACGGGCCCGGCGGTGCGCCCTCGGACGGTGCCGGGCACGAGCACCCGGGCGACGGTGCCGGGAACGGCACGGCGGTCGACCCGGGCCGTGACGGCATGCTGAGTGCCGAGAAGCTGAAGGAAACCATCGCGCTGTGCCGCAAGCACGAGGCCGGCACGCTCGACAAGCGGATGGAACGCAAGCTGGAGCGGGACGCGGGCGGCAGGCATGCCGTCGACCGCTACTGCGACCGGGCTCTCGACCGCGCTGCCGAGAACAAGGATTCCGGCTCCGGGGAGTCCGGGGATTCCAGGGACTCCCCGGGCAACAGCGAAAAAGGCGACAAAGGCAACAAGGACGAGGACGACGACGACGGCAGCGAAGGCGGCACGTCGGACTTTCTCATGCAGTCGTCCCCCACCGCGCCCCCGTCGGAGGAAGCGCCGCAGCCGAGCCCTTCACCTTCGGCGTCCGAAAGCTCACCCGCGGCCCCCTGACGTCCCGGCCCGCTGACCCCGCCGGGCCCCACTGCAGGCCTGGCCGGAAGCCCGCCGTATGCCCTGTGACCTGGGCAATCACCTGACGGGCAACGGATCGGTCAGCAGTTCAACCAACAGGTGTGACACTTTCTGGCCCCGCGACGCAGTTAGGAATGAGCCGACTGGTCATCGGCGGCGTGGCGAGCCGGGGTTCCCCCCGTACCTGCGGCTCCACGCGTATGGCGCGGGCGGGGCACGTTCCCCCGGTCCCGCCCGCGCCCTCTCTCCCTTCCGCTCTCTCCCGAGCACCGCCCCTGTGTGCCCTGTGCGTCGGATACGGATCTCTCCCCTCCTTCATCTGTTCTCTTGTTCTCTGGGCTGCCCGAGGACGGACCTGGGGTACATGGAGAGAGACCGGTTCAAAACGCCCCACGGGAGGCACAGCACATGACGCGCGAGTCGGGCGGCCCCGGCGGTCACCGCATGTCCGAGAGCGGCCTGCCCATCGAGCCGGTGTACGGTCCGGAGGCGCTGCGCGACTGGGACCCGGCCGAGAAACTGGGCGCGCCCGGCGCCTACCCCTTCACCCGTGGTGTGCATCCGACGATGTACACCGGCCGGCCGTGGACGATGCGGCAGTACGCGGGCTTCGGCACGGCCGCCGAGTCCAATGCCCGTTACCGCGACCTCATCGCCCACGGGACCATGGGCCTGTCGGTGGCCTTCGACCTGCCGACCCAGATGGGACACGACTCGGACGCGCCCATCGCCCACGGCGAGGTCGGCAAGGTCGGTGTGGCCATCGACTCGATCGACGACATGCGGGTCCTGTTCGACGGCATTCCGCTGGACCGGGTCTCGACGTCGATGACCATCAACGCGCCCGCCGCCGTACTGCTGCTCCTGTACCAGCTCGTCGCCGCCGAACAGGGCGTTCCGGCGGGCCGGTTGACCGGCACCATCCAGAACGACGTGCTCAAGGAGTACATCGCGCGGGGCACGTACATCTTTCCCCCCAAGCCGTCGTTGCGGCTGGTCGCCGACGTGTTCCGGTACTGCGGGGCGGAGATCCCGAAGTGGAACACGATCTCGATCTCCGGCTACCACATGGCCGAGGCGGGTGCCTCGCCCGCACAGGAGATCGCCTTCACCCTCGCCGACGGCATCGAGTACGTCCGTACGGCGGTGGCGGCCGGCATGGACGTCGACGACTTCGCGCCCCGACTGTCCTTCTTCTTCGTCTCGCGCACGACGCTCCTCGAGGAGGTCGCCAAGTTTCGGGCGGCCAGGCGGATCTGGGCGCGGGTGATGCGGGAGGAGTTCGGCGCCCGGAACCCGAAGTCGATGACCCTGCGCTTCCACACCCAGACGGCGGGCGTGCAGCTCACCGCGCAGCAACCGGAGGTGAATCTGGTGCGGGTCGCCGTCCAGGGGCTCGCCGCGGTGCTCGGCGGCACGCAGTCGCTGCACACCAACGCCTTCGACGAGGCCATCGCGCTGCCCACGGACAAGTCGGCCCGGCTGGCGCTGCGCACCCAGCAGGTACTGGCGTACGAGACCGATGTCACCGCCACCGTGGACCCGTTCGCGGGCTCCTACGCCGTGGAGAGCATGACCGACGGCGTCGAGGCGGCGGCTGTCGCGCTCATGGACCGGGTGGCGGAACTCGGCGGTGCGGTGGGCGCCATCGAGCGCGGCTTCCAGAAGAGCGAGATCGAGCGCAATGCGTACCGGATCGCGCAGGAGACGGACGCCGGGGACCGGACCGTCGTCGGCGTCAACCGCTTCCAGCTGAAGGAGGAAGAGCCGTACGAGCCGCTGCGCGTCGACCCGGCGATCGAGGCGCGACAGCGGGAGCGGTTGTCCGCGCTGCGAGCCGGGCGGGACCGGGCGGCGGTCGAGGCGGCACTCGCGGCGTTGAAGAAGGCGGCGGCGGGGACGGACAACGTGCTCTACCCGATGAAGGACGCCCTGGGGGCCCGGGCCACCGTCGGGGAGGTGTGCAACGCGCTGCGTGAGGTCTGGGGCGCCTACGTCCCCTCCGACGCGTTCTAGGACGACAGGGCACGGCCCGGGCGGGTGATGGGGGGCACCGCCCGGGCCGTGGCTGGTCATGGCTCATGGCCTGACGGTGATCAGCCGGTCGCCACCGCGGTGTCGTCGATCAGGAAGCTGGTGCTCAGGGACGAGTCCTCGGTGCCGATGAACTTGATCGTCACGGTCTTGCCCTTGAAGGCGGACAGGTCCAGCGTCCGCTGGGTGTAGCCGCCGGGCGTGGTGTTGGAGTACGTCGCCAGGGTCGTCGTCGTGGAGCCCGAGACGACCTGGGCCTTGAGCGTGTCGTACACCGTCGAGCCGGTCTCCGAGGTGTCGATGGCCAGCCAGAAGCTGAGCTTCGGCGCCGTCGCGGTGGACGGAACGGTCACCGACTGGGACAACGTGTCCGTGTGGGTGGTGCCGTAGCCGTTCAGCCAGGCGTAGTACGAGCCGGAGTGCGGGGTGCCGTTCGCGCTGTTGGTGATCACACCGCTGGTGGCGCTCCAGCCGGTCGCGCCGGACTCGAAGCCGGCGTTGCTCAGCAGGTTGGAGGTGGGTGGCGTGGTGGTGGTGCCGCAGGTGGTCGTGGTCGGGGCGACGGCGACGGCGCTCCAGGCCTTCTCCACCGCCGCGCACTGGGTGCTGCTCGCTCCGTACAGGTCGATGGCCGCCTTGATGCTCGCGGTGCGGGCGCCAGGGTAGGTGGTGCCGGACGTCATGTACGTGGTGAGCGCGCGGTACCAGATCTTGCCCGCGGCGGCGTTGCCGATGCCGGTGACCGTGGAGCCGTCGCAGGTCGGGCTGTTGCCCCACTGGGATTGCCCCGAGCCGGCGGCGAGCAGGTAGAAGAAGTGGTTGCCCACGCCCGAGGAGTAGTGCGGGTCGAGGTTCTTGGTGTTGGAGGACCAGCACTTGACCGATTTGCCGTCCTTGGACGGGTCGTCCATCCAGCGCAGCGGGGTGCCGTTGCCGCGGATGTCTATCTTCTCGCCGATGAGGTAGTCGGGGGCGTCGACCGAGTTGTTGGCGCTGAACTCGACCAGCGTGCCGAAGATGTCGCTGGTGGCCTCATTGAGACCGCCGGCGTCACCGAAGTAGTTGAGGTTCGCGGTGGCCGAGGTGACGCCGTGACTCATCTCGTGCCCGGCGACATCGAGCTCAGTGAACGGCTTCTGACCTGCGGCGCCATCGCCGTAGATCATGCTGAAGCTGGTGTCGTCCCAGCCGGCGTTGGCGTAGTTCTGTCCGTAGTGAACGAAGGAGCGGGCGCCGACGCCGTCATTCTTGATGCCGTTGCGGCCGTGGATGTTCTTGAAGTAGTCCCAGGTGGCCTGGATGCCGTAGTGGGCGTCCACGGCGACGGTGGCACGGTCGGTCAGGGCGCCGTCGCCCCAGGTGTTGTCCGTGTCGGTGAAGGACTTGCCCCAGCCGGCCGGCGGGCTGTCGTTGGTGGCCGTCAGGTTCTGGGCGTCGCGCGTCTCCCCGTTACCGCGCGCACCGTCCTTGAGTGAGAAGCCGCCGCTGATGGGGGTGGTACCAACGGTGACATCGCCCACCTGATAGCCGTGGCCGGTGCCATCGGCGGTGTGGAAGTCGTTCCAGGTCTGTCCGATCTTGCCGGTCCGTGCGTCGACCAGTGCGTTGAAGTGGCTGGGGGACTGGTCGGGGGCTATGCCGTCGACGACGACCTGCCAGGCCAGCCTGGGCTTGCCCGACAGCGTGTCGATGACGAGCTTCGAGGAGGTCTCGTGCTTCGTGCCCTTGAACCTCTTCTCAGCGGCGGCTTCCGCCCGCTGGGCGCCGATTCTCGCTGTGGTCGGCAGCGACAGCGGTGCCTTGAGGGTCAGGCTCGTCTCCCGGAAGTTGCCGTCGGGCGCCGAGTGCAGGATGACATCGCCGCCCAGCACCGGGAGTCCCCGGTAGGAGCGGTCGAAGTGGACGTGGCGAGTGCCGTCCTTGTCGAGCTGGACGGACTCGGGCGAGAAGGTGTCGTGCGCGCTGGCTCGGACCGCACGGGGGTGAGCGGCCACCGACTCCTTGGCGTCGCGCAGGGCTTCGCTCTTGGTCGCCTTCGGCGGTGTGGGCCGAGGGCCGTCCGCGGCGGTGGCGGGGCTGCCCGCACCGGATATGAGGAGACCGCTGACAGCTAGCGACAGTGATCCCACGAGAACGGATCGTTTCATGGGGCGGGAGCCTGGCCGCCGACATAGGACCCGGTCAACGACGTGCGAATTCTGTTAAATAAGCAACCTTGTGAAGACGTCGGGACGCGGTCTGACCGTGGGAGACGGCGGCCGGGCTGGAGGCCATGGGCAAAACTGTTCACAGAGTGACCGACGCCAGGGGCCCTTCCGGGAAGTCTGTGGATAGCATGTGGCCCCCACTTCAACTCCTGCGACAGCGGTCACAGGCGGCGCCGCCCGACCGAGGCGCGCAACGTGAGGCGACCATGGTCCCCAGCAGCGAGGTAGACAGACCCAGCCCCCCGCGCCCAACGTCCGGGAAACGGACACGGGTTCGGGGGAAAGCGGATTCCGCGCACGCGGAGCCGCTGCCGCGCGATATCCAGGAAGCGCTGCGCAACGGGCCCTTCGAGGCGGCGCTCGACGGCGCCATCCGGGCCAGCGGCCTGAGCCTCGACCGTATCCAGCACCGGCTGGCCGCGCGCGGCATCGAGGTCAGCGTCACCACCCTCAGCTACTGGCGCCGCGGCCGCAGCCGGCCCGAGCGCCCGCAGTCCCGCCAGGCGATCCGGCTCCTCGAGGACCTGCTGGAGCTGCCGACCGACTCGCTCGTCTCCCTGCTCGGACCCCAGCGACCGCGTGGCCGCTGGATCCACCGCGCCCCAGTCAGCCTGGACACCGAGCGGCTCTGGCAGGAGTACGAGAGCCTGCCCGGCCTCCTCGACGACATGGGGTCGGCGGACGACGGGCTGCTCCGGCTGGCGGCGCACGACCGCTGTGAACTGGACCACAACGGCGCCGAGTCGCGGCTCCGTACGACCCTGGTCCTCAGGGCGGAGCGCGAGCGGGTGGACCGCTGCCTGATCATCACGCGGGGCGACGACCCCGACCGCGGACTGCCCGAACTCAGCGAGGTGCGCAACGCCCGGCCGGGCCGGATCCGTTACGACGCCTCGGTCCCGCTCGTCGTGACAGAGCTCTTCCTCGACCGGGTGCTCTCCGAGGGGGAGACCTCGGTGATCGACTACGCCTTCACCTACCCGACGACAGGCCCCGCCACCAACGAGTGCAACCGCGGATTCCGCGCCCCCGCCCGGCTGTACACCCTGGAGGTGGCCTTCCACCCCTCGGCGGTGCCCGTCCGCTGCCACCGCTGCTCGGGTCCGTCCTCAGCCGGATCCCTGCCGGACGCCGCCCCCGTGTGGATCAGCTCCTCCGGGCGCGCGCACCTCGTGGTCCAGGACCCCACGCCGGGTTTCCACGGGCTGCGCTGGGAGTGGGTCTGAGCTGCTGGGCGTACTCCCCCAGCTAGCGCTGGGTGGTACCCCCAAGGGGGTCTGAAATGTGGACGCCTGAGCGATTGGCCGGAGGTGTGTGCCAAACTCCGCTGCATGCTTGGAGTCACCGACCTTCCGACGTATCTGGCCGGACTCGCACTGATCATCCTGCTGCCGGGACCGAACTCGCTGTACGTGATCTCGGTCGCCGCGCGTCGCGGCGTGCGGACGGGCTATCTGGCCGCGTGCGGGGTGTTCTGCGGTGACGCCGTGCTGATGGTGCTGTCGGCCGCCGGTGTCGCCTCGCTGCTCCAGACCAACGCCCTGCTGTACGGCATCGTGAAGTACGCCGGGGCGGGCTATCTGACGTGGATGGCCATCGGGATGCTGCGCGCGGCCTGGAGCATGTGGCGTACGCGCCATGAGCGCTCGGGCGCGGACGCGGATGCGGCCGCAGGGGAGCCGGCGCCCGGGGATGCCGCCGAGCGGCCCTACCGGCGCGCCTTGATGATCAGCCTGCTCAACCCGAAGGCGATCCTCTTCTTCATCTCCTTCTTCGTGCAGTTCGTGGACCCCGGGTACGCGCACCCCGCTCTGTCGTTCCTCGTGCTCGGTGCGTTGGCCACGGCGTTCAGCTTCCTGTACCTCACCGCGCTGATCTTCGGTGGCAGCACGCTGGCCGCCCAGTTCCGGCGCCGCAGGCGGCTCACGGCCGGGGCGACCTCGGCCGCGGGCGCGCTGTTCCTCGGCTTCGCCGCGAAGCTGTCGCTGAGCAGCCCTGGATAGTCCGTGCCGACGTTCGTCGCCGGTGGTGGCGTCCGATGACCGGCTCGCGGTGGAGACTGCCCGTCGGTGGCGTGGTCAGCGGGCCGGGGGCTCGAGCATCGGATTCCACTCGGTGACGCCCGTCACGTCGTGCTCCCGCAGGGCCTGCAGATAGGTGCCGATCCTGGCTGCCTTCACGCTGCCGTGGTGGCAGGCGAGCGTCTGCGGGTGCACCGCCTCGATCTTGTCCAGCGCGCTGTCCAGATGAGCGCGTGAGGGGAAGATCCCGACCGTCTTGTACATCTCGATCATCACGTCGCTTTGGTCGGCGTCCGTGACCGGGTGCCCGCCCTCCGGGCCGATGAAGACGTCCGAGCAGAAGACCGTGCCGGTCGTCGGGTCGTACGGGAGCATCGATTCCCAGGTGTGGACATACGGCGTGATCATGAAGCGAAGCCGGTGTGTCCCCAGGTCCAGTTCGCTGGAGGCGTCGACGGCCATCGGATCCCGCACCGCGAAGTCCCCGAGATTGACGGCCACGCCGACCGGGCTGGCCACGGGCACGGCGTGCGGTGCCTGTTCGAGGAAGAGGTTGAGCGCGCCACACTCGTCGCCCTCGAAGTGAGGTACGACGAGATAACGCAACGTGGCCGGATCGATCACCTGGGCGAGGGCCTCGCGGGTCTCGTCGAAGGCCCGGCGGAAGCCCGTCTCGACCAGGGTCGGCGCCTCGTCGCGGATCAAAAAGAAGCTGGTGGTGAAGTCCTCGTCCGGAACGGTCACCACGTTGATGCGGAAGATGTCCGGCGCGACTTCGTCGACCGCGGCCATGACCGCCTCCTCGGAAGGAGAGGGTGTTCTGTTCCGTGTTTCCACGCTACGTCCGCCGCCGGGAGCGGTCGACCGCGGTCGGGGCGTCAGGGCGGGCCCGCGTCCACGCGGTCGAGGAAGGATACGAGCACCTGCCGGTAGGCATCCCGCTCCTCGATCATGGCGACGTGGGCGCTGTGCTCGAAGAGCACCCACTCGGCTCCTCGGATCCCGTCGACCAGCTGCTGGACGAGCGCGGGCGTCATCTCGTCGTAGCGCCCCGAGGTGACCAGCACGGGTAGGTCGATCTCCCCGAGCCGACTGGTGACGGCCCAGTCCTTGAGATTGCCGGTGACATTCCACTCCTGCCCCTGCATGACCGCGTACACCTCGTCGTTCATGCTCGCGAACGACCGCAGGACGTGCGCCGGGAAGGGGACCTTCCGGCAGATCCACTGCGTGTAGTACGCCATGGCCGCCTCGACGTACGCCTTGTCGTCCGTCGTGCCCTCCGCCTCGTGCCGGTCGATGACGTCCTGGACGTCGGCCGGAAGCGAGTTCTTCAGCCGTCTGGTCTCGGCCGCGAAGGCGGGGAGACTGGCGCAGGTGCTGGCCAGCACGAGACTGGCGATTCCGGGCGGCCGGCCCAGGGTGTACTCGAGGGCGAGCCAGCCTCCCCAGGAGTGGCCGAACAGGTGGACCCGGTCCAGGCCGAGGGCGTCCCGTACGGTCGCGATCTCGTCGACGAACGTGCCCATGCGCCAGAGCAGACGGTCGTCCGGGCGATCGGACCTGCCGCAGCCGAGCTGGTCGTAGAAGACGACCGCGCGTCCGGTGTCGGCCAGCGCGGCGAGGTCCTCCAGGTAGTCATGGGGCATCCCCGGGCCGCCGTGGAGGACGAGCAGAGGTGCCTGCTTCGCCGTCTCCCCGGGGGTGGGGAGCGGGCCGACCACGCGGTACCAGGTGCGGTAGCCGCGGAAGGGTACGGTTCCTTCGGTCGCAGTGGCCATGGCGCGTGCTTTCTGCCTGCTCACCACCTCTGTTCCCATCGTCACTCGTGGTCGGCACCGGCGGCCACTCGGCAAGCCACTACCGTACGGCGCGCCGTGCGCCGAGCCCCCGCGCGGAGGACCGGGCGGGGCTCACGGTGCGGGCATGTGGTTCACATGGCGCGGCGCGGAGACGTCAGCGCCCGCTTGATGCGCGGCGTCAGCGGTGTCTCCACATAGCGGTAGAGCAGCCACGCCACCACCAGCATCGCGAAGACCGCACCGGCGAGGGTCGCCCAGGAGGGAAGCCCGAACGACCGGTGGAGGACCCACACCGCCACCCACCCGAGGTGCTCGTGCACCAGGTAGAACGGATACGTCAGCGCGCCCGCGACCGTCAGCCAGCGCCAGTTCGCCCACTGCAGATGCCCCAGGGCGATCGCGCCCACTGCCACGAAGCCGACGGTCACCACCACGACGATCCCCAGCGACGGGCGGAAGGAGAAGAAGTCCGGGTTCGGCGGGTGCCAGAGCCGGTCCACCGCGTAGTGCTGGCCGAGCAGCCAGCCTGCCGCGACGATTCCCCAGGCCGTCGTGTCGCGTCGGTCGCGGTGCACCAGATAGAGACCGATGCCGCCGATGAAGTACGGCGCGTACTCGGGCATCAGCACGATGTCCAGCAGCGGTTGGTCAGCGGACTCCGCGACCGCCGCCGTCAGGGTCCACACTGCGCAGAAGAGCACGATCCGCTGCCTGCTCGCCCCAGGCAGGACGACGAAGAGGGCGAAGAGGGCGTAGAACCGCAGCTCGGCCCAGAGGGTCCAGCACACCCCGAGGACGCGGTCGACGCCCAAGGGCTGCTGGAGCATGGTGAGGTTGACCAGCATGTCGCTCGGCGAGACCGCCTCGTACACCACGCCGGGAAGCGCGAAGACGGCGGTCACCAGGATGATCGCCACCCAGTACGCGGGGAAGAGGCGCGAGACGCGGGAGGCGAAGAACGATCGCAGCGGCCGGCCCCAGCCGCTCATGCAGATCACGAAACCGCTGATGACGAAGAAGATCTGGACGCCCAGGCAGCCGTACGCGAACAGCTGTGAGGCGGTGGGGAATTGCCGCGCGGGCGAGGTTCCCCAGGCTTGGCCGATCTCCCCGTCCCGGCCACCGAAGTGGTAGAAGGCGACCATCAGAGCCGCTATCAGGCGGAGTCCGTCGAGGGCTCGGAGGCGGGGTGGGGGCGCACTTCGCTGGCTGTGCACCCCCGGTCGTGCAGGGTGCGCTTCCGGAGAGAACGTCGGAAGCGCGGTGGCCGAGGCCATCATCCGAAGGCAGTCCGCTTCTTGGCCAGACGGCGCTGCACGGCGCGGGCTTTACGAGCGACTCGTCTCACCGTCGGGTTGCGCGGCAGGAAGGCGAGTTGGGACGGGATGGCACCGGGCAGCGCGAGCGAGGTGAGGCGACGCCGCTTGAAGTAGCGCCAGGTGTGCGCGTTCAGCTTCGTGGTGAGGAAACGCTCCGCCTCGGGCCGCAGGCTGGGGTAGATCTGGGCCTGCATGGCGTAGCCCACCGCCCTGATCAGTCCGGTGAGTTCGTCGGTGACCTGCTCGGGCGTGGCGAGGGTCCAGCCCGTGACCGCCGCCCTGTCGGTGAGTTCGGGCAGCAGCGCGTCGACGATCGTGACCGGGACCCGGTTGCTGTTCTGGTACGGCGAGAGCCGCTCCAGCAGCAGGTCCGTGCCCGTACGGGCGACCGGAAGGTCGTAGAGCGCGGTCGCCGTCAGCAGCGCGGTGGAGAAGCAGCCGACGACGAGTGCGGGCCGCATCTTCTGGTAGAGCACCTCGGCGAGCACCGGAGAGTCGAGAACGGTGAGTTCGACACCCAGCTCCCCGGCCTCCTTCTCCAGCATCCGCGACCAGCGGGCCGGAGCGGTCGGGTGCGGCTTGAAGACGATCCGGCGGTGCCCGAGTTCGGCGGCCCCGCGCACCATCGTGACGTGCAGCCGCTCCTCTTCCTCCGCCGTCAGGATGTCGAGGGCGGAGAGGTACTGACCCAGCAGCAGGGCGGGTGCCTCGACGTCGGGGAGGGCGGCCGCGCCGGCGTCCTCCGCCAGCTCGGCGAGGACCTTGGTGAAGGCCGACGTCGGGACGATCTGCGGGGTGACGCCGAACTCGGTGAGCAGCAGCGGCTGGAGCCCGGGGACGAGGTCCAGGTGGAGCAGACGGCGGATCCGGGTGCCGATCAGCGGGTCGAGCTTGTTGCGCGTGGGGCCGTAGCTCATCAGGCCGTCGGCGTATACGTCCACGGGCGCGCCCGGGAACAGCTGAGTGAGCGCCAGCGACGGGTTGACCTGGATGGACTCCACCACCAGCTCGATCTCGTCGTCGCCGAGGTCCCAGAGCAGCCGCAGATGCCGCTCCCACAGCGGTACGTCGTCCTGGCGCGGCGACCAGCCGCCGGGGTGGAACGGGCTGATCGTCTCGTTCCACGAGAGCACCCGGTCGAAGCGGCTGCGCAGCCGCTCGAAGCCGGGCATCGTGTCCAGGGACGGGGTGGTCTCCGGTGTCGCGGCGTTATTGCTGACCAGCAGGATGCGCCGGTGCGGGCCCCCGTTCCCGAGGCCGGAGGAGTGCTCGAAGCAGCCCGAGTCGAGGGCGGCGGCGAGCGTGGCGGCGCCGTAGAGTGTGGAGGCGAAGAAGATCTGCGTCGTCTCGCGCCCCTGCGTGTTGCGCGTGGCCATCAGGCGGCCACCTCCGCGGCGACGGGGCGGCGACGCAGCCGCCGCAGCCGGGAGGCGCGCTCGTAATCCATGGAGTCCAGTGCGTCCTGGAGGACGTCCTGCGGCATGCGCTTCAGCGCGGCCGCGCTCATCGACCGCAACTTGCGTGCCACGGGGGGTTCGAACCTCTCGATGTTGCCGAGATGATGGGCAATGATCGCGCAGTAGGTGCGGACGGCCTTCGGGAGCAGCTGATCTGCCTCCTGGTCCTGCGCCGTCTCCTCGACCACCTGGTCGAAGGCGCGAATGAAGTCGAGCTGGCGCACATCGCCGATCTGGGTCAGCGAGGACGCGACACCGCGCCGGTAGAAGACCCCGAGCAGGCCGACGACCGCGAAGGACTGCGCCTCGCGGTGCAGCCGCCAGATCCACGGCCGGTCCTCCGCCGTGCGCAGGCCGTGCCGGAAGTGCAGGATCCCGTCGTCGACCAGCCGCCGGTGGTAAATCCCCGCCCAGGCATAGGCGTAGTCGACGGAGGTGCTGCGGTCGGCGGGCAGGATGACGTCGCGCGGGTGCAGCACGACGCCGCGGCGGCCTTGCGGGACGCGGTGGATGCTCCGGGCGCGGGCGGTGCACTGGACGTGGTCCGTGCGGAGGAAGTCGCAGCCCAGATCCTCGATGGCGGCCAGGAGTTCGGGGTAGTAGCCCGGTCTTAGCCAGTCGTCGCCGTCGAGGAAGGTCAGGTACTCGCCGCGCGCGGCATCGATGCCCGTGTTGCGCGCGGTGGCGAGACCGCCGTTCTGCTCGTGCCGTACGACGACGGCTCCCGGCAGGTCGCGCGAGGCGCGCTCGAGGATCTCCGGCGTCTCGTCGGTCGAACAGTCGTCGACGAGAATGAATTCGAAGTCCTGGCTGGCGTTCGCACGCAGGCTTTTCAAGGTGTCGGGCGCGTATGTCTGCACGTTGTAAAACGGCACGATGACGGAGAGCTTTACCACCCGGGTGACGGTAGGGCCGCGCCCGGCATTCGTCTTGACCTGTGGTGAACCTACGGGTGAACGAAGTGTGGCGGAATGGTTAACCTGCCGCTCCCACGTGCCGATTCCCCATTCGTCGACTTTCTGTTAACCCTTTGTTGCGGCTCCGTTCGGCTGTGAATCGGAATGCCTTCCTAGCGTCTTCGACGTGCCAGCAAGTACCAGTAGACCTCTACGGGTTGCCGTGCTCGCCGATTCCGATACGCGATGGAAGTGGGGCGCGCTCACCGCGGACCGCATCGCATCGGACACCCGGCTCGACGGCTTCCTCCTGCGCGGACGCGCGACACCGACCCCCCGGCAGCTCGCCGAAGTAGGGGTGCGCGCGAACGCGCTGCGCGAGGTCACGGGCGTCGAGTTCCTCCGGACCCTGGGCCGCGAGTCGTACGACGTCGTCGTGCTGGCCTGCGTCGGCGGCGCGGTCCAGGCCATGCTGCACGGATTCGCCCGCACCTGGGAAGGCCGGCCGAAGCGCCCCGCAGTCGTCACCGGCTATGTCGGGGTCGTCTACGAGAAGCTGGCGGACGGCCTGCTGCTGCGGCACGGCGCGGACCTCGTGCTGGCCAACTCACGGCACGACGCGGAACGTTTCCGCGCCGTGTACGAGGGCGTGGGGGCCGACGCGGGAAGCGTCGTCGAGACCGCGCTCCCCTTCCTCGGGGGCGCGCCGTACGACGAGGGGTCGCGCAGCGACCGTCCGTACGCCGTCGTCTTCGCCGCCCAGCCCTCCGTGCCGGACAACCGCGCCGACCGTACGTACCTGCTGCGCCGCGCCGCCGAGCACGCCCGCAAGCACGCCGACAGCGAGGTCCTGATCAAGCTGCGCAGCAAGCCCGGCGAGCACACCACGCACGTCGAGGAGCTGCCCTACCAGAAGCTCGCGGCGAAGATCCCGGGCGGCCTGCCGGACAACTGCAAACTCGTCTACGGGCACATGGGCGAGGTGCTGGACCGCACCGACCTGCTGGTCACCGTCAGCTCCACCGCCGCGCTGGAGTCGCTGCACCGCCGGATCCCGACCGCGATCCTCACCGACCTGGGTGTCCGCGAGACCCTCGGCAACCACCACTTCCTGGGCTCCGGCTGCCTGGCCTCCTGGGACGAGCTGGACGCCGGCCGGGTGCCCGAGCCGGACCCGGAGTGGCTGAGCCGTCAGGGCGTGGCGGCCGACGGACCGTACGAGGCGGCCTTCGACGCCGCCCGGTCCCGGGTCGCCGAGCTGGTGGCGGCGGACGCGCTGCCGCCGATCGAGCCGTACTACACGCCCGTCACCGCGCCCGGCTACCTGCCGGGCATCCTCGCCCGGCACCACCTCGACCCCAAGGGCGAGCCGCTTCCCGGTGCCGCCGTCGGCGCGGGCGAGGCCACCGGAGTGCGGCGGGTCGTCCGCAGCGCCGTACGGGACGTGGCGCGCGGCGCGTACCGCCACGGCGTGCAGCGGGTGGCTCCCGTCATCCGCCGGATGGGGGAGCTGTGACCGCGCGCCCGGCCCCGGGCGAGCCCCGTGCGACCGCCGGCGTGCGGACCGCCGCTGGGCCGCACTCCCACGCGAACACCACGCCCGAGGCGGCCCGGGGGCAGCACGCGCTGCCGGCCCCCCGGCAGCCGGGCGACCAGACCAGGGCTGTAGCACCCTCGGAAGGAGCCCTCATGCCCCCCACAGTGCTGGCCGTCATCCCCGCGAGAGGCGGGTCGAAGGGCGTGCCCGCCAAGAACCTCGCCGCCGTCGGGGGTGTGCCGCTCGTCGTGCGCGCCGTGCGCGAATGCCTGGCGAGCCGGATCGTCACGGATGTCGTCGTCTCCACCGATGACGCCGGCATCGCGGCCGCGGCGCGCGGCGCGGGCGCCGACGTCGTACAGCGGCCGCCCGTCATCGCGGGCGACACGGCCACCAGCGAGGCCGCGGTCCTGCACGCCATGGACGCCCACGAGGCCATGCACGGCCGCCGGGTGGACACCGTCCTGCTCGTCCAGTGCACCAGCCCCTTCCTGGTCCGTGAGGACATCGACGGCGTGGCCGGTGCCGTGACCGAGGACGGCGCGGAGAGCGCACTGACGGTCGCGCCCTTCCACGGCTTCGTCTGGCGGGACGGGGAGGACGGGGCGAACGAGGCCGACGCGGAGGACGGCGCCTACGGGGTCAACCACGACAAGTCCTACCGTCCGCGCCGCCAGGACCGTCCCCAGGACCTCCTGGAGACCGGGGCCGCGTACGCCATGAACGCCGCCGGCTTCCGCAAGGCCGGGCATCGCTTCTTCGGCCGCACCGCGCTCGTACGGACCGACCCCGCGCGCGTGCTGGAGATCGACGATCCGCACGACCTGGCGCGCGCCCGCGCGCTCGCGCCCCTGATGGACGCCCCGCGTCCCGGCGCGCTCCCCACCCGCGACGACGTCGACGCGGTGGTACTCGACTTCGACGGCACCCAGACCGACGACAGGGTGCTCGTCGACTCCGACGGACGGGAAATGGTCGCCGTGCACCGCGGCGACGGGCTCGGCGTCGCGGCCCTGCGCCGCTCCGGCCTGAACCTGCTGATCCTGTCCACGGAGCAGAACCCGGTCGTCGCCGCACGGGCCCGCAAGCTGCAGGTACCCGTACTGCACGGCATCGACCGGAAGGACCTCGCACTGAAGCAGTGGTGCGAGGAGCAGGGCATCGCGCCGGAGCGCGTGCTCTACGTCGGCAACGACGTGAACGACCTCCCGTGTTTCGGACTCGTCGGCTGGCCGGTCGCGGTCGCCGGTGCGCACGACGTCGTGCGCGGCGCCGCACGCGCGGTCACCTCCACCCCTGGTGGCAACGGCGCGATCCGCGAGATCGCCTCGTGGATCCTCGGCCCCTCCCTCTAGAGAAGGACTGTCTTTTTATGAGCACCACCCCCCGCCTGCGCACCCTCGGTGACAAGATCGCCGGACCGGGCAACCCCGTTTACATCACCGGCGAGATCGGCATCAACCACAACGGCGACCTGGAGAACGCGTTCAAGCTGATCGACGCGGCCGCCGACGCGGGCTGCGACGCGGTCAAGTTCCAGAAGCGCACCCCGGAGATCTGCACCCCGCGCGACCAGTGGGACATCGAGCGCGACACCCCCTGGGGCCGGATGACCTACATCGACTACCGCCACCGCGTGGAGTTCGGCGAGGACGAGTACCGCCAGATCGACGAGTACTGCAAGCAGAAGGGCATCGCCTGGTTCGCCTCCCCGTGGGACACCGAGGCCGTCGCCTTCCTCGAGAAGTTCGACGTCCCGGCCCACAAGGTCGCCTCCGCCTCGCTGACCGACGACGAGCTGCTGCGCACCCTGCGGGCCACCGGCCGCACGATCATCCTGTCGACCGGCATGTCCACCCCGAAGCAGATCCGCCACGCGGTCGAGGTCCTGGGCAGCGACAACATCCTGCTCTGCCACGCCACCAGCACCTACCCGGCGAAGGCCGAGGAGCTCAACCTCCGGGTGATCCACACCCTGCAGGCCGAGTACCCGAACGTGCCGATCGGCTACTCCGGCCACGAGACCGGCCTGCAGACCACCCTCGCGGCGGTCGCCCTCGGTGCCACCTTCGTGGAGCGCCACATCACCCTCGACCGCGCCATGTGGGGCTCTGACCAGGCCGCTTCGGTGGAGCCGCAGGGCCTGCAGCGTCTCGTCCGCGACATCCGCACGATCGAGGCCTCGCTCGGCGACGGCGTGAAGAAGGTCTACGAGAGCGAGCTCGGCCCGATGAAGAAGCTGCGCCGCGTGCCGGGCGTCGTGGCCGAGGGCGAGGACCGCGAGCCGGCTGCGGTCTGACGGTCTGACGGGCCGCCGCAGTCAGCGCGGGGTTCCGCGCCACGCATGCGGACGGGGACGCTCCCCGTCTCCCCAGCCGACGCCCCCGGCCCCGCCGGGGGCGAACCGGCACGAGAATCGAGGTGGACCTCGGTGAGCACACCTGACGGGCCCGCGGGCCCGACCCCGGAAGCGGTGCGCGACCGGCAGACGCCGATGTCCGCGGACGGCTTCCGGGGCCTGCCCGGGCAGGCCCCGGACCCGTACGGCACGGCGCTCCCCGCCATGGGGGGCGGGGGACCGGGGCCGGGCGACGCCCTCGCAGTGCGGGGTGCTGCTCCGGTGTCGGGGAACGGCCGGGCCGCCCGGGGTCCGTCGGCGAGTGCGGGAGTGGGGCCTGCAGGGGGCGCGGCTGCGGCGCCGGGGGGCACCCTCGCCTTCGTCGAAAGCCCCGTCCAGCTCCTCAACGTCCTGGAGTGGGTCTACGCCGACGCCCGCCGCGCCACGCGCGCGCAGGCGGAGCACCCCGGCGCCCGTGGCGCCGACCCGGCCAACCCGGCCGCCGATCACGCACCCCAGGCGCAGATGGGTGCCGTTGCCGTTCCCGTCAGGGGCGGAGACATCACCGTCGTCATCCTGTCGCCGAACGACCCCATGACCCGGGGGCAGCTCCGCCGGATGGCGGAGCTGGCGCGGGACGAGGGGCTGACCGTCCGGTGGGAGGACGCACGCGGCGGGGCCGCGGCGCCGTTCCAGACGATCGGGGCGCTCACGCCCGCCCTGCGCCGGGCCCGGCGGATCGTCATCGGCGACCCGTTCTCCCGGTACGTACAGCTGCTGCTCACCCTGGCCCGTGCCCGTGATCTGGTGATCGTGGACGACGGCACGGCCACGATGGAGTTCGTCTCCCAGCTGGCCCGCGGGGAGCGCCTGGTGCGCTGGCACCGCAGCGGGCGCAAGGGCGGGGCGCGCGATGCCGTCTTCGCGCCCATCTCCGCTGTGGCACGCCGTCGGCTCATGCCGCGGCAGGGCCGCCGGGTGGAGGTGTTCAGCTCGATGCCCGTCGAGCCTCCCGCCGGGGTCACGGTCACCGAGAACGACTTCTCCTGGACCCGGGCCCGCTTCGGCCCGCCCCGGCTCACCCGGGGCGCCGACCTGGTCGGGACCTCGCTCGCCGAGACCGGCGTGGTCGACCTCGACCGCTACATCGACGCGGTGGGAGCCTTGGCCCGCGCGCACGGGGCCACCCGCTACTTCGCCCACCGCCGCGAGAGCGCCGAGAAGCTGAAGCGGCTCTCCGAGGAGACGGGGCTGGAGATCGTCCGCCCGGATCTGCCGCTGGAGCTGATCGCCCGCCGCGGCCCGATAGGCCGAACGATCCTGAGCTTCCCGTCGACCGTGGTGCACACCCTGCCGCTCGCACTCACCGGTACGGACGTGAAGGTGGCGGTGCTCGACATCGATCCGGCCTGGCTCACGGATACCGCGTCCCCGCGCGCCCAGGGTTTCCTGTCCGGGGTCACCGGAACCGCCCGTGACGTGCAACGACTGCGGTCCGTACCGGCCGCAGCCCCCTGATACCGCCACCTGTCGGAGTAGAGAGCAACCCAACTTCATACCCGTCCATGCCCACGCTCATGCGGCCCGTGGGCGCATTTTCGTACCCTGACGGGCTGAACTTTTGTTGATCGAAGGACAGTTACCCGGCCGACAGCCGTAAGCTTCAGAGGGTGAACCAACTGATGTCCCGCGACGCGGGCGCCGACCTGCCCGCGCCACCCGACGACCTGCCCGGGGTCCTGTCCGACGCGCTGCGCGAGGAACTCATCGCCTTCCGGCGGGACCTGCACATGCACCCCGAGCTGGGAAATCAGGAGTTCCGCACCACTGCCGCGCTCAAGGCGCGGCTGGAGCAGGCCGGCCTCCAGCCCCGTGTGCTGTCCGTCGGCACGGGACTCATGTGCGACATCGTCCCCCAGCTACCGCTGGGAGGTGCCCCCAGGGGGGATGAAGGCAGTGACCGGCCCATGCTGGCCCTGCGCGCGGACATCGACGCCCTGCCCATCCCGGACACCAAGACCGTCTCGTACCGCTCGACCGTGCCCGACCGCGCCCACGCCTGCGGTCACGATGTGCACACCACCGTCGTGCTCGGCGCCGGCCTCGTCCTGGCCGAGTTGGCCCGTGAGGGCCGGCTGCCGTATCCCGTGCGGCTGATCTTCCAGCCGGCCGAGGAGGTCCTGCCCGGCGGTGCACCCGACGCGATCGCCTCGGGAGTGCTGGACGGGGTCGGGCGGATCGTGGGAGTGCACTGCGACCCCAAGGTCGAGGTGGGCCGGATCGGGCTGCGGCCGGGCCCGATTACCTCCGCCTGCGACCGGCTCGAAGTGGCGCTGGACGGCGCGGGCGGCCACACCGCGCGCCCGCACCTGACCACCGACCTCGTGACCGCCGCCGCCAAGGTCGCCACCGAGGTCCCTGCCCTGGTCGCCCGCCGGATCGACGCACGCTCCGGGCTCGCCGTCACCTGGGGCCGGATCGAGGCGGGGCACGCCTGCAACGTCATCCCGCAGCACGCCGAGCTGTCGGGCACCGTACGCTGCCTCGACCTGGCGGCCTGGCGAGCCGCGCCCGACCTCGTGCACGCGGCGATCGACGAGATCGCCACCCTGTATCGCGCGAAGTCGCAGATCACCTACATCCGCGGCGTCCCACCGGTGGTCAACGAACCCTCCGCCACCGAGCTCCTGCGCGACGCGATGACCCTCCGGCGTGGCCCGTACGCGGTCGAGGACACCGAGCAGAGCCTCGGCGGGGAGGACTTCTCCTGGTATCTGGAGCGGGTGCCCGGAGCCATGGCGCGCCTGGGTGTGCGCGCCGTCGGGGACACCACGCGCAGGGATCTGCACTGCGGTGACTTCGACGTGGACGAGGCGGCCATTCAGGTCGGTGTGGAGCTCTTCACCGCCAGTGCGTTGCTCGATGGCTGCAGAGCGTAACGACCCTGCTCAACAGTCGTCGCGTCGATCCGATAACGGCCGCAGGAGAGGGTGCAATCGGGCATCTACGCGCGTTACGATGCGGCGAACCAGCGCCGTAAGAGGCGCTTTCAGCAGAAGGGGAAGTCCTCTTGCGCCGGGTAACCAAGATCGCCGCCGCGGGCGTCGCCACCGCGGCCCTCGTCCTCACCGCAAGCGCCTGTGGAGAGTCCTCCACCGAGAGCGCTACCAAGGAAGGCCAGCTGAAGGTCGGCCTGGCCTACGACGTCGGCGGGCGAGGTGACAACTCGTTCAACGACTCCGCCGCCCGCGGCCTCGACAAGGCCAAGGCGGAGTTCAAGGCCGAGGCCAAGGAGCTCACCGCCAAGAGCGGCGAGACCCCGGCCGACCGGGAGCAGCGCCTCATCTCGCTGGCCGAGGGCGGCTTCAACCCCGTCATCGGCGTCGGTTTCGCCTACAAGGACTCCATCCAGGCGGTGGCCGAGAAGTTCCCGGAGGTCTCCTTCGGTCTGGTCGACTCCGTGGCCGAGGCCAAGAACGTCGACAACATCGTCTTCACCGAGGAGCAGGGCTCCTACCTGGCCGGTGTCGCGGCCGCGCTCAAGTCCAAGAGCGGCGAGGTCGGCTTCATCGGTGGAGTGGACCTGCCGCTGATCAAGAAGTTCCAGGCCGGCTTCCAGCAGGGCGTCAAGGACACCGACCCGAAGGCCACGGTCCAGACCCAGTACCTCACCACCGGCTCCGACCTGTCCGGCTTCGGTAGCCCCGACAAGGGCAAGGCGGCCGCGCAGGGCATGCTCGACAAGGGCGTCGACGTGATCTACGCGGCGGCGGGCGGCTCCGGTGCCGGTGCGATCGAGGCCGTCGCGGACAAGAAGGGCACCTGGGCGATCGGTGTGGACTCCGACCAGTACCAGGACCCAGCGCTGGCCAAGTTCAAGAACTCGATTCTGACCTCGGTGGTCAAGAACGTCGACACCGGCGTCTACGACCTGATCAAGAGTGTCAACGACGGGAAGCCGCTCACCGGGACCCACGCGTACTCCCTGGCCAAGGACGGGGTGAGCCTCACCCAGTCCGGTGGCTTCCTCAAGGACATCCAGCCGAAGATCGACGAGGCCAAGAAGAAGATCGTCGACGGCGAGATCAAGGTCAAGACGACGACCTGACCACCGGTCACCACGTAACCGAAGGAAACGGGGCCGGTGGGTGGACATCCACCCACCGGCCCCGCTACCTGACCACGCTACGCGCGTAGCGAATGCCCGGCGCGATAGCGTCGCTATCCGGCACCGACCTCCCCCTGCCTTCGGCGGTGGGGGTGCCCCCGGCGAAGCCAGGGGGAGCCCCCCAGCCCCACTCCTTTTTCTCAAGGAGAGTGCGCCATCAAAGCGTCCAGCAGTCCCCATGCCGTCGAGCTCCGCGGCATCACCAAGCGATTCCCCGGGGTCGTGGCCAACCACGACATCGACATCACCGTGCGCCGCGGCACCGTGCACGCCCTGGTGGGCGAGAACGGAGCGGGCAAGTCCACCCTGATGAAGATCCTGTACGGCATGCAGAAGCCGGACGAGGGCACCATCACGGTGGACGGCGAGCAGGTCTCCTTCCACAACCCGGGCGACGCCATCGCCCGCGGCATCGGCATGGTGCACCAGCACTTCATGCTCGCGGACAACCTCACCGTCCTGGAGAACGTCGTCCTCGGCGCGGAGGACCGGCACGGCATCGGAGCCACGGCCAAGAAGAAGATCCAGGAGATCTCCGACGCCTACCACCTGAACGTCCGCCCCGACGTCCTCGTGGAGGACCTGGGCGTCGCCGACCGGCAGCGCGTCGAGATCCTCAAGGTGCTCTACCGCGGGGCGCGGACGCTCATCCTCGACGAGCCGACCGCCGTGCTCGTACCCCAGGAGGTCGACGCGCTCTTCGACAACCTCCGCGAGCTCAAGGCCGAAGGACTGACCGTCATCTTCATCTCCCACAAGCTGGGGGAGGTGTTGTCGGTCGCCGACGAGATCACGGTGATCCGCCGCGGTACGACCGTGGGCACCGTCGACCCGTCCGCCACCACCCCCAAGCAGCTCGCCGAGTTGATGGTCGGCGCCGAGCTGCCCTCCCCGGAGACCCGCGAGTCGACCGTCACCGACGTGCCGATGCTGAAGGTCGAGGATCTGCATCTGACCGCCACCGACCCCGAGGGGGTCGTACGGATCGTGCTCGACCGCATCTCCTTCACCATCCACAAGGGCGAAGTCCTGGGCATCGCGGGCGTGGAGGGCAACGGCCAGTCCGAGCTCGTCGAAGCCATCATGGGCATCCGCGACCCCGACGGCGGCGTCATCACCCTGGACGGGGCCGACATCTCGCACGTCCCGACCCGTAAGCGCCGCGAGAGCGGCGTGGGCTTCATCCCCGAGGACCGCCAACGCCACGGTCTGCTGCTGGAAGCCCCGCTGTGGGAGAACCGCATCCTCGGCCATGTCACCGAGCGTCCCAACAGCAAGGGCGCGTTCCTGGACCCGTCCGCGGCCCGGCGCGACACCGAGCGGATCATCAAGGCGTACGACGTCCGTACCCCCGGCATCGAGGTCACCGCGGCCTCGCTGTCCGGCGGCAACCAGCAGAAGCTGATCGTCGGCCGGGAGATGAGCCACGAGCCCAAGCTGCTGATCGCGGCGCACCCGACGCGCGGCGTGGACGTCGGCGCACAGGCGCAGATCTGGGACCAGATCCGCGAGGCCCGCCACCAGGGACTGGCCGTGCTGCTGATCTCCGCCGACCTGGACGAGCTGATCGGCCTGTCCGACACCCTGCGCGTGATGTACCGCGGCCGGCTGGTGGCCGACGCCGACCCCGCCACGATCACCCCGGAGGAGCTCGGCTCCGCCATGACGGGCGCGGCGACCGGCCATCTCGAGCACCCGCACGACAACGACTCCGCGGACGGCTCCGGCAACGCCGATGGAGGAGCCGACGGGGGAGAGGACCGATGAAGAAGATCGACAAGGAGCGGGTGCTCCTCGGCCTCGCGGCGCCGCTGCTCGCGATCGTCGCGGCATTCGTGATCACGGCCCTGGTCCTCGGGGCCACCGGCAAGGAGCCGTTCAACGCCTTCGGCATCATGTTCGACTACGGCGTCAAGAGTGACAGCCAGGTCTTCATCATCAACAAGGCGACGACGTACTACCTCGCGGGTCTCGCGGTGGCCGTCGGCTTCCGGATGAACCTGTTCAACATCGGTGTCGACGGCCAGTACCGGCTCGCCGCCTTCGTCGCGGCCGCGGCCGGCGGCGCCCTGACCCTGCCCGGCTTCGTCCAGATCCCGCTGATCATCCTCATCGCGGTGGCCGTCGGTGCGCTGTGGGCGGGCATCGCGGGCACGCTGAAGGTGACCCGAGGGGTCAGCGAGGTCATCTCGACCATCATGCTGAACGCGATCGCCACCGCGATCATCGGCTACCTCCTCCAGCCGGGCCGCCTGGGTCATCTGGACCCCGCAGGCACGAAGGTCGCCACCACCCCGATCCCGGAGTCCTCCCACTTCTTCGAGTTCCCCACCACGCCGGACCCGGTCTGGGGCTTCCTGGTCATCGCCGTGCTCGCGGGCGTCGCCTACTGGTTCGTGCTCGGCCGCACCCGCTTCGGCTTCGACCTGCGCACGGTCGGCCGGTCCGGCACCGCGGCGCAGGCGAGCGGGGTCGACGTCAAGCGCATGGTCGTCACCAGCATGGTGATCTCCGGCGCCATGGCCGGCCTGATCGGCATGCCGACGCTGCTCAACGACAGCTACGAGTACAGCGGCGACTTCCCGACCGGCATCGGCTTCACCGGTATCGCCATCGCGCTGCTCGGCCGCAACCACCCGATCGGCATCGCGCTGGGCGCCCTGCTGTGGGGCTGGCTGGAGCGCGGCACCGCCAAGCTCGAGTTCGAGGGTTACGACAAGGAGATCGTCGGCGTCATCCAGGGCGTGATCGTGCTCTGCGTCGTCATCGCCTACGAGGTGGTGCGCCGCTACGGCCTCAAGCGCCAGCAGCGGCAGGTGGGCGAGAAGCTCGCCGCCCAGGCCCGTACGTCCGAGAACCAGGAGGTGTCGGCGTGACCGCCACGACGACTGCCACGCCGCCCCCCGCGGCGCCCAAGGCGGCCGGGAAGAAGGGCCGGCGCCGGCGCCTCAGCTACCCCGTCGTGCTGCTGATCATCGCGGCCGGGCTGATCGGCCTCGCCGCGGTACGGGCCATCACCGGCGCCCAGGACCTCACCTCGCAGGGCCAGATCAGCGCGGCCATCCTGATGGCGGTGCCGATCGGCCTCGCGGGACTCGGCGGCCTGTGGTCCGAGCGGGCCGGTGTGATCAACATCGGCCTCGAGGGCATGATGATCCTCGGCACCTTCTTCGGCGCCTGGGCGGGCTGGCAGACCAGCCCGTGGGTGGGGGTCATCGCAGGTGTTCTGGGCGGTGTGTTCGGCGGCCTGCTGCACGCGATCGCCACGGTCACCTTCGGCGTGGACCACATCATCTCCGGCATCGCGATCAACATCCTGGCCGTGGGCATCACCACCTACTTCGCCAAGCTGTGGTTCAACACAGGTGAGGCGGCGGAAAAGGGCGGCAGCCCCAAGCAGTCGCCGCCGGCCGACGCGATCGAGTCCTTCACCGTGCCGGGGCTCTCCGACGGGCTGAAGTCGGTCGAGGAGCACCACTGGTTCCTGGTCTCGGACCTGGCGGGCATTCTCGGCGGCCTGGTCACCAACGTCTCCTGGCTCACCGTCATCGCCGTCGCGCTCTTCGTGGGCACGTTCTACGTGCTGTGGCGCACCGCGTTCGGTCTGCGGCTGCGGTCCTGCGGCGAGAACCCGGTCGCCGCCGAGTCGCTGGGCGTCAACGTCTACCGGTACAAGTACCTGGCCCTGCTCGCCTCCGGCGCCTTGGCGGGTCTCGGTGGCGCATTCCTGTCCCTGGTGACCTCGCACATCTACAACGAGGGTCAGACCGGTGGCCGTGGCTACATCGGCCTCGCGGCGATGATCTTCGGTAACTGGCGGCCGGGTGGACTCGCTGCGGGCGCCGGCCTGTTCGGCTTCGCCGACGCTCTGCAGCTGCGCGCCGGTGGCGAGTCCGTACACGCGCTGCTCCTGCTGCTGTTCGTGCTGCTGGCCGTACTCGCGCTCTGGAAGCTCGTCCGGAAGAGCTGGGTGACGGCCGCCGTCAGCGCCGTCTTCGCCGCTGGAGCGCTGGTCTGGTACCAGTTCACGGACACGGTGCCCACCGAGTTCGTGAGCGCCACGCCGTATGTCGTGACCCTGCTCGTCCTCGCGCTGTCCGCACAGCGGCTGCGGATTCCGAGGTCGATCGGCCGGCGGTACCGGAAGGGTGAGAGCACGTGAGCGAGGCGCGGGTATGAGCGACACGTCCGACTGGGAGGCGCTGCGCGCGCGGGCCCGGGACGCCATGTCCCGGGCTTACGCCCCGTACTCCGGCTTCCCCGTGGGCGCGGCGGCGTATGTGGACGACGGCCGCATGGTCAGCGGCTGCAATGTGGAGAACGCCTCCCACGGCCTCTCGTTGTGCGCCGAGTGCGGGCTGATCGCGGAGCTGTTCGCCACCGGCGGCGGGCGGCTCACCGCCTTCACCTGCCAGGGCCCGGACGCCGAGGTGCTGATGCCGTGCGGCCGCTGCCGCCAGCTGCTGTGGGAGCACGGCGGTCCCTCGATGCTCATCGACACGGCACACGGCATCCGCCCGCTGCGGGAACTTCTGCCCGACGCCTTCGGCCCGGACGAGCTCCTCACTCGAAGGCTGAAGGGCATCGACCACTTGGGAGGGAACTCCTGATGGACGCCATCTCCGTGATCCGTACGAAGCGCGACCGGGGCCGGCTGACCGATGCACAGATCGACTGGGTCATCGACGCCTACACGCGGGGCGAGGTCGCGGACGAGCAGATGTCCGCGCTCGCCATGGCGATTCTGCTCAACGGCATGGACCGGGGTGAGATCGCCCGCTGGACCGCCGCGATGATCGCGAGCGGCGAGCGGATGGACTTCTCGTCGCTGCCGCGCCCGACCGCCGACAAGCACTCCACGGGCGGCGTCGGTGACAAGATCACGCTGCCACTGGCACCCCTCGTCGCGGCCTGCGGTGCCGCCGTACCGCAGCTGTCCGGCCGCGGCCTCGGCCACACCGGCGGCACGCTCGACAAGCTGGAGTCCATCCCCGGCTGGCGGCCGCTGCTCTCCAACGAACAGATGCTGCAGGTCCTCCGGGACACCGGCGCGGTCATCTGCGCGGCCGGCGACGGGCTCGCCCCCGCGGACAAGAAGCTGTACGCGCTGCGCGATGTCACCGGCACGGTGGAGGCGATCCCGCTGATCGCCTCCTCGATCATGTCGAAGAAGATCGCGGAAGGCACGGGCTCGCTGGTCCTCGATGTGAAGGTGGGCTCCGGTGCCTTCATGAAGAACCTCGACGACGCCCGGGAGTTGGCCTCGACGATGGTCGGCCTGGGCACCGACCACGGGGTCAAGACCGTCGCGCTCCTCACCGACATGTCCACCCCGCTCGGACTCACCGCCGGCAACGCCCTGGAGGTCCGCGAGTCGGTGGAGGTCCTGGCGGGCGGCGGCCCGGCGGACGTCGTCGCGCTCACGCTGGCCCTGGCCCGCGAGATGCTCGCCGCGGCCGGACTGCCGGACGCCGACCCGGCGAAGGCCCTCGTCGACGGCTCCGCGATGGACGTCTGGCGCCGCATGATCCGCGCCCAGGGCGGCGACCCGGACGCGCCGCTGCCGCTCGCGCGCGAGCGGCACGTCGTCGTCGCCGAGTCCACCGGTGTCCTCACCGGCCTCGACGCCTACGCGGTGGGCGTCGCGGCCTGGCGCCTCGGCGCAGGCCGAGCCCGCAAGGAGGACCCGGTGCAGGCGGGCGCGGGCGTGGAGATCCACGCCAAGCCGGGCGACCCGGTGACGGCCGGCCGGCCGCTGCTGACCCTCCACACGGACACCCCGGAGAAGTTCGACTACGCCCTCGAGGCCCTGGAGGGCGGCATCGACATCGCCGCCCCCGGCACGGAGTTCACCCCGGGCCCGATCATCCTCGACCGCATCGCCTGAATCCGCCCACAACTGAGGGCTATGCGCGGGCGTATGCCGGGTGGGCGCGGCGGCAGCGGCGTTCCGCCAGCGCCCTGCGCGTGGCGTAGAGGGTGATGCCCGCCGCGCCGAGCACCGCCGCCAGGCCGAGCACGACCGTGCCCTCCCAGCCCGCCGCCCGGTAGGCGAGGGCGCCGAGCGCGCCGCCCGCGCTGCTGCCCAGGTAGTACGCCGCCTGGTACAGCGCCGAGGCCTGGGCGCGCCCCGTCGTCGCCGCGCGGCTCACCGACGAGGAAGCGACCGCGTGGCCCGCGAAGAAGCCCGCGGTGATCAGGACGAGGCCCAGCAGGACCGCGGCCAGCGCGTCGGACAGGCTCAGCAGCAGACCGGCCGTGGTCGTGGTCACGGCCGTGTAGAGCGCTCCGCGCCGCCCCAGGCGGCCGACGAGCCGGCCGGACGCGGCCGAGGATACCGTCCCCACGAGGTAGACCAGGAAGATCGAGCCGACGACGCCCTGCGGCAGGCCGAACGGCTCGGCCACCAGCCGGTAGCCGATCACCGTGTACACCGCGCCGAAGACCGTCATGAAGAGCCCGCCGATGGCGTACAGCCGGCACAGCAGCGGGTCGGACAGGTGGCGGCCGACCGTACGAGTCAGGGCCCGCGGGCTGATCGAGCCCGGTGTGAAGTGCCGGGCCCTCGGCAGCAGCAGCCGGTAGGCCACCACGCACACCACGGCCAGCACGCCGACCGCTCCCAGCCCGGCCCGCCAGCCCCAGGCCTGCGCCACCCAGCCGGTGACGATCCGGCCGGACATCCCGCCGATGCTGTTGCCCGCCACGAAGAGTCCGATCGCGCCGACGAGCGCCTTCGGGCGCACCTCCTCCGCCAGGTACGCCATCGCGGACGCCGGGAGCCCGGCGAGCGCCACGCCCTGGACGGTGCGCAGGGCGACGAGCGAGCCCAGGTCGGGAGCGAACGGCACGGCCAGCGCGACGAGCGCCGCGATCGTCAGCGAGGCGGTCATCATCGCCCGCCGCCCCAGACGCTCGGACAGCGCGCTGAGCGGGAGCACGGCCAGCGCCAGGGCGGCCGTGGGGGCGGACACCGTCCAGCTCGCCGCATCCGGCGTCACGCCGAACCCCGCGGAGATCGCGGGCAGCAGCGCCTGGGTGGAGTAGAGGAGCGCGAAGGTGGCGACTCCGGCTGCGAACAGTGCGGCGTTCATCCGGCGGTAGCCGGAGGAGCCGGGGCGCAGCTTCGTGTGGTCGGATCCCCGGGGTTGGGGGGACTCGACGGACAGGGGCATTGCGGTGGAGGCGCCCACGGGGTTCGTGGACGCCCCGGTATCAGCGGGAGGCATACGGCCAACGTAGGCGCCCCCGTTTCATGCGTCCAATGCATGAAGTCGTCATAATCGTTCCCATGGTGCATGAACGCAGCTCACGACCGCGTCCGTCACGGAACGGCAACGAAGAAGACAGCTGGGCAACAGCCGAGCAGGGCACCGCGGAACTCGCCGCGGAGTCGTGGTCCGCGCTGCTCGCGCCGCGTCTCGCGCAGTTCGCGGGGGTGGCGCGGAACGAGCATGTGACGCGGGCCGCATACCAGTTGGCGGTGCCGCAGTCGACGCTCAGCCGGGCGATGGTACGGCTCGAAGAGGACTTGGGGGTCGCACTCTTCGCGCGGCACGGCCGTACGCTTTCGCTGACCCCCGCGGGGCGCAGCTTCCTCGGCTCGGTCGAACGGGCTCTGGCGGAGGTCGAGCGGGCCGCCGAGTCCGTACGGGTGGACGCCGACCCGGCCGCCGGCAAGGTCGCCTTCGGCTTTCTGCACACGCTCGGCTCCGAGACCGTGCCCGGTCTGCTGCGCACCTTCCGCGCCGACCACCCGCGCATCCGTTTCCAGCTCGTCCAGAACTACGGTGAGGCGATGATCGAGCGGATGCGGGCCGGAGGGCTGGATCTCTGCCTGACCTCGCCGGTGCCGGACGCGCCGGATCTCGTGGCCCGCCGCCTGGACGAGCAGAAGCTCCGTCTGGTCGTCCCCGACGACCACCCGCTCGCCGCCCGCAAGCGGATCCGGCTCGCCGAGGCCTCCGGCGAACTCTTCGTCACGCTCGAACCGGGCTACGGGCTGCGGAGGATCACCGACGCGCTGTGCGCGGAAGCGGGGTTCACGCCCAAGGTCGCCTTCGAAGGGGAAGAGGCGGAGACGCTGCGCGGGCTGGTCGCGGCCGGGCTCGGGGTGGCGCTCCTCCCGCCCCCGGCGGTGCCGCGGCCGGGTGTCGCGGAGCTGACGGTCACCGCGCCGCGGGCGGTCCGCGAGATCGGCGTGGCCTGGATCGACGGCCGGCCGGACACCCCGCCGGTGACCGCCTTCAAACGCTTCCTGCTCTCCCGCCGCGGCCAACTCCTCCCGCGCTGACCGCCAACCGCCCCTGCCGCGGCCGGCGTTCCCCCAACCCCCCGGCTCCAATACCCGGGCTCCGCGACGGGGGCGCCGGTCGGTCCGGATGCGGAGGTGGGCGCCGTCGAGCCGCGCCCGCGCGTGGCTGCGGTTCGGGGCTCCGGTCGAGCCGTCGAAGCATGCTCCGCCTCGTCCGGCCCCAGTGCGACCTCCGACGGGCACCTGCGCGCTGTCGGCCAACTCTGGGCGGCTCGAGGCAGACGCGGACGCATCCTCCTCCGCCCGCGGAGGACTCCGCCCTGCGGGGCGGGCCGACGGGGAATGCGGATGGGGAGGAGTCCCCGGTCGCTCCGGTATGCGGCGGAGCCGCCACGCCGGTCAGTGCCGCAGGGCCGCGCCGAAGCCGGCCGCCAGTGGCATGCGCAGCCCCAGCGGCGGCGGCGCCGCGAGCGCGTCGGCCACCGGGCGGGAGAACCCGCGGCCGAAGAGGGAGCCGAGCACGAAGTCCGTGGCGAGCGCGAGGACTTCGGCGCGGTGTCCGGCGAGCCCGTGGCCGTCCGTGTGGACCTCGAAGCGGCAGACGTCCCGGTTGACCTTCTTGGCCCGCTCCGCCAACCGGTACGACAGCTCCGGCTCGGTCCGTGCGTCGTTCGTACCGTGGACGAGCAGCACGGTGCGGCCGGAGAGCTGTTTCACCGGGTCGGGTTTGTCTCGCGCGGTCCATTCCGGCAACCACGGGGCAAGCGCCAGCACGGAGTTGACGGCCGGGTGGCCGGCGGCGTGCAGTGCCGCGCGGGCGCCCATGTCCGTGCCCGCCAGGCAGACGGGGACGTCGCCGTAGCGCCGTACGGCCTCGTCGGCCGCCCAACGCGCGTCCTCGACCGGGTGCGCCGAGGCACCGTTCCAACCGCGGTACCGGTAGTGCACGACGTGCGCGATCAGCCCCTCACCGCGCCCTTCCCGGGCCAGCCGCCGCGCCAGCGGGCGGGCCGTCGCCGTGGTGATCGGCGACTGACGGCGCGTGCTCACGGGCTCGCCGCCCGGCAGCAGCAGCACCACACCCTGGACCGTCTCCCTGGCACCGGTCGCGCCAACCGGTCGCCCCAGCCGGGCACCTCGCACCGGCACCGCATCCTGAGCCATGCCAGAAACGATGGCAGAAGCACCGGTGTACTCCACCATGCGTGCGGGTCACCTTTGGGTATCTTTCGCGACGCTCTACGCGCGTAGGAGTTAGAGTGCGGAGATGACGAGCGAGACCCCCAACACCCCCAGCCCGGATCAGATCCGCCGGGCCCCCAAGGTGCTTCTGCACGACCACCTCGACGGCGGGCTGCGCCCCGGCACGATCGCCGAGCTGGCCCGCGAGACGGGATACGACCGCCTGCCGGAGACCGACCCCGACAAGCTCGGCACCTGGTTCCGCGAGGCCGCCGACTCCGGCTCGCTGGAGCGCTATCTCGAGACCTTCGACCACACCTGCGCCGTCATGCAGACCCGTGAGGCGCTGGTGCGCGTGGCGGCCGAGTGCGCCGAGGACCTGGCGGCCGACGGTGTCGTCTACGCCGAGGTGCGCTACGCCCCGGAGCAGCACCTCGAGGCGGGGCTCAGCCTCGAAGAGGTGGTGGAGGCCGTGAACGAGGGCTTCCGCGAAGGCGAGCGCGTCGCCCGGGAGAACGGCCACCGCATCCGCGTCGGCGCTCTGCTGACCGCGATGCGGCACGCCGCCCGCGCCTTGGAGATCGCCGAACTCGCCAACGCCTACCGCGACTCGGGCGTCGTCGGCTTCGACATCGCGGGTGCCGAGGCGGGCTACCCGCCCACCCGTCACCTCGACGCCTTCGAGTACCTGAAGCGGGAGAACAACCACTTCACGATCCACGCCGGCGAGGCCTTCGGCCTGCCCTCCATCTGGCAGGCCCTGCAGTGGTGCGGCGCCGACCGGCTCGGCCACGGTGTGCGCATCATCGACGACATCGAGGTCTCCGACGACGGCTCCATCAAGCTCGGCCGCCTCGCCGGTTACGTCCGGGACAAGCGCATCCCGCTGGAGCTCTGCCCGACGTCCAATCTCCAGACGGGCGCCGCCGACTCGTACGCCGAGCACCCGATCGGGCTGCTGCGCCGGCTCCACTTCCGGGCCACCGTCAACACCGACAACCGGCTGATGAGTGGAACCAGCATGAGCGTCGAGTTCGAACACCTGGTGAAAACCTTCGGGTACACGCTCGATGATATGCAGTGGTTCACAGTCAATGCGATGAAATCAGCGTTCATTCCTTTCGACGAACGTTTGGCAATGATCAACGACGTGATCAAGCCCGGATATGCCGAGCTGAAATCGGAGTGGCTGTTCCGGCAAGTGCCCACCGGACCGGCTGTGACCAGGGATTCTTCCGTCACGTAGCGCTGAACTTCGGGCACGGAGAAGCGGCCGGGATCTCGTGACCCGGCCGCTTCGGCTGTTTGCGGCGAACACCCTTCAATGGCTACGTTTCGGATTCCTGCGGTATCGGCCCGTGCATTTCCGTGTGCCCGTCATGCCGGTGTCGCGGTGTCGCTGAACTCTTCCCCCATCACGAGGACGTAATTCGATGAAGCAGGGAACCGCCAAGACTCTCGGTGTCGCCGCACTCGGCGCCGCCTTCGCCGCAGTCGCAGCCGGTCCGGCCTCCGCGGCCCCCGGAGACGTGCTGCAGTACGTGCCGACGGAGAAGGTCACCAAGCTCCTGCCGCCCGGTGCGTCCCAGACCGTCGCCGACGGACAGAACACCGTCAGCCGGACCGCCGCCAACGCGATGCCCATCGCCCAGCAGTTGCTGCGCGTCACCCCGGCCACGCCGAACCTCCAGGCCGCCCAGGGAACCCAGGGCGTGAAGGGTCTGCTCGGCGGCCTGCCGCTGGGGAACATCCGCGGTGGCTCAGTGGGTCTCGGCTGAACGGCCCGCGACCCTCGCCGCCCGGCGGGGCGTACGCCCCGACAGCGGGATGCGAGCCCGGAATGTGGGATGCGCCCTGCCCGAGTCGACGATCACCTCGTGGCTGTGCCCCCGTCCGTACGACCGTACGGACGGGGGCACAGCCGTGTCTCCCCTGGTTGTCCCCCGCTCGGTCACCAGGTCTCGCGCGGGGTCTTCTCTCCCCCAGCATTAGCTGGGGGAGTGCCCCCAGGCAGCAGCACCCACAGGGCCAGGTACAGCAGGAACTGCGGACCGGGAAGCAGGCACGAAACCAGGAAGATCACGCGCATCGTGGTCGCGGAAGTGCCGAAGCGCTGGGCGAGCGCCGCGCACACGCCGCCGATCATCCGTCCCTCACGGGGGCGGACAAGGCCCGGGCGGACCGGGCGGGCAAGGGCTGTCATGAGGGCTCCTTCGCGAACCGTGGACATCGAAGCGATGCTTCAAATCTAGGTTCGCGACACCGGCAGAGCGTCGGACTGCGGGGCGATCCCGACCCTGGGGATCGTCGGGGTCGGACCCTGAGATCCCTCCTCCCGAGGGAGCGGCACGATCCGCCCGCCATGGCCCTGGGGGGCGTTCCGGCGCAGCCAGGCCCTGAGCGGCGGAACCAGCGACAGATGGGTGACCCCGACCCCGGCCGTGTTGAGCAGCACCGCGTCCACGTCGAGCGTCCGCCCGGGCACGTCGGTCTGCATCAACTCGATGGCGAGCGACACCATGGCGCCGGTGAAGGCGGTGTGCGCGAGGGAACCCAGCAAGGACCCCGCGACGCGGCCGGTGACCACTGGGAGCAGCACCCCGAGCGGAGCGAGCAGCAGCAGCTGGGGAGCCAGGCTGTGGGCCGCCTCCCAGAGGCCCTGTGCGAGTTCCGTACGGATCGTGGCCAGCGGCCGGAGATTCTCCGGTGCCACCCAGGGCACGGACAGTGGACGCAGCGCGACCCAGGCGACGAGCAGCAGATGCGCGACGAGAAGCACGAGTCCCGTCACGCGGAGGTAGATGGGGATGCCGCCGGGGCCATGACGCTGCACGCACAAGAGGACGCGGTCGCCTCGGCCCCGGTTCCGACGGCGGCTGCCTACTTCCCGCTGTCGCCCCATGGTTACTGATGAGTTACCAGTAGGGCCGGGCCGTCCGGCGCTCAGTCCACGGGGACGCCGAGGGCCGGTGGTGCATCCGGCCGGGAGCGCAGGCTCTCCGTGCACCGGTAGCGCTCGGGAGCGTCGTCCGCAGGCCCCCCGAGTACGACGGCGTGGTCCTCGCCCGTCGCGGGCGCCTCCGCGAACGTACAGACCAGTTGGGCGAGTGCGTAGGCCGGGAGCTCGTCCGGGGACCTGCTCAGCCGCAGTGTCTGCTCCGGGTCCCCCTCGCGCGGTCCGTCCACCGCCAGGGAGTCCGGGACCTCGCTGGAGAATCCGGCCTCCTTCTCGGGGACGGTCGGCTCCTTCTGCAACTCCTGCAGCAGGGCGCGCGCGGCCTGCCCCGGGTCCCGGGCGATCACATCCGCCGGCACCCGCACCGTACGGTCCACCGACAGAATCTGCGTGCTGCAGATCAGATGGACCTGGACACCCGTGGCGTCCCCCGAGCCATCCGCCGACGCGCGGTCCCCGGACACCTCGCAGGAGGCGCGCGAGGGTGCGGGCCCGGCGTCCACGGGCACGGATGTGCCGCGGATGCCGCAGCCTCCGGAACCGAGCGCGGTCAACGCGACCACCACCGCAGCGGCGGCGGGCAGCCCCCGCCTCATCGTCCCCCTCCGTCGCTGTCGCCGCTCTCGCCCGGCGCCGTCCCGGGCTCTTCCACCGCGCCGAAGGGGCGTGCGGAGGGAGCGTCCATGGGCAGCCGAAGGGTGAACACGGCACCGCCCTCCGCCGAGTTGCTCGCGGTGATGTCACCGCCGTGGATGTGGGCGTTCTCCAACGCGATGGACAGGCCCAGGCCGCTGCCCTCGGACCTCGGCCGGGAGGCGCTCGCCTTGTAGAAGCGGTCGAAGACGTGCGGCAGCACGTCCTCGGGGATGCCGGGGCCGTGATCCCTGATCTCGACGATCAGCTCGGCTTCGGGCGTGCCCTCGGCGACCGTCCGGACCGCCACGCGCACCGGGGAGCCCCCGTGCTTCAGCGCGTTCCCGATCAGATTCGCCAGGATCACATCGAGCCGTCGCGGGTCCAGCCGCGCCACGATCCCGCGCTTGGCGTCCAGCTCGACCGCGTCCAGCCAGGCCCGGGCGTCGATGCATGCCGTCACCTGGTCGGCGACGTCCACGTCGTCCAGCACCAGGCGGGCCGTGCCCGCGTCGAACCGGGTGACCTCCATCAGGTTCTCCACCAGGTCGCCCAGCCGCCGGGTCTCCGTCACCACCAGATGGACCGCCGGGGCGATCATCGGGTCGAGGTTGTCGGCCTCGTCCTCCAGCACCTCGGTCACGGCCGTGATCGCCGTCAGCGGGGTGCGCAGCTCGTGGGACATGTCCGCGACGAAGCGCCGGCTCGCGGCCTCCCGCGCGCTCAGCTCCTCGACCCGCTTCTCCAGGGACTCCGCGGTGCTGTTGAACGTCCGCGACAGATCGGCGAGCTCGTCAGCGCCCGACACCCGCAGCCGGGTGTCGAGCTTGCCCTCCCCGAGCCGCTTCGCCGCCTCCGCGAGCCGCTGCACCGGGCGGAGCACCGTCGACGCCGCCGCCTGGGCGAGCAGGGCCGAGCCGACCAGGGCGAGTGCGGTGGCGATGCCCAGCGACCAGGCCAGCGAGTTCAGATCGTCGCGCTCGGATGCCAGGGACTTGAGCATGTAGCCGGTCGGGCCGTCGCCGATCACCTTCGCGCCACCGACCAGGAAGGGGTCGCCGTCCACGGTGATCCGCTGCCAGTACAGGTGGTACGGCATTCCGTCGCCCCCGGTGCCCGCGTCATCGGGGCGCCTCTCGTTCACCGCCGTCTGCAGCGTCTCCGGGACCACGTTCAGGGCGAAGACCGTGGAGTCCGAGGGCGCGGCGCAATAGCTGCCGTCCTGCTCCTTGTCGATCAGCACGACCTCGTAGTGCTGAGTGGTGCCGGCCATCCGGCCCGCGGCGTCCTTGAGCAGATCGCAGGGCGGGCGCTTCGGCAGCGAGCCGGCGTTGTCCTCCAGCGACTTGCGGAAGTCGTTCAGAGCGGCGTTCTGCGTACGGGTCAGCACGGCGTCCCGGTTCAGCCAGTACGCGATGCCGGACGCCGACACGGCCGCGGTCAGCGCGACGAGCCCGAAGACGACCACCAGTCGCAGCCGCAGGCTGGTCAGCCGCAACAGGCTCGCCGCCCAGCCGCGCACCCGGCCGGGAGGCGCCGGCTGCACCGTCACTCCGCCGTCTCTTTCCCTATGCCGCGCGGGCACCCCCGGGGAGGGCCGGCGCTCACGGCGCTTTTCTGTTTCGCTTCTCCGCCCGAGCGGCGCAGAGGTGCAGCTCTCGTCGCTGTCTGCAGCCCGGCGGCCGCTCGTGCGTCGCTCACGACGGAGTGTCCAGCCGGTAGCCGACGCCGCGGACCGTACGGATCAGCGTCGGGGACGACGGCACATCCTCGACCTTCGCCCGCAGTCGCTGCACGCACGCGTCGACCAGCCGCGAGTCGCCGAGGTAGTCGTGCTCCCACACCAGCCTCAGCAGTTGCTGGCGTGACAGCGCCTGACCCGGTCGGCGGCTCAGCTCCAGCAGCAGCCGCAGCTCGGTCGGCGTCAGCTGGAGGTCCTCGCCGTTCTTGGTGACGGTCATCGCCGAGCGATCGATGACCAGGCTGCCGAACGTCGCCGAGTCGTTGGACTCCCGCTCCCCGCGGCGCAGCACCGCGCGGATACGGGCGTCGAGCACCCGCGGCTGGATGGGCTTGACCACGTAATCGTCCGCGCCGGACTCCAGCCCGACCACGACGTCGATGTCGTCACTCCGCGCGGTCAGCAGGATGATCGGCAGCTGGTCGGTACGCCTGATCCGGCGGCACACCTCGAACCCGTCGATACCGGGCAGCATCACGTCCAGCACGATCAGGTCGGGCCGCTGCTCGCGCAGCAGCTTCAGGCCGTCCTCGCCTGTGGCCGCGGCCACCACGCGGTGGCCCTGGCGAGACAGGGAGAGTTCGAGGGCCGTACGGATGGCGTCATCGTCCTCGATCAGCAACAGGAATGGCACGCTGGTCATTCTGGCCCAACTCTCTCGGTCCGGGCCAACCCCCGAACCCTCGAGGGCCATCGCTCCTATCGGGGCAGAAGTGGGCATACATCGCATATCGCCGTCATCGCGTTCGGCTGCCTCGGGGAGGCGGCGCCGGACGCCGCGACCGACGACCGCAGTGCCCCGGACGGGGCGAGACCGGGGCGAGACCCCCCTCGTTACCGGGCAGTTGACGATCCCCTGTGACAGGTCTGTGACAGTCGGCGGACAGCGCGATGAAACTGGCGCGGCAGTCTTTTGGCACCGGGAAAGCCGACCACCCGGGACGACGACAAACCAGCTGACTCCACCGGCGGGGGGCGCGAGATGAGCACACTGCAGAGCACCGCTAACAGCGCAGTTGTCACGCGTCTGCACGGCGTCGGGCGGAGCGCGGAGAAGTCCGGTTCCGCGGACAGCGTGCTGGGGGGAAGGGCTCCCGGACGGGGCCCGGGGGACAAGCGAGTGGGCAGCTGCGTCCGCGGAACCGGGCGCACGAAGCTCCCTTTCATGGTGGCGATCGACTCGATCGTGGTACGTGACGGGGGGCGCGGGAGCAACGGGGGAGCGTCGTCCAGGGAGGGAACGGGGAAGCGGACCAGCGTGCCGGAGATCGTGGACGCGGAAGCGGCGTTCACCGCCTATGTGCAGGAGCGCCGCGCCTCCCTGTACGCGACCGCCTACCACCTGACCGGCGACCGCCACGAGGCCGAGGACCTGCTGCAGAGCGCCCTGTTCTCGACCTACCGCGCGTGGGACCGGATCAGCGACAAGGGCGCCGTCGGCGGCTATCTGCGGCGCACCATGACGAACCTGCACATCAGTGCCTGGCGTCGGCGCAAGCTCAACGAGTACCCGACCGAGGAACTGCCGGAGACGGTCGGCGACCAGGACGCGATGCGCGGCACCGAGCTGCGCGCCGTGCTCTGGCAGGCCCTGGCCCGGCTTCCCGAACTGCAGCGCACCATGCTCGTCCTGCGCTACTACGAGGGTCGTACGGACCCGGAGATCGCGGACATCCTGAACATCAGCGTCGGCACGGTGAAGAGCAGCATCTGGCGCTCGCTGCGCCGACTGCGGGACGACGAGGTCCTGAGCTTCGGACGGAGCGAGGAGGAGTCCTTCGGCGAACTGGTCGCCTGAGGGCGGGGGGTACGGGGGAAAAGGGGCGCCTGCCCATCGGGGGAGGGGCAGGTGACGGGGGAACGGGGGACCGCCCCACCGGGGGTAGGGCGGTGGGGAGGAAGCGTGACCGAGTGGCCCGGGGGGGCTGCTCGGTCACGCCTTTGCGCCTAAACCGGCGCCGCTCTCGCGGGCCTGGTTACTCGCCGTCGGGGTTCCTCAATTGGTGGTTGCTGTGCTCGCGGGCTGAATCGCCATGGGTGCCTGCTCGGCGGCCGCGGTGACGATACGGGCGTACGCTTCCTGCTTGCCGCATGGGTGGGCGCCGAGCGCCGTTTGGCGTGCGACGATTCCGCGCTCCGCGCGCATCAGCCGCCAGCCCCGCCGCACCAGCACGCGTACCGACTTCCGGCCTTCGTGCAGATCCCGCAGCAGCCGTCGGCGGAAGGTGACGGCCGGCCGGCCGCGCAGACACAGTGCGTCCTCCAGCAGGTCCAGCTCCCGGCACCGGTCGACGATGTCCGCGGCGAAGACGCCCTCCGCGATGAACAGCGGCGCGTGACCGATGTCGAGCGCCTCCTCGCCGATCCGCGCGCTGCTGGCGATGGAGTACACCGGCACGGTCGTACGCCCCGTACGGCACAGCGCTTCGATCGCCTCCACCGCCGCGTCGGCGTGCCACGACTGCGGCGAGTCCCAGTCCGTACCCGAGCCGTCGGGGAGGAGGGGCAGCGTCGGATCCCCTGCCTCCTTGTAGAAGTCGTCGAGCTGGAGCACGGGCAGCCCGGTGCGGGCGGCGAGGGACGACTTGCCGGAGCCCGAAGGGCCCGTCAGCAGCACGACGCGAGCGTGACGAGGGTGGGAGTTCACGGAACACCATTCTCGCGCACCAGTGCGGGCTTGCGACCCGCAGGGGCCAACATCAATCCCCTCGAGGCCAGTTTGCGCTACTCTGCGTTGTCGTTCAGTTACCCAAACGACATCATGGCAGGTGGCTCATGGCCTCTGACACTCCATCCAAGGCTCCCGAGGCCGGTCGGCTCCAGAGCACGCTGCTGTGCGCCGGACTCGTGGCGGCGGCCGGTACGGCTCTCGTCGCCGGCGCTGCGGCAACCGCGAGCGCGGCGCCCGCGCCGCCGGCGGAACCCCCGAAGCTGGCGACGCCCGTCGGCCAGCTCGACACCTCAGCGGTTTCCAACCCGGGCACCGCGCTGCTCACGGGGGTGCACTACGGCGTCGTACGCCCGGTCACCCGCCTCCCGCTCAACCCGCTGGCCAACACCGGTGTGAATCCGCTCAGCAACGGCGTCGGAACCCAGGTCGCCGACTTCAAGCCGATCGGCACCAATGCGATCACCGGACCCATTGCGCGCGGGGTGACGGTGGGCGGTCTGCCGATCGTGGGGCCGACCGTCCGCACGCTGCCGGGCGGCGATGCGCCGGTGCGGCGCACAGTGTCGAGGTGACACACCTGGCCCCGCCGACCCGGAAGGGCGGCGGGGCCACGGCATGTCAGCAGACGCGTCAGCAGGCCGCCGCGTGCGGTCAGAGTCCGATCGGGTGCCACACCGTCTTGGTCTCGAGGAAGGCCAGGAGCCGGTCGGTGCCGGGATCGGCCGCCCAGTCCTCATGGGTGGGGCGCAGCACGCGCTTGAGGTTCTCGGCCGCCGCCGTCTCGAGTTCCTTCGCCAAGCCGGCGTCGGCGCCCGCGAGGTCGATCGCGTTGACGTCCTGGTGGGCGGCGAGCGGCGCCGCGATCTCCGCGGTCCGGCCCGACAGGACGTTGACCACGCCGACCGGCAGATCGGAGGTCGCCAGCACCTCGCCCAGGGACAGCGCGGGGAGCGGAGCCCGCTCGCTCGCCGCCACTACGACCGTGTTGCCGGAGACGATCACCGGGGCGATCACGGACACCAGGCCCAGGAAGGACGACTCCTGTGGCGCCAGGACGGCCACGACACCGGTCGGCTCGGGGGTGGAGAGGTTGAAGAACGGACCCGCGACCGGGTTGGCGGAGCCCGCGATCTGGGCGATCTTGTCCGACCAGCCCGCGTACCAGACCCAGCGGTCGATGGCCGCGTCCACCTGCGCCGTCGCCTTGGCCTTGCGCAGCCCCTCCGCGTCCGCGACCTCGGCGACGAACTGATCGCGGCGGCCCTCCAGCATCTCGGCGATGCGGTAGAGGATCTGGCCGCGGTTGTAGGCGGTGGCGCCCGACCAGCCGCTGAAGGCCTTGCGGGCGGCGGCGACCGCGTCTCGCGCGTCTTTGCGGGAGGCGAGCGGCGCATTCGCCAGCCACGCGCCCTTGCCCGCCGCGCCAGCGGCTGATGTCGCTGTCGTCACCTCGTACACCCGTCCGCTCTCGGACCGGGGGAACCTGCCCCCGATGAACAGCTTGTAGGTCTTGAAGACGGACAGTCGCTCAACTGCTGTCATTTCTCGCTCGCCTTCGGCTTCGACGGGACGAGGTAGGCCTCCAGCCCGTGGCGGCCGCCCTCGCGGCCGAAGCCCGACTCCTTGTAACCGCCGAAGGGCGATGCCGGGTCGAACTGGTTGAACGTGTTGGCCCACACGACTCCGGCCCGGAGCTTGTCGGCCATCCACAGGATGCGCGAGCCCTTCTCCGTCCAGATGCCCGCGGACAGGCCGTACGGCGTGTTGTTCGCCTTCTCCACTGCCTCGGCCGGGGTGCGGAAGGTCAGCACCGACAGCACCGGGCCGAAGATCTCCTCGCGCGCGATGCGGTGCGCCTGAGTGACGCCGGTGAAGAGGGTCGGTGCGAACCAGTAGCCCGAGGACGGCAGCTCGCACGGCGGAGCCCAGCGATCGGCGCCCTCCGCCTCGCCCGCCTCGGCCAGCGCCGTGATACGACCGAGCTGCTCAGCGGAGTTGATCGCGCCGATGTCGGTGTTCTTGTCGAGCGGGTCGCCCACGCGCAGTGTGGCCATCCGGCGCTTGAGAGCGTCCAGCAGCTCCTCCTGGACGGATTCCTGGACGAGGAGGCGGGAGCCGGCGCAGCACACGTGGCCCTGGTTGAAGAAGATGCCGCCCACGATGCCCTCGACGGCCTGGTCGATCGGAGCGTCGTCGAAGACGATGTTGGCTGCCTTGCCGCCCAGTTCGAGGGTGACCTTCTTGTCCGTGCCCGCCACCGTACGCGCGATGGCCTTGCCGACCTCGGTGGAACCGGTGAAGGCGACCTTGTTCACATCGGGGTGGGCGACCAGCTCGGCGCCGGTGGAACCGTCACCGGTGATGATGTTGACGACGCCCTTGGGGAGGCCGGCCTGCCGGCAGATGTCCGCGAAGAACAGGGCGGAGAGCGGGGTGGTCTCGGCGGGCTTCAGGACCACCGTGTTGCCGGTGGCCAGAGCCGGGGCGATCTTCCACGCCAGCATCAGGAGCGGGAAGTTCCACGGGATGACCTGGCCGGCCACGCCGAGCGGCCGGGGGTCCTTCCCGTAACCGGCGTGGTCGAGTTTGTCGGCCCAGCCGGCGTAGTAGAAGAAGTGCGCCGCGACGAGGGGGAGGTCGGCGTCGCGGGACTCCCGGATCGGCTTGCCGTTGTCGAGGGACTCCAGCACGGCCAGCTCGCGCGAGCGCTCCTGGATGATGCGGGCGATCCGGAAGAGGTACTTGGCGCGCTCGGAGCCCGGGAGGGCGGACCAGGTCGAAAACGCCTTACGGGCGGCCTTCACCGCGCGGTCGACGTCCTCGGCGTTCGCGTGGGCGACCTCGGAGAGGACCTCCTCGGAGGACGGGGAGACCGTCTTGAAGACCTTGCCGTCGTGGCCCGAAGTGAATTCGCCGTCGATGAAGAGCCCGTAGGACGGTGCGATGTCGACGATGGCCCGGGACTCGGGTGCGGGAGCGTAATCGAAAACTGGGCTCATATCGGATCAGTCCACCGTCACGTAGTCGGGACCGGAGTAGCGCCCGGTGTTCAGCTTCTGGCGCTGCATCAGCAGATCGTTGAGGAGACTGGACGCGCCGAAGCGGAACCAGTCCGGCGTCAGCCAGTCGTCGCCCAGCGTCTCGTTCACCATCACCAGGTACTTGATGGCGTCCTTGGTGGTGCGGATGCCGCCCGCGGGCTTCACTCCCACTTGTACACCCACGGCGTCCCGGAAGTCGCGGACGGCCTCGAGCATCAGGAGGGTGACCGGCGGGGTGGCGTTGACCGCGACCTTGCCGGTGGAGGTCTTGATGAAGTCCGCGCCCGCGAGCATGGCCAGCCAGGAGGCCCGGCGCACGGTGTCGTACGTCTGGAGCTCGCCGGTCTCGAGGATCACCTTCAGGTGGGCGGCGCTGCGGTCCGCGCGGCGGCAGGCCTCCTTCACGGCCCTGATCTCCTCGAAGACCTCGAGGTAGCGGCCGGACAGGAACGCGCCCCGGTCGATCACCATGTCGATCTCGTCGGCACCGGCTGCGACCGCGTCACGGGCGTCGGCGAGTTTGACGGGCAGCGCGGCCCGGCCCGAGGGGAAGGCGGTCGCGACGGACGCGACATGGATGTCCGGGGCGCCGCCGTCGAGCAGCGCCTCCTTGGCGGTGGCCACCATGTCGGGGTAGACGCAGATCGCCGCAACCTTGGGGACGGTGCGGTCGGTGGGGTCCGGGGCCGCGCCCTTAGCGCAGAGCGCCCGGACCTTGCCCGGGGTGTCCGCGCCCTCCAGGGTCGTCAGGTCGATCATCGAGATCGCCAGGTCGATGGCGTATGCCTTCGCCGTGGTCTTGATCGAGCGGGTGCCGAGGGTCGCGGCGCGGGCCTGCAGGCCGACCGCGTCGACGCCCGGCAGACCGTGCAGGAAACGGCGCAGCGCGGCGTCGGATGCGGTGACGTCCGCCATCGACGCGAGGCGCTCCGCGGCTTCGGTGCCGTATGCGGGAACTGTGGTGGGCATGGTCACCAGCCGAGCATATCTACGCGCGTAGCCAGTGTCACCCCCGCCTCTGCCGGTCAACTCCGCCGCCGCGCCTGCGATCCGATGCCGGACCGCAATCCCCGGCATCCGAACGATCGGGCAGAATCGGCTCCATGACGAGCCCGGACGACTCCACCGCCCCCGACGCCGCCCCCACGTATGCCGACCGTGCCTACCGCTCGCCCGCCGCGCTCGCCGGCGGTGTGCTGCTGCTCGGGCTCGCCGCCTGGCTCGGCGGCGACGCGATCATCCGCGGCGAGGGGCGTACGCCGTGGCTCGCGTTGGCCGGGCTGCTGTTCGTCGTGCCGCTGGTCGTCGCGTACACCCTCCGGCCCGTCGTCTACGCGGGCGAACACCGGCTCCGCGTGCGCAATCCGTTCCGCACGATCACGCTCCCCTGGGGATCGGTCGAGGACGTCCGCGCGAGGTACTCCAGCGAGGTCGTCGCGGGCGGCCGCACCTACCAGCTGTGGTCGATCCCGGTCTCCCTCCGCGCCCGCAAGCGCGCCGCCCGCCAGGCCGCACGCGCCGCGTCCCCGGCCCCGCACGGCCGGACGCCCGCCCCGGCTGCCGCCTCCGACACGTCCGGCCACCGCGCGCCCTCCGACCAGGCCGTCCACGAACTGCGCGAGCTCGTGGAGCGTCACGCCTCGGACGAGACGGCGCAGGGCGCGCCGACGGTGCGCTGGGCGTACGAGATCATCGCGCCGAGCGCGGTCGGCGGGGTGCTGCTCGCGATTCTCCTCGCCATCGTGTGACGCGTGGCGCTGGCCGCCGACGCACCTGACACGCTGTTGAAGCGCAGTTCGCCCAGGTTGACGTGGTGATTGCGGCAGCCAGCCGCCTTCGTAGTCGATTGACTCATCCGTTGCCAAGTGACAATATAAGCGTCAACCGGTTGCCTGATCTATTGTCGATTGGCAAGGGAAGAGTCAAGAGGCGGTGTGGTGATGGAGCTCTCGGTTTCTGAAGTGGCCGAGCGGCTCGGAGTCTCGCGTCAGCGGGTGCTCGCGCTGATTCACTCCGGGAAACTCCCTGCCCGGCTCATTGGCGGACGCTGGGTGGTTGAGTCGGCGGACGCGGACGAACTGAGGGGCGGCCGGCGGACTGGCCGGCCGATGGCCGGCCGGATCGCCTGGGGGCTTCTCGACCTCCTCGATGGCGGGCGTGCCCCCTGGCTCACGGCTACCGAACGGTCCAGGCTGCGTGCGCGTCTGCGTGCACGGCCGCCGGTCGCCCAGGTCGCTCATTGGGTGCGCCGTCGCAATGAGGTGCTGTGGCTGCGCGGCCATCCGGCTGCGCTGCCCAGGCTGCTCGCCTTCGACGGGGCGGTGCCCGCAGGCGCTTCCGCGCCTGGGCAGGACATCGTGGACCCGAGCCGGGTGGAGGTCTACCTGCACAGGGATGACGCGGCCCGCGCGATGCGGAAGCTAGCGCTGCGCCCCGTGGCTCGACAGGATGCGAACGCCGTGGTGAAGGTGCCACAGGGCGTGTGGCCGTTCTATGAAAGCCCCGGTCGGGCGGTCGTCGCACTTGATCTATGGGAGGCGGGAGACGAACGCTCGCGCCGTACTGCTCGCAAGCTCTATTCGAGTCTGCTGGAACAGGTTTTCCCGTTCAGGAACGAGGGACTGCGTGACTGAAGGCATGGCGCGATTGGAGATCGCGCCGATCCGACTGCCGCCACTCGCAGGTGCGACAGACGACTTGTGGCAGCTCCTGTTGGACCTCGCCGGTGCGGTCGATGCCCCGTGGACGCTGGTTGGCGGCCAGATGGTGATGTTGCACGGTCTCCAGCGTGGCCGTCCGTCGCCGCGCGTCTCCACGGACATCGACACGGTCGTCGATGTCCGGGCCGATCCCCGCGGGATACGCCGGATGGTGCGAGCTCTCACGCATCTCGGTCTGGTTCCCGCGGGGGACCCGGGACCGAACGGCCTGATGCACCGCTACGTGAAGCCGGGGACTAACGTCGCCGTCGATTTCGATACACGTGGCGCATCGGTGGACGTGCTCGTGCCCGAAGGGCTGGGCCCCGCCGCGGATGTGAGCACGAGCCGTCAGGGTCGCGCCTTTCCGGCCCCTGGTGCGTCGCAGGCATTGTCACGCAGTGAGTTGGTGCCGGTTTCGTACGACGGCAGACAGGCGGACGTGCCCCGCCCGAACTTGCTCGGGGCCATTGTGGGTAAGGCTGTTGGCGCCATGGTCGACAACAAGGAGCCGGAGCGGCACGTGCGGGATCTGGCCTTCCTCTGCAGTCTCGTAGAGGACCCATTCGCACTCGCGGAAGCCCTGACGCCGAAGGACCGCAAGCGGCTGCTCCAGGCGGCGAAGAAACTGAGTGGAGCATCCCCGTACTGGCGTGAGCTCAAAGGAAACGGCGACGACGGCCGGGCGGCCTGGGAGCTTCTCACCGCAACATGAGTACGACGCCAGCTGCGCCCGGCAGCGGGCGCGCTCGGCCTGGCAGCCGCCGGGCCTTAGCTGAGGGCTGAAATCTGAGGTGCACGGCCGAGGCGGGTGGCCGGAGGTGCGCTGTGCCGCTGCCGGGGCGCTCGGCGGAGTGGGCGTCAGATTTCGGAGATTCCGGCTGCGGACGACAGGTCCGTTGTGAGCGCGGCCAGGACGGTGGCCGCGGTCGTGCGGGCCTTCTCCAAGGCGTCCTGGGCCGCGACTGGAACTACCACCTCCAGGTAGCACTTCAGCTTCGGTTCCGTGCCGCTCGGGCGGACGACGACGCGCGCCGTCTGCACGCCCCGCTCGTCGTCCCCGGCCAGGTGGTAGCGGAGTCCGTCCGTCGGCGGGAGCCGGTCGGAGCCGTGGGTGAGGTCCTCCGCCGAGGTGACGGTCAGCCCGGCGAGCGCGGTCGGCGGCTGCTCGCGCAGCCGCTGCATCGCCGCGGCGATCAGCGACAGATCCGCCACCCGTACGGACAGTTGGTCGGTGGCGTGCAGGCCGTACTCGACCGCGAGGTCGTCGATCAGATCGGAGAGGGTGCGGCCCTTCTGCTTGAGCTCGGCCGTCAGTTCGGCGACGAGCAGTGCGGCGGTGATCCCGTCCTTGTCGCGGACGCCGGACGGATCGACGCAGTATCCGAGTGCCTCCTCGTAGCCGTAGCGCAGGCCGTCGACCCGGGCGAGCCACTTGAAGCCGGTGAGTGTCTCGTCGTAACCGACCTCCGGCCCCGCCGCGTCCGCGATCCGGGCCAGCAGGGAGGACGAGACGATTGTCGTCGCGAAGGTCCCGCGGGCCCGCTTGTGGACGAGGTGCGTGGCCAGCAGCGCGCCGACCTCGTCGCCGCGGAGCATCCGCCAGCTTCCCTCCGCGGTGGCGTCCGGTACGGCGATGGCGCAGCGGTCGGCGTCGGGGTCGTTGGCGATGACGATGTCCGGCCGCGCGGACCGGGCGGCGGCGAAGGCGAGGTCCATCGCCCCCGGCTCCTCAGGGTTGGGGAAGGCCACTGTGGGGAACGCCGGGTCCGGGTCCGCCTGCTCGGCGACGACCGTGGGCGGGGGGAAGCCGGCGCGGTCGAAGGCCGCGGTGAGGGTGTCCTTGCCGACACCGTGGAGGGGTGTGTAGACGACCCGTACGTCCCGGGCGGAACCGGGCGTCAGGACGGCGTCCGTACGGGCCAGGTAGGCCTCCACGACCTCGTCCCCGAGGACCTCCCAGCCCTCGGCCGGGCGGGGTACGTCCGCGAGAGCGCCGACGGCCGCGATCTCCGCGGCGATCTCGCCGTCGGCGGGCGGCACGATCTGAGAGCCGTCACCGAGGTAGACCTTGTAGCCGTTGTCGCGCGGCGGGTTGTGGCTCGCGGTGACGGTGACGCCCGCGACCGCACCGAGATGCCGGACGGCGAAGGCGAGCACGGGGGTGGGCAGCGGGCGGGGGAGCAGCGTGGCCCGCAGTCCCGCGCCGACCATCACGGCGGCGGTGTCGCGCGCGAAGTCGGCGCTCTTGTAGCGGGCGTCATAGCCGATGACGACCAGGCCGGCTCCGTCGTCTCCGGTGGCGGCCCCGTGCTTGCGGAGGTAGGCGGCCAGACCGGCGGCGGCGCGGATGACGACCGCGCGGTTCATTCGCATGGGGCCCGCACCGAGTTCCCCGCGCAGTCCGGCCGTGCCGAACTGGAGGGTGCCGGCGAAGCGCTCGGCGATCTCGGCGAGCTGCGCGCTCTCGACGCCGTTCTCGACATCCGCCGGATCCAGCTCGTCGAGCAGCCTGCCCAGCTCGTCACGGGTCTCCGGGTCCGGATCCTCCGCCAGCCAGGCGCGGGCCTGGCGGATCAGCTCCGCTGTGTCGGTTGCCACGGTGATGCTCCTGTCCGGTACGGGACGCTCGCCGTGGGGACCTCCCCCCCGGCGAAGCCAGGGGGCCCGTGGCGAACGGGTGCAGTGCGGGTTCGAGTGAGGACGCGGGTGCGGGATCCCTACCCGGCGGCGGCCCGGGTCTGTCACCGGGCATCGGATCTGTCCGGACCTCCCTCTGGGGGCACTCCCTCAAGGGGAGTGCCCCAGCCGCTGCTCAGATCCGGCCCAGGACCTGGGCGAGCAGGCTGCCCATCCGGGTCGCGGAGTCGCGGCCCGCCTGGAGCACCTCTTCGTGGTTGAGCGGCTCGCCCGTCATGCCGGCGGCGAGATTGGTCACCAGGGAGATGCCCAGCACCTCGGCACCGGCTTCGCGGGCGGCGATGGCCTCGAGCACCGTAGACATCCCCACGAGGTCGGCGCCCATGGTGCGGATCATGTTGATCTCGGCGGGCGTCTCGTAGTGGGGGCCGGGGAACTGCACGTACACACCCTCTTCGAGGGTCGGGTCGATCTCCTTGCACAGAGCGCGGAGGCGCGGCGAGTAGAGGTCGGTGAGATCGACGAAGTTGGCGCCCACGATGGGGGAGGCGGCGGTGAGATTGATGTGATCGCTGATCAGGACCGGCTGACCGGGGCGCATGCCGGGCCGGAGGCCGCCGCAGCCATTGGTCAGGACGACGGTCTTGCAGCCGGCGGCGACGGCCGTGCGAACGCCGTGCGCGACGGCGGCGACGTCGCGGCCCTCGTAGAAGTGCGTGCGACCGAGGAAGACCAGCGCGCGCTTGTTCCCGATCGTGTACGAGCGGACCTTGCCGGCGTGGCCCTCGACGGCGGGCGGCGGGAAGCCGGGGAGCTCGGTGACCTGGAACTCGTGGTCCGGCGCCCCGAGCGCCTCGGCGGCGGGGACCCAGCCGGAGCCCATGACGAGCACGACGTCGTGGCTCTCGGCACCGGTGAGCTCGCGCAGGCGGGCGGCGGCGGCGTCGGCGTCGGGAGCGCCGGGGTTGTCCGGGGTATCAGAAGCGTTCACGCGCATGAGGGTAACCCGTATTCGCCTACGCGCGTAGACGCCTCCGCTGAGGGGTCAGATGTTTCGGACGTTCCGACGTCTCGGGGGCGTGGGGGCGTAGCTCTGCACGAACGGGTCCGATCACCGGGCCGCTCCGCGGCAGGTCTCCGGCTGAAGGCCGGTGGGGACACCGCCCTGGGGGCGAACCCAGCGGTAGCTGGGGGAGGTAGGCCCCTGGCCTGCGGCATGGGGAGCCCCAGGGGGAGTACCCCCAGGGGGAGGGTGGCTCGTCGGGCGGGGCGCGTGGTGGCTGCGCCATCGGTCCGGGCCCGGGGGCCGGCGCGGGGGCGGCCGCTGCGGCGAGCGGGTCAGCACGGGCGCTTGCGGATCTCCATCACGTAGTCGTGCGGCGCGCCCGCCGATTCCGCCGCGTCGGCGATCTCGCCCAGATAGCGCGCCGACGGCAGCCCGCCCTCGTAGCCGTTCAGGACGTAGACCCACGCCGCCTCGTCGCCCTCCAGGGTGTACACGCGGACCCGCATGCGGCGGTAGATGTCGAGCCCCACGCCCTCCCAGCGGTCCATGGACTCCTCGTCCATCGGAGCGATGTCGTAGAGCGCGACGAAGACCTGAGCGCTGGGCGCCTCGACGATTGTGGCCAGGGCTCCCTCCCAGCCCATCTGCTCCCCGCCGAAGGTGAGCCGCCAGCCGTTGAGCCAGCCCGTCCCACGCAGCGGCGAGTGCGGAGCGCGGCGGGACATCAGCCGCGCGTCGAGGTTGCCGGCGTACGCGGCGTAGAGCGACATGATTCGAGAGTACGTGAGCGTCGTCCGGCTTTCCCGCGGGCGCCGGGGGCCCCGGCGGGAGCGCGCCCGGGCGGGTGCGGGACAATGGAGTACGTGACTCGGATCGTGATCATCGGTGGCGGACCCGGCGGCTATGAGGCGGCGCTGGTGGCCGCCCAGCTCGGCGGGGAGGTGACCGTCGTCGACTGCGACGGTCTGGGCGGGGCGTCGGTGCTCACCGACTGCGTGCCGTCGAAGACGCTGATCGCCACCGCCGAGGTGATGACCAACTTCGACTCCTCGCACGAGGAGCTCGGGATCATCGTCGCCGACGACACCCCGCACATCGACCAGCCCGCGCGCATCGTCGGCGTCGACCTGGGCAAGGTCAACCGGCGGGTGAAGCGGCTGGCACTGGCCCAGTCGCACGACATCGCGGCCTCTGTCACCCGGGCGGGCAGCCGGGTGATGCGGGGGCGTGGGCACCTGGAGCCCGCACAGGCCCCGGACGGGTCGCGGAGGGTGGTCGTACGGGCGGCCGACGGATCCGAGGAGACGCTGGTCGCCGACGCCGTGCTGATCGCGACCGGCGCGCACCCGCGGGAGATCCCGGACGCGCTGCCCGACGGCGAGCGCATTCTGAACTGGACCCAGGTGTACGACCTGGAGGAGCTGCCCGAAGAGCTGATCGTGGTCGGCTCGGGTGTGACCGGTGCCGAGTTCGCCGGGGCCTATCAGGCGCTGGGTTCGAAGGTGACCCTGGTCTCGAGCCGTGACCGGGTGCTGCCGGGTGAGGACCCCGACGCCGCGGCCGTGCTGGAGGACGTCTTCCGGCGGCGCGGCATGAACGTCATGGCGCGCTCGCGGGCGCAGTCCGCGAAGAGAGTCGGCGATCGGGTGGAGGTGACCCTCGCGGACGGGCGGGTGATCACCGGGACGCACTGCCTGATGGCGGTCGGGTCCATCCCGAACACGGCGGACATGGGCCTGGAGGAGGCCGGGATCCGGCTGAAGGAGTCCGGGCACATCTGGACCGACCGGGTGTCGCGGACGAGCGTGCCCGGCGTGTACGCGGCGGGTGATGTCACGGGCGTCCTCGCACTGGCGTCGGTGGCGGCGATGCAGGGCCGGATCGCGATGTACCACTTCCTGGGCGACGCGGTGGCGCCGCTCAACCTGAAGACCGTCTCGGCGAATGTCTTCACCGACCCCGAGATCGCGACCGTGGGCTACTCGCAGGCAGACCTGGACAACGGACTGATCGACGCCCGGGTCGTCAAGCTGCCGCTGCTGCGCAACCCGCGCGCGAAGATGCAGGGCATCCGGGACGGGTTCGTGAAGATCTTCTGCCGGCCGGGCACGGGCATCGTGGTCGGCGGTGTCGTCGTCTCGCCGCGGGCGAGCGAGCTGATCCATCCGATCTCGATCGCGGTCGACAACAATCTGACGGTGGAGCAGATCGCCAACGCCTTCACCGTGTACCCGTCGCTGTCGGGTTCGATCGCGGAGACGGCGCGGCAGCTGCACACCCGGAAGACCCAGCGCGAAGTCTGAGTCCGCCTATACCACTTCCGGTGTGCCGCCGCGAACAACTTCTGTTATTCGGCGCAAACTGCTGAAAGCAGACGGTCGTTGGGGTTACTGTCAGTTTCGTGTTCGCTGCAGAACGTCGCCAATTGATCCTCGAAATGGTGCGGGCCAACGGAGCCGTTTCGCTCCGTGAGCTCGCCCGCGTCGTCCAGACCTCCGAAGTGACCGTACGGCGGGACGTGCGCGCGCTGGAGGCAGAAGGACTGCTCGACCGCCGGCACGGCGGTGCGGTGCTGCCGGGCGGATTCACCAGGGAGTCCGGCTTCCCGCAGAAATCCTTGTCCGCGACCGCGGAGAAGACGGCCATCGCCGACCTTGCGGCCGGTCTCGTCGAGGAGGGCGAGGCCATCGTCGTCGGGGCGGGTACGACCACGCAGGAGCTGGCCCGCCGGCTCGCGCGGGTCCCGGGGCTCACCGTGGTCACCAACTCCCTGCTGGTCGCACAGGCGCTGGCCCATGCCAACCGGGTCGAGGTGGTGATGACCGGCGGGACCCTGCGCGGCTCGAACTACGCCCTGGTGGGCAGCGGAGCCGAGCAGTCCCTCCAGGGGCTGCGGGTGTCCCGGGCCTTCCTCTCCGGCAGCGGCCTGACCGCGGAGCGCGGTCTGTCCACGTCCAACATGCTCTCGGCGAGCGTGGACCGGGCGCTCGTACAGGCCGCGGCCGAGGTCGTGGTCCTCGCGGACCACACGAAGCTCGGTACCGACACGATGTTCCAGACGGTGCCGACCGATGTGATCACGCGCCTGGTGACGGATGAGCCGCCGCTGCACGACGACCGGGCCGCCACCGAGCTGCAGGCGCTCGCCGATCAAGGCGTCCAGATCGCCGTCGCCGGACAAGGCGCCGCGACTCCCGGGCCGGGCCCTGGCGGGGGAAACGGTCCGGCGGGCCGTCGTCCGCGCCGTGTGCAGGGCGGAGAGGAGCTGCCGCTGCCGGGGCAGCGGCGCAGTCACCCGCCCGGGCCCGGCGGTTCGCAGCTCCGCAGCGCGGCCGCGCTCGGCGAGCAGCCGGCCGCGGTCGGCCGGATCGCCGACCTCTCGCCCCGCCGCAGGTAGCACCGGCCGGTCGATCGGGCCGGGTCGTACGGGCCCGGTGCGGTCGGTCGGCCGTCACGACAGGATCCCGGCCTCGGGAGTCAACCGGCCTCGGTCCGGGGACCTTTGAGGCCGGTGAGCGTGAGCTGCAGGAGCCGGTCCGCCAGACCGGGATCGTCCGGGTTCTCCTCGACGGCCAGGGCAATGGCGTTGGTCAGCTGCATCAGGTCGGCGATGCCGACATCGGTGCGTACTGAGCCGGCCTCCTGGGCCCGTACGAGCAGCGCGCGCCCCGCCTCGCGCATCGGCACACTGCACCGTCCGAGGGCGGAGCTGTCATCGTGCGAGGCGACCATCAGCGCCCGGGACAGCCCGCGATAGGTGCTTGCGTGGGCGATGAGGGCCCGGAGCCACTCCACCAGCGCCCGACACGGCTGCTCGGCGTCCATCAGCTCGTGCGACCGGGCCAGCAGAGCGTCGACCTCACTCTGGAAGACGGCGCCCATCAGGGCATACCGGTTGGGGAAGTGACGGTAGAGCGTCCCGATGCCCACGCCGGCGCGCTTGGCGACGTCCTCCAGCGAGGCCTCCGTGCCGTGCTCGGTGAAGGCCTGCCGGGCCTCGGTCAGCAGCCGCTCGTGGTTGCGCCGCGCGTCGGCGCGCATGGGCCTCGTCGACGGGCGCGCCGTCTGGGTCCCCATCGCCGTCCTCCCTCTCCGGGCGTGGGTCCAGCATGCCACCGCCTCAGCGGCGATCCTCGTCTGACCCAGGCGCGGCCCCGACCCACCCACAGCGGGGCGGGCATGCGACGGGCCCCGGCATCCGATGCCGGGGCCCGTGCGTACGGTATGGGCGGGGCCGCGTCAGTCCTTGATCTCGCAGATGACGGCGCCAGAGGTGATGCTGGCGCCGACCTCGGCTGTGAGGCCCTTGATGGTGCCCGAGCGGTGGGCGTTCAGCGGCTGTTCCATCTTCATGGCCTCCAGGACGACCACCAGGTCGCCCTCGTTGACCTGCTGTCCGTCCTCGACGGCCACCTTGACGATGGTGCCCTGCATCGGGGAGGCCAGCGCGTCGCCGGACGCCGCCGAGCCGGCCTTCTTGCTCGCCTTCCGCTTCGGCTTCTTCGCACCCGCGGCCGGAGCCGCCGAGACACCCAGGGAGGAGGGGAGGGAGACCTCCAGGCGCTTGCCGCCCACCTCGACGACGACGGTCTCCCGGGTCTCGGTCTCGGCCTCCTCCACGCCCGGAGCCGCGAACGGCTTGATCTCATTGACGAACTCGGTCTCGATCCACCGGGTGTGGACGGTGAAGTGCGCGTCCGAGCCGTCCAGCTCGGGAGCGAACGCCCGGTCCTCGACCACCGCGCGGTGGAAGGGGATGGCGGTGGCCATGCCCTCGACCTTGAACTCCGCCAGGGCGCGGGCGGCCCGCTGGAGGGCCTGCTTGCGGGTGGCGCCGGTGACGATCAGTTTGGCCAGGAGGGAGTCCCAGGCCGGGCCGATGACCGAACCGGTCTCCACGCCCGCGTCCAGGCGCACGCCCGGGCCGCTCGGCGGGCTGAAGAGGGTGACGGTGCCGGGAGCCGGGAGGAAGTTGCGGCCCGGGTCCTCGCCGTTGATACGGAACTCGATGGAGTGGCCGCGGATCTCCGGGTCGTCGTAGCCGAGCTCTTCGCCGTCGGCGATCCGGAACATCTCGCGGACCAGGTCGATGCCGGTGACTTCCTCGGTGACCGGGTGCTCGACCTGGAGGCGGGTGTTGACCTCGAGGAAGGAGATGGTGCCGTCTGCGCCCACAAGGAACTCCACCGTGCCCGCGCCGACGTAGCCGGCCTCTTTGAGGATGGACTTCGACGCGCGGTACAGCTCGGCGTTCTGGATGGGGCTCAGGAACGGGGCCGGGGCCTCCTCGACCAGTTTCTGGTGGCGGCGCTGGAGGGAGCAGTCGCGGGTGGAGACCACGACCACGTTGCCGTGCTGGTCGGCCAGGCACTGGGTCTCCACGTGCCGGGGCTTGTCGAGGTAGCGCTCGACGAAGCACTCGCCGCGGCCGAAGGCGGCCACGGCCTCGCGGACCGCGGAGTCGTAGAGCTCGGGCACCTCTTCAAGCGTGCGGGCGACCTTCAGGCCGCGGCCGCCGCCGCCGAAGGCGGCCTTGATCGCGATGGGCAGGCCGTGCGCCTGCGCGAAGGCGACGACCTCCTCGGCCCCGGATACCGGGTCGGGGGTGCCGGCGACCAGCGGGGCGCCGGCGCGCTGGGCGATGTGCCGGGCGGCGACCTTGTCGCCCAGGTCACGGATGGCCTGCGGCGGCGGGCCGATCCAGGTCAGCCCGGCGTCGATGACGGCCTGGGCGAAGTCGGCGTTCTCCGAGAGGAAGCCGTACCCGGGGTGGATCGCGTCTGCCCCCGAATCGGCCGCTGCCTGAAGGACTTTGGCCATGTCCAGGTAGCTGGCGGCCGGGGTGTCACCACCCAGTGCGTAGGCCTCATCCGCAGTGCGGACGTGCAGTGCGTCCCGGTCCGGATCGGCGTAGACGGCTACGCTCGCGATCCCGGCGTCCCGGCAGGCACGGGCGACGCGGACAGCGATCTCGCCACGGTTGGCGATCAGCACCTTGCGCACGATGGGTCCTTCCTTGGCGCTTCGCCGCAAACTGAATTGGACGACGTGAGTTTAGGGACTGCCGACACGCCCTGCCGAGTCGCCCCCTGGGGTGACCTTGCCCACACGGAGTGTCATCCGGTCACCGCACAAGGGCCGAAACTCCTTGTCGTCCAACGGTACGCCCGGATGCCCGGCGTCCTGCTCGAGCCTCGGTGTGGTCAACATCTCTGCGCCGACGACCTGCTGCGCACGCTGAACGTTTGTGGAATCCCTACGAACGGCGACTGGAAACTTTGCGAGCGGCCCCTCCCTCTTGTCCTGAAGGATTACCCGTTAGTAGCGTGCCCATGTCTTTCGGGGTTCGTGGTCACGAGGGAAGTGGGTGGGCGGGGTGGCGCGCAGACCGGTGGCCGTGGTGGCGGCGGTGCTGTTGTTCCTGGAGGCGGTCGGCATCGGGCTCATCCACATGATCCTCGGCATCGCCGTGGACCGGCAGGACATGTCGCTGGCCGGACTCGACCCGGCGGCGATGAGCGTCTCCACCTGGATCATGGGCGGCCTCTTCGGCCTCTACCTGGCGTTCTGCGGCGTCGTGCTGCTCCGGACCGCCCTCCGCGACCGCGCTCCCGGTCGCTTCGCCCGCATTCTGCTCATCAGTTGCGCGGTGGTGCACGGCGTGCTGGGCATGCTTACCGTCGGCCTGGTCGGGTGGGCCGCCTTCGTCTTCATGATGGTCGTGCTCGGCCTGATCGTGCTGACACTGCTCGCCTTCGACGGGCGCGGGAGTGATGGCGAGCCCGGTGGTGCACCGCCCGCCGATGCCCCGCCCCCGGCCGCCCCCGCCGCCGACCCGGCCTGAGGGGACTTCCGGTCCTGAAGCGGGCTCGGCGCCCTGAGAGGACCGGGGCTGAGGGACTGTCACACCCAGAGGTCGGTGATCCGTACGTCCAGGTCGGCGAGGAGCCGCCGCAGCAGCGGCAGCGACAGGCCGATGACATTGCCCGGGTCCCCGTCGACGCCCTCGATGAAGGGGGCGGAGCGCCCGTCGAGGGTGAACGCGCCCGCCACGCGCAGCGGTTCGCCGCTCGCGACGTACGCCGTGATCTCCTCGTCCGTCGGCTCCCCGAAGCGCACCGTGGTGGACGCGGTCGCCGATGCCCGTCGTCCGTTCCCGGTGTCGATCACGCAGTGGCCGGTCAGCAGCACACCCGACCGTCCCCGCATGGCCTTCCAGCGGGCCGTGGCGTCCTCGGCGTCCGCCGGCTTGCCCAGCGCCTGACCGTCCAGTTCCAGCACCGAGTCACAGCCCACGACCAGGGCATCCGGCCCGGCATCGCCACCTTCCCGCTGGTGGGCCAGGAGCGAGGCCACGGCCGTGGCCTTCGCCACCGCCAGCGCCTGCGCCAGCTGCGCCGGGGAGTCGGCGGCGAGCCCGTCCTCGTCCACCCCGCTGACGATCACCTCGGGCTCCAGGCCCGCCCGCCGAAGCAACTCGAGCCGGGCGGGGGAGGCGGAGGCGAGAACGAGCGCACGGCGGCGATCCGGTCCGGTGGAGGGGTGCTGATCGGTCATGCCCGCAAGCGTATAGAAACTGCCGGGCAGCCCTGGGGGTACCCCCGGCGGTAGCTGGGGGAGGTGCCAAGGCTCAGAAGAGCGCGAACACGAGAATGATCATTGCGATCGCCAGCACCTTGCCCGCACGGCGGAGCATCGCCTCGGCGTCGCGCGCCTCCTCGGATGGCTCGTCGGCGGGGTCGGACCAGAGCATGGTTCCGATACTCGGACGGATACCTCCGTGGGGGGGGGGGGGGGGGGGGGAGGGGGGGGGGGGAGGGGGGGGGGGG